>NZ_JBGCCA010000038.1:0-103876 GCF_041261265.1 Streptacidiphilus sp. MAP12-33
AGCGTGAGGGAAACGCCCGGTTACATTCCGAACCCGGAAGCTAAGCCTCACAGCGCCGATGGTACTGCAGGGGGGACCCTGTGGGAGAGTAGGACACCGCCGAACAACTATTACAGTGAAGCCCCCTGACCTCCGGTCAGGGGGCTTCACTGCGTTCCGGGTCAGATCAGCAGTCGCAGCGCGAGCCCGGCGGCGAGCGCCCACACCGGCGCCCCGATGCCGTACGCGGATACCCCGGATGCAGCAATGACGAAGGTGAGCACCGCGGCCTCGCGTCCCTTCTCCTCTCCCAGCGCGGACGACAGGGCCGAACCCAGCGTCGGCAGCAGTGCGAGGCCGGCGATGGCTTCGACGAGTTGCGGGGGCGCTTGCGTCAGCAGGACGGCGGAGGCCCCTGCTGTCAGTCCGAGCAGGATGTAGCAGGCGCCGGCGGTGACGGAGGCGATCCACCGGCGGTCGCGGTCCGGGTGGGCGTCCGGGCCGGCGGCCAGCGCGGCCGTGATGGCTGCCAGGTTGACGGCGTAGCCGCCGCCGAATGCCGTTGCCGTCGTACTGATGCCTGTCGCGGTGAGGATGGGGCGTACCGGTGGCTGGTAGCCGAAGTGACGCAGGACGGCGATGCCCGGGATGTTCTGGGAGGCCATGGTGATGACGTAGAGGGGTAGCGCGATCCCGATCGCCGCGGACCAACTGAGCGCGGGTGTCGTGATGTCGACGCGCGGGAACAGGGAACCGGCGGCCCCGCCGAAGTGCAGTGGAGTGCGGACGGCCAGCACGATCAGCAGCGCGACCAGGGCGCCGGGGGTTGCCCACCGACGTGCCCAGCGCATCAGCAGTGCCCAGACCGCGAGCACCGGCAGCATGAGGCCGGGAAGGTGGAAGGCCGCCTGCACAGGGGCGAGGCAGAGCGGAAGCAGCACGCCCGCCAGCAGACCCGTCGCCAGCGAGGGTGGGATCGCGGCGACCAGGCGGCTCAGTCGGGGCCAGAGTCCGGTCAGTGTGAGCAGGAGGCCGCACAGGACGAAGGCGCCCACTGCGGCTCGGTAGCCGCCTGCCGGGACCCCGGCGCTCGCCAGAAGCGCGGCGCCGGGCGTGGACCAGGCGATGCTGATCGGCTGTCGGTACCGGAGGCCGAGCCAGACAGCCAGACCGCCCATGCTGAGGCAGAGCAGCAGGAGTCCGGAGACGGCCTGGTCGCGGTCGGCCCCGACGCCGCGCAGGCCTGTCAGGACGAGGGCGAAGGAGCTGCTGAAGCCGACCACGGCGGTGATCAGTCCCGCGGTGAGTGGTTGGACGGGTATCCGCGCGTGTTCCATAAACGGAACGATAGTCGGCGCGAGATACTCGGCACCATGGAGAATCCCGGACCGTGGTCGGCGGAGGCGGCTGCCGCGACGGGCGACCGCATTCGCGCGCTGCGCGCGCAGCGTGGCATCAGCCTGTCCGAACTCGCTCGGCGTGCCGGCGTCGGCAAGGCGACGCTGTCAGGCCTGGAGACCGGATCACGCAATCCCACCGCGGAGACGCTCTACGCGATCGCGGGGCAGTTGGGCGTGCCGTTGGCGATGCTGCTCTCCACGCCGGGCGAGCCCTTGCGCGTGCCGGAGGTGCGCGGGACAGCGGTGGCCGCCCAGCTGTTGGAGGCCTTCCAGGACGGCGGGGTCAGCACCGAGCTCTACCGGCTGGAGATCCGTCCGGGCTTGTTGCAGACATCGCCCGCGCACCCGGCCGGTGTGGTCGAGTACCTGACCGTCTTCTCCGGCACCGCGCAGGTGGGTCCGGTCGGCGAGCCGGTCGTGGTGCGGGCCGGTGAGCACGCCTCCTGGGTCTCGGATTCCCCGCACACCTACGCCGCCCTGGGCGACGAACCGGTCCGGGCGTCCCTGCTGATCCGGCACCCGCTCCAGCCGCTTGCGTGAACCCGGGCCGACCCGCCCCCGGCGCGCGCGTCGTCCGAGGTAGGCACTACGGTGAGCGCATCGAAAGGGGGTCGGCGCGGTGTTGAACCTCACGCTGAACTGGCAGTCGGCGGGCACGCTGGCGGTGGCGGCCTTCGCCGCCTCGGTGGCCGTGCGGCGCGTCGGCGCGCCGTCGCCGCGGCGGGTCAACGTGGGGCTCGTGCTGCGTGAGGCGGCCGTGGTCGTCGGGCTCTTCGCGATCTGGCAGTACGCCGGGCAGATCTCCGTCATGAGCGGGGACGGCGCCTACGCGCGCGGGGAGGCGATCTGGAACGCCGAGCGGTGGCTCCATCTGCCCAGCGAGGCCAGGGTCCAGGGCTGGGCGCTGCCGCACCCGTGGCTGATCCAGGGAGCCGACTACTACTACGCGTCGCTGCACTTCGGCGCGGTCATCGCGCTGCTGATCTGGCTCTTCCTGCGCCACCGGGAGGCGTATCCCTGGGTCAGGATGACCCTGGTCCTGGTGACGGCCTGGTCCCTGCTGGTGCAGCTGATACCCGTGGCGCCGCCGCGGCTGCTGCCCGACGACGGCATGGTGGACGTGGCGGTCCAGTACGGGCAGTCCGTCTACGGGACGACGATCGGCGGGTTGCAGGCCGACTCCTACTCCGCGATGCCCTCGGTGCACGTGGCGTGGTGCGTGCTGGTGGCCGTCGCGGTGATCAAGGTGAGCCGGAGTCGCTGGCGCTGGCTGGTTCTGGCCCATCCGATCCTGACGGTGGCGGTCGTGGTGGTCACGGCCAACCACTACTGGTTGGACGGGGTGGCCGCGATCGCGCTGTTGCTGCTGGCCTACCTCGTGCAGTGGTACGCGGCCCGGTCGCGGGCCGCGTACCTGCTGCGCCGTGCCGTCGTGAGCGGGGTGGGGGCGGAAGGCGGGGCGGAGGCCCCCCTCGGGTCTCCGCCCGCCCCCGTGCGTGCGGTCAGCGGACGGGGAGATTGAGCCCGGCCCAGGTGCTGCCGCCGAGCGAGATCGTCGCCGCGTACCAGGAGAGCAGGCCCGCCACCGCGGCCACCCAGCCTGCCGTCTTGTCCAGGCCGGAGCTGGTGGCGAAGGCACCGACGGCCCAGAGGATCAGGGCGACGGTGAACAGGCCGTAGACCCCGCGGAGCAGCAGGCTCCCGCCGCGCCACTGCGATGCGGTGAGCGCGAGTGCCAGCAGGGCCCAGAGGATGTAGAAGAGTCCGGCCGCGTTGGCGGACGAGGGTGAGGTCTCCGACGCGACGACCCAGAGGGCGCCGAGGCCGGCGAAGGCGGTGCCGGTGGCGTTGCTGCCGCCGCGGAACTCGAGCAGCCCGCAGATGAACAGGGCGACCCCGCCGACCCAGAGGGTCAGGCCGTGGGTGTCGGCGACGGTGGTGTTGTGGATGACGCCGGTGGAGACGATGCCGACGGCCAGGAGGGTGAGGCCGAGGGCGAGGTAGCCGAGCGATCCCGCTGCGGCACCGAGAGTGAGGGAGCGGTTGTTGGCCACCGCGGCTTCGTTGCTCACGGGGGCTCCTTTCACTGGTGATGCTGGTCGACGGTCGGGTCGGCTTCCGGCCGCCGATGTCCGACAACTGTCCAGTACCCGACAGTGACGGCTCGTCAACATACCGTAATCAGAGTGATATCGAGCAAATGCGAAAATCATCGGCGGAGCCGCTGATGGCAGGTGTAGAGGCCGTGTCCGACGCATTCGCGCCCGGTCACCGGGCCGGTCAGTCGATCGACAGCCGGTAGTCACCGCTGGCACAGCCCGTGATGCGCCAGCCACCCGGCACCTGGCGTACCGTCAGCCGGGCGATGCCCGTGGCCGTCGGCGTGGGCTTGGCCGTTCCCGGATACCAGACGTCCAGGGTGCAGGCCGGTCCCGCGGCGGTCGCCACGGGCGTGGCGCCGGTGAGGGAGAACGCGCCGCTGATGGTGTCGGAGGTCAGGGCGGTGAGCGTGCCTGGCGCCGAGCGCGGGTAGGCGCGCGACAGCACGGCCACGGTCGCGGCCGAAGGGGCCACGTCCTTGCCGGTGGCGCAGTCCACGCCGACGAGGTTGCCGACGACGGTCGCATGCTGGTCGCTCTCGGGGCTGCCGCAGGCCTGCTTCCAGACCCAGTAGGCGTCCCCGATCCTGGCCTGGTCCTCGACGGCGGCGAACCGGTGCAGCATCGCCGGGCTGCCGGACGGGTCGGCCGGGCTGCCCGCGGTCCCGGTCGTGGAGCCGAACCAGCCCCACTCGCCGGCCCACAGTGGCATCCCGTAGGCCTGTGCCTGCTGTTCGGCGAGGGCGAAGCCGCGCTCGACGGAGACCAGCGTCAGCCCGAGCGACTGGTCCATGGTGATGGACTGGCTGTACAGGTGCGGGGCGAAGACCAGGTACGGGTCGGCGCTGAAGCCACGCGGCGGTGCCGCGTCGAAGCCCAGACCGGACCAGAGCACGCTCGGCTCGATGAAGACCAGGTGCGGGAAGCCTCCGGCGACCTGCTGCTCGGCACTCCGGATCGCCTGGACGGCCCGGTTCTCGTAGGCGCCCAGCAGCACCGAGGAGGTGGCGGGCGGATCGTCGCCGATACCGGGCTCGTTGAGCAGCCCGTAGCCGGCGACGGCCGGGTCGTTGCCGAAGGTGCGCGCCAGCATGGCCCAGGCGCTCACGAGTTCGGTCTGGATGCCGTCGGTGTCGTGGTAGAAGGCGGTGAACGCCCGGGTGTTGGCGGGGGTGAGGTCCCGGCTCAGGCCCTGGCAACGGGAGGCGCCGTCGGTGAGGGTGGCCCAGGCCGGCGCGCCGTCGTAACCGAGGGAGGGCGAGCTGCCGCTCGGGCAGCCGGTGCCGGCCGGGGCGGCGATGGCCGCACCCCAGGCGTCCTCGTGCATGTCCAGGTCGGTGTAGAGGCCGTGCCGGGCGGCCATGGCCACGGTGGCCTTGATCCGGTCCAGGTAGGTCTGGCTGTACTGCCCGCGGCTCGGCTCCAGCGCGGACCAGGACAGGTCGAGCCGGACGACGTCGAAACCGAGCGCGGCCATCTGTGCGAAGTCGGAGTCGCCGAGCGGCCGTACGGTCTGGCGGCCGGGTGTCGGCGGGGCGGCGTAGTCGACGAGCTGGTTGACGTTGACGCCGCGGAGCAGCACCTGGCGGCCGTCCACGTCGCTGATCAGTGCGGCGGAGGTCGAGGTGGCCGGGCGGACGGTGAGCGCGGGCAGCGGTGCGTTCGCGGTGGCGCGGGCACCGGCGTCGAGGGTGGGGGTGGTCGTCGCCACGCTCGGCGTGGCCTGCGCGAGCAGCCAGGACCCGAGTGCCAGCACGGTGGCGGAGGCCAGCACGGTCGCGAAGCGGCGCCGTTGCCCGGAGATGACGTCCAGCAGGCGGCTGAACAGCAGCAGCGAGGGGACGACGGCCCAGCCGAAGGCGACGCCGAGGGAGAGCCCGGTGCCGATCCGCAGCGCGGCGTCGGGGACGACGAACAGGTCGGAGCCCTGGAGGTCGCGCGGCAGCGCGAGGAGTGCCTGGACGGTTCCGGCGGCCGCGCCGCCGCCGAGGGCGGCGAGCCAGCCGCCGAGCAGCAGGTCGGCCGGGCGGGTGTAGTCGAACCGCCGCGAGGAGCGGGCCAGCATGATCGCGCCCACGATCGCCGCGGTCACCAGCTCGACGGAGAACCGGGCCGGGCCGAGGTCGAGGCCGAACGGCATCCGCCGCAGGCTCAGTTGCTCGCCGTAGAACGCGGCGGCGGGCGAGCCCTCCCAGAGCATGGGCCCGACGAGCGGGCCGAGCAGGGCGAGCGGGAGCGCCGTCCCGGTCAGGCACCAGCGCCATCCGTAGTGCGGCGGCGTCGGCAGTCGCCTGCGCTTCGGCCCCTCGGGCCGTGGCCGGTACCGGTGCGCGTAGGCGCCGAGGACGGCCGGGACCCAGCCGATCAACGCGACCCGCGAGGCGGGCAGCCCGCAGTCCCACAGGGCGGTCGCCACCAGCGTCCGCGCGCCGCCGTGGATCCCCACGCCCGCGGTCTCCGCGATCATCTGCGCGAGCCGCGCGAGGGCGGTCGCGAGGATGGTGACGCCCCAGAGCCGGAAGACCATCCGCTTGCGTCCGGTCGCGACGGCCGCGCCCCGGAACGACACGGCGGTGCCCCAGGCAGTCACCACCACGAGCACCGGCAGGAAGACCGCGACCCCCGCCACGGACCACACCCCGCGTACGGGCGTCACCTGGAAGGCGGACCACGGCAGCGGCGCGAACAACGAGGTGGGATCGGCGTAGGCCGCGGCCACGCAGACCGCGACCAGCACACCGGCGGTGACGACGGCGGCGAACGGAGCGCGACGGGAGGTGCGGGACACCCGGCCGATGCTAGGGACGCGCGTAGGCGCGCAACAGGGGTCACTCCCGTCTCACAGAAAACCCGACGCTCCCAGACCCGGACAAGCCGGGACGTCCCGGTTGTGAAGGTTTGGCGCAGGGAACCGGGTTCGTCCGCCGGACCGTCCTCGCCTACTGTGCGGCAACTCCTTCGATTCGGCTGGACCCAGGCTCAGTGCTGTACCTTCTCGGTCCTGCTCTTCGCCGGCATGGCGGCGATCCGCGTGGCCCCGGCGTTGCCACTGGCCCGTTACGACCTGCTGCTCGCCTACGGCATCGCGCTCACCGCGCTGATGTGGACGCTCGGGGTCGAGTCCGGCCGCGACGTGGTGGCCGTGCTGGCCTGCCACGTGCTGGGTCTGGCCCTGGAACTGGTGAAGGTCCGGGTCGGCTCCTGGAGCTACCCGGAGCAGGCGCTCAGCAAGATCGGCGGGGTGCCGCTCTACAGCGGCTTCATGTACGCGGCGGTCGGCAGCTACGTCTGCTGCGCCTGGCGCATGCTCCGCCTCCGCGTCACCGGCTACCGCCGCGTCGCCGTCCCGCTGCTCGCGGGCGCGGTCTTCGTCAACTTCCTGACCGACCACTGGCTGCCGGACGTCCGCTGGCCGTTGGCGGCGATGCTGGCGGTCGCGCTGTGGGGCACCACCGTCCACTACACCGTCGGCGGCCGCGACCACCGCATGCCGCTGGCGTTCTCCTTCGTCCTCATCGGCTTCTTCCTCTGGCTCGCCGAGAACATCGCCACCTTTCTGGGCGCCTGGCGCTACCCGTACCAACGCCACGGCTGGCGGCCGGTCTCCACGCACGAGTGGGGCTCGTGGGCCCTGCTGATCGCCGTACTGTTCGCACTCGTACGTCTGCTGGCGCCCGGCGGCCAAGGGCGGGCGGATTCCTGACGGGGTGGAGCACATGTCGGAGCGCCTTCGACGGAACCAGCTGGTGATCGACGAATTCCGGTCCACCGGCGGCCGCCCGAACCGTCCGGGCTGCTACCACAGCCTGCTCGCCGGTCCCGACGCACGGCTCGAGGCCGGGACCGAGGCATACCGGGTGACGGCGTCGGCGTCGGTGGCCGAGGGCGCGGAGCGCGAGCGGCTCCGGGCGGAGCAGGTGCGGCGCACCCCCTGCTTCGAGGGTTTCCAGGAGCGGGCGGTGCGCCTGGTCCCGGTGGTCGTGCTGACGCGTCAGGGCTGAGCGGAGCCGACTACCGCGCCTGGGGCGCCGGGGCGCCCAGGACGCGGAGGGCCAGGATGGCCATGTCGTCGGAGGCGGGGTCGGCGGCGAAGCGTTCCACCGCGCGCAGGACGCGGGTGGCGACGGCGCCGGCGGTGAGGCCGGTGCAGGTGGTGAGGACCTCGGCGAGGCCGTCGTCGCCGAGCATGCGGGGGCCGTCACGGCGTTCGGTGATGCCGTCGGTGACGCACAGGAGGACGTCGCCCGGTTCGAGGACCAGGGTCTCGGTCTCCAGGTCGAGGTCGTCGAGGACGCCGAGCAGGGGCTGCGGCGAGGCCGCGGCGCAGACGGTCCCGTCGGGGCGCAGCCGCAGCGGCAGGGGGTGCCCCGCGCAGACGGTGCGCAGTTCGACGGAGCCGTCCTGGCGCGGGGTCATCTCGCCGTAGAGCAGTGTCAGGAACCGGCCGCGGTCGCCCTCGTCGAGGATGGCGGCGTTCAGGCGCTTCAGCACCTCCGGTGCGGCCAGGCCCTCGCGGGCGAGCAGCCGCAACGAGTGGCGGGCGAGCCCGGTGACGGAGGCTGCTTCGGGGCCGGTGCCGCAGACGTCGCCGATGGCGAAGCCGTAGGTGCCCTCGCGGATCGGGAAGATGTCGTAGAAGTCGCCGCCGACCTCGTTGCCCTCGCCCGCCGCGCGGTAGATGACCTCGACCTCGACGCCGGGCACCCGCGGCACCGCGGGCGGCAGCAGGCTGCGCTGCAAGGCCCGTGAGGTGGCGGTGCGTTCGAAGTACAGGCGGGCGTTGTCCAGCGCGAGCGCCGCCCGGCGCGAGAGGTCCTCGGCCAGCTCCAGGATCTCGCGGCGGAACTTCTCGTCGGCCGCTTTGCCGAGCGTCAGGATGCCGATGACGCGGTTGCGGGCGACCAGCGGCAGTACCACCGTGTCGCCACCCACCGTCGCGGCCGTGGCGAGCGCCGCGCGTTGCGCGGCCGTCTCGCCCGCGCCCTGCGTGCGGGCCCGCAGGGTGGCGCGCAGCGCGGCGTCCTGCGCCGCGTCCGTGGGTGCGGGCCACTCCCGCGCGCCGGGCGTGTTCAGCGGTTCCGGGGGCGCGATGCGTTCCAGCAGGGCGCGCAGGCCGTCGATCTGCTCCTCGTCCTCGTGCAGGACGTAGGCGAGCTCGGGGACGGACGGGTCGACGCCCGTGTACGTCGTGTAGACCGCGCACCAGGAGGCGAGCGTCGGCACGGTCATCTGCGCGACCAGCGCCAAGGTCTGGTCCCGTTCCAGGGTGCCGGCCAGCAGGTCGGAGGCCTCGACGAGGAACGACAGCGAACCGCGCCGCAGCCGCTCCAGCTCCGTCAGCCGCGCGCTCTCGACCGCCAGCGCGATCCGGTCGGCGGCGAACTGCAGCCGCAGCGCGTCGTCGTTGCGGTACTGGCCGGGTGACTGCGCGGCCACGGCGAGGGAGCCGGTCAGCCGGCCCTCGACCTTGAGCGGCACGGTGACCACCGAGCGCAGCCCGGTGCCGCCGAGCAGCGGCACCGCGCCGGGGGAGTCGGCCAGGTCCTCGTGGACGGTGGGGAGCCGGGCGGAGCCGTAGCGGCCGACACCGGACTCGACCGGCACCCGCGCGAAGCGCTGCCGCCCCGACGGCAGGCCGCAGCTGGCGCGCACCTCCAGCTCGGTCTCGTCGTCGGTGGCCAGCAGCAGGTAGGCGGCGTCGCCGTCGAGCAGGTCGCGGGCGCGCTCGACGGTGCGCTGGAGCAGTCCGTCGAGGTCGTCGGGGGCCTGGCCGCCGGTGAGCGGGCCGAGGAAGGCGTCCATGGCCGGTCCGTCCGCGCGGGCGCCGGCTTCCGCGCCACCCCCCTGGGCACCGCGCGAGGGCGTCTGCAGTACCGCGCGCTCCTGCTCGCGCACCAGCAGGCAGACGGTGGAGGGGTTGCCGTGGGTGTCGCGCACGCGCAGGTGGGAGCCGTAGACGCCGAGCAGGCGGCCGTCGCCGCGGCGCATGGCGTAGCTGCCCTCCCAGCGCGACAGCCGCAGCGCCTCGTCGACGCCGAGACCGGTGCCGGGCGTCTGGGGCCAGGCGGCCAGCTCCGCGAACGGGCGGCCGACGGCCTTGACGGCGGGGTGCTGGAAGAGCAGTTCGGCGTCCTGGTTCCAGGCGGAGACCAAACCCTCACCGTCGACCTGCACCACGGCGACGTGGACCTGCTCCTCCGCCTCGGGCAGCAGGGCGTCGGGCGTGAGCGGTCCGGCGGCCCTGGTGCCGGTGGGACGGGTGGGCAGGTGGAGGGTGAACCAGACGCGCTTGTCGGTCGCGGTGTAGTCGACGCCCCAGCGTTTGGCGAGCGCGGCGCAGAGCAGCAGGCCGCGCCCGCCCTCGCGCTCCAACTCGGCGGTGGCGGCGGGGCCCTCCTCGGCGCCGGGGTAGATCGGCAGGGCGCGGCGCGGATAGCGGTCGCCGACCTCGACGCGCACCTGGTCGTCCTGGCGCGCCAGTTCCACCAGGGCGGCGGTGCCCGCGTGCACGACGGCGTTCGTCACCAGCTCGCTGACCAGTACCACCGCGTCGTCGACGACCTCGCCGAAGCCCCAGCCCTGGAGCGTGTCGCGCACGAACGCACGCGCGGCGGCGACGGAGCGGCCGACGGGCTCGAACGTGGCGGCGGCCCGCGCGGTGGCGTCACCCACGAGGCGCCTCCTCCTTCTTCCGGGCTCCCGGCTCACGTTACGCGTCCGGCCTCTGCCGGACGCCGTCGGGCCCGGCTTCACTGGGACAAACACCGACCTGTGCCGTCAGGTTACTGATCCCCGGTACCGCTTGGGGAGCGAAGCCGGTACGTTCGGTGACTCGATCTGCACCTGACAGGCGGGCGGACGGTGTGCGGACGGTGTTCAGCGATGCCGATACCCGTCCATGGCCCTCCCCCAACCCGCCTGGGTCGTTAGATTGTGGGGAAGCGTCCCACGCGCGGCGATCAACGCAACTCTGGAGGCACGCCGGTGGATTCGAGCAGGGCGACGGCGGTCGTGGCGAAGCCCGGCGGCACGCGGCAATCCCGCCGTGGCGGCCCGGGCGCCGACGCGGCCGATCTGCGCAAGCTGCTGACCGCTCTGACGGCCATGCGCGACGGCAACTTCCGCAAGCGGTTGACCGTGCCAGGGGACTCGGTGGTGGCGGAGATCGCCGCGGTCTTCAACCAGGTCGCCGAGCGCAACCAGCACCTGACCGGGGAGTTGGCCCGGGTGCGTCGCGCGGTCGGGCGTGAGGGACGGCTCGGCGAGCGGCTGGAGGTGGGCTCCTGCGAGGGCGCCTGGGCGACGGCGATCGACAACTCCAACGCGCTGATCGACGACCTGGCCCGGCCGATGGCCGAGGTCGGCCGGGTGCTCGGCTCGATCGCCGAGGGTGACCTGCAGCAGCGGATGGAGCTGCGCGCGCTCGGCCCCGACGGCGGCTCGCACCCGTTGCGCGGCGAGTTCCTCAAGGTGGGCCGGACCGTCAACGGACTGGTCGAGCAGCTCTCGGAGTTCACCGACGAGGTGACCCGGCTGGCCGTGGAGGTCGGTACCGAGGGCAAGCTGGGCGGCCAGGCGCGAGTGCGCGGCATGTCCGGCTCGTGGAAGGACCTGACCGACTCGGTCAACATGATGGCCAGCCGGCTGACCGCGCAGGTGCGCGACATCGCGCTGGTCACCACGGCCGTCGCCAAGGGCGACCTGTCGCGCAAGGTCACCGCCCAGGTCGCGGGCGAGATGCTGGAGTTGAAGAACACCGTCAACACGATGGTGGACCAGCTCTCCGGCTTCGCCTCCGAAGTCACCCGCGTGGCGCGCGAGGTGGGCACCGAGGGCAAGCTCGGCGGCCAGGCGCAGGTGCCGGGCGTGGCCGGCACCTGGAAGGACCTGACCGACAACGTCAACCTGATGGCCGACAACCTGTCCGGCCAGGTCCGCAGCATCGCCCAGGTGACCACGGCCGTGGCGCGCGGCGACCTGTCGCAGACCATCGAGGTCGACGCGCGCGGCGAGATCCTGGAACTGAAGAACACCATCAACGCGATGGTCGGCCAACTCTCGGCGTTCGCCGACGAGGTGACGCGTGTGGCGCGCGAGGTCGGCACCGAGGGCATCCTCGGCGGTCAGGCGATGGTGCCGGGCGCGGCGGGCGTGTGGCGCGGGCTGACCGACAACGTCAACTTCATGGCGTCCAACCTCACCTTCCAGGTGCGCAACATCGCGACCGTCTCGACGGCGGTCGCGCGCGGTGACCTGACGCAGCGGATCACCGTGGACGCCCGCGGCGAGATCCTCCAGCTGAAGACGACGCTCAACACGATGGTCGACCAGCTCTCCGCCTTCGCGGACGAGGTGACCCGGGTGGCCACGGACGTCGGCACCGAGGGCCGCCTGGGCGGTCAGGCCCGGGTGCCGGGCGTCTCGGGCACCTGGAAGGACCTGACCAACTCGGTCAACCTGATGGCCAACAACCTGACCAACCAGGTCCGCAACATCGCCGAGGTCACCACGGCCGTGGCCCGCGGCGACCTGTCCAAGAAGATCACCGTCGACGCGCGTGGCGAGATCCTGGAGCTGGTCACCACCGTCAACACCATGGTCGACCAGCTCTCGGTCTTCGCCGACGAGGTGAGCCGGGTGGCCCGGCAGGTGGGCACCGAGGGCATCCTGGGCGGCCAGGCCCGGGTCAAGGGCGTCGAGGGCATCTGGCGCGACCTGGCCGAGAACGTCAACCTGATGGCCTCGAACCTCACCTTCCAGGTGCGCAACATCGCCCAGGTCGCGACGGCCGTGGCCGGTGGCGACCTGTCGAAGAAGATCACCATCGACGCCCAGGGCGAGGTCGCCGCGCTCGCGGACACCCTGAACACGATGGTCGACCAGCTCTCCGGCTTCGCCGACGAGGTGACCCGCGTGGCGCGCGAGGTGGGCACCGAGGGCATCCTGGGCGGCCAGGCCCGCGTCCCCGGCGTCGCGGGCATGTGGAAGGACCTGACCGACAACGTCAACCTGATGGCCGACAACCTGTCCGGCCAGGTCCGCAACATCGCCCAGGTCACCACGGCCGTCGCCAAGGGCGACCTGACCCGCAAGATCGACGTCGACGCGCGCGGCGAGATCCTGGAGCTGAAGACCACCATCAACACGATGGTCGACCAGCTCTCTGCGTTCGCCGACGAGGTCACCCGCGTCGCCCGAGAGGTCGGCACCGACGGACGCCTGGGCGGCCAGGCCCGTGTGCCGGGGGTCGCCGGCACCTGGCAGGACCTGACCGAGTCCGTCAACGAGCTGGCGGGCAACCTGACCCGCCAGGTGCGCGCCATCGCCCAGGTCGCCACCGCGGTGACCCGCGGCGACCTGAGCCTGCGCATCGACGTGGACGCGGCCGGTGAGCTCGACGAGCTCAAGGACAACATCAACCAGATGATCGCCAACCTGCGCGAGACCACCCGGACCAACCAGGAGCAGGACTGGCTGAAGACCAACCTGGCCCGGATCTCCGGTCTGATGCAGGGCCGCCGGGACCTGGAGGCGGTCAGCTCGCTGATCATGAGCGAGCTGACCCCGGTCGTCTCCGCCCAGCACGGCGCCTTCTTCCTGGCCATGCCGGCGCTGCGCAACGAGATGACCGTCGACGCGGGCGAGGAGACGATCGAGCACGACACCGTGCTGCGCCTGATCGGCTCCTACGGCTACCAGCGCCGGGCCATGCCGACCTCGTTCCACCTGGGGGAGGGCCTGGTCGGGCAGGCGGCGATCGAGAAGAAGCCGATCCTGCTCAAGGACGCCCCGCCCGGATACCTGAAGATCGCCTCCGGGCTCGGCGAGGCAGCTCCGGTCAACGTGATCGTCATGCCGGTGCTGTTCGAGGGCCGGCTGCTGGGCGTGATCGAGCTGGCCTCGTTCAACCCGTTCACCAAGATCAGCATGGACTTCCTGGACCAGATCGCCGAGATGATCGGCGTCACCGTCAACACCATCGCGGTCAACACCAAGACCGAGGGCCTGCTGCTGGAGTCCCAGCGGTTGACGGCCGAACTGTCGATGCGGTCGGCGGAGCTGGAGGCGCGGCAGGAGGAGCTGCAGCGCTCCAACGCCGAGCTGGAGGAGAAGGCCGAGCAGCTCGCGGTGCAGAACCGCGACATCGAGATCAAGAACTCCGAGATGGAGGAGGCCCGGCAGGTGCTGGAGGAGCGAGCCGAGCAGCTGGCCCTCTCCACCCGCTACAAGTCCGAGTTCCTGGCCAACATGTCGCACGAGCTGCGCACGCCGCTCAACTCGCTGCTGATCCTCGCCAAGCTGCTCTCCGACAACGCCGAGGGCAACCTCAGCCCCAAGCAGGTCGAGTTCGCCGAGACCATCCACGGCGCCGGTTCCGACCTGCTCCAGCTGATCAACGACATCCTGGACCTGTCCAAGGTCGAGGCGGGCAAGATGGACATCCGTCCGGCCCGCATCGCGCTGGTGCAGCTGGTCGACTACGTCGAGGCGGGCTTCCGGCCGCTGACCGCCGACAAGGGCCTGGACTTCGCGGTGCGGGTCTCGCCGGAGCTGCCGGTCACCCTGCACACCGACGAGCAGCGCCTCCAGCAGGTGCTGCGCAACCTGCTCTCCAACGCGGTCAAGTTCACCGACTCCGGCGCGGTCGAGCTGCTGATCCAGCCCGCGGGCGGCTCCGGCGGCGAGCACCCGGTGCCGCAGGCGATCCGCGAGCAGCTGCTGGAGTCCGGCGCGATCGCCGACCCGGAGGAGCCGCTGATCGCCTTCTCGGTGACCGACACCGGCATCGGCGTACCGCAGAACAAGCTCGGGGAGATCTTCGAGGCGTTCAAGCAGGCCGACGGCACCACCAGTCGCAAGTACGCCGGCACCGGCCTCGGGCTCTCCATCTCCCGCGAGATCGCCCGGCTGCTCGGCGGCGAGATCTACGCCGAGAGCGAGATCGACCGGGGCTCCACCTTCACCCTCTACCTGCCGCTGCGCGAGGCCGCCGAGCACGACGCCGCAGCGGCGGACGGCCACGGCCACGCGGGCACGAGCCCGGCGGAGCTGTGGGCCCAGGAGGTCATCGAGGCGGCGCACGAGCGCCGACGCGCGCCCTCGGTGTCGGCCTCCACCTCGACCGTGTCGCCGACCGTCCCGGTCCGGGCCGACGTGCCCGTGGCGCCGCCGGCGTCGCTGCACCGTCCGGAGGAGATCGAAGCCGGTCCGGAGGAGGGGGCGCGTGAGGGATCCTTCGCGCCGTTCTCGGGCCGGTTCGGCGGCGAGAAGGTGCTCATCGTCGACGACGACATCCGCAACGTCTTCGCGCTCACCAGCGTGCTGGAGACGTACGGGCTCGCGGTGCTGTACGCGGAGAACGGCCGTGAGGGCATCGAGGTGCTGGAGCAGCACGAGGACGTGGAGCTGGTGCTGATGGACATCATGATGCCGGAGATGGACGGCTACGCCACGACCGAGGCGATCCGCTCCATGCCGCAGTTCGCGGGTCTGCCGATCATCGCGCTGACGGCCAAGGCCATGAAGGGCGACCGCGAGAAGAGCCTGGCCGCCGGCGCCTCCGACCACGTCACCAAGCCCGTGGACACCGATCACCTGCTGGGGGTGATGGAGCACTGGCTGCGGGCCAGGCAAGCCTGAGAGCCGATCGTCCAGGCGTGCACGGGACCGGGGCATATGCGTCCGAGCCCGTGCGCGGCCCGGTTGAACGGTGGGTCACCGGGCATCCATCCGGCACCGCACCCCCGGACGATCCGTCAGGAATCGGTTGTCCCCACTCGTCAGGGTGGTGGCTCCGTGACACAGGAACGGGATAAGGTCACTCGGCGTTGCTACCGGTACCGGAACGGTGACCGGAGGCGAGCAGTTCACCGGGTGCGGGCAGTGAGGTGCGGCTAGCATGACCGTCGGCAGGGCAGTGGTGGACACACGAGTGACGTACGAATCCGACACTCACCGGGGGGCGGCGACCGCCGCACCGGCGACAGGACCGGCGCGAGGAGGGCAGGCCAAGGTGCAGAAGGCCAAGATCCTGCTCGTCGACGACCGCGCCGAGAACCTGCTCGCGCTGGAGGCGATCCTCTCCGCGCTCGACCAGACCCTGGTCCGCGCGGGCTCCGGCGAGGAGGCGCTCAAGGCGCTCCTCAACGACGACTTCGCGGTCATCCTGCTCGACGTGCAGATGCCCGGCATGGACGGCTTCGAGACCGCCGCCCACATCAAGCGCCGCGAGCGCACCCGGGACATCCCGATCATCTTCCTCACGGCGATCAACCACGGTCCGCACCACACCTTCCGCGGCTACGCGGCCGGCGCGGTGGACTACATCTCCAAGCCGTTCGACCCGTGGGTGCTGCGCGCGAAGGTCTCCGTCTTCGTCGAGCTGTACATGAAGAACTGCCAGCTCAAGGAGCAGGCCGCGCTGCTGCGCCTGCAACTGGAGGCCGGTCAGGCCCCCGGCGCCGGGCTGCTCTCCGAGCTCTCCGCCCGGCTCGCCTCCGTCGAGGAGCAGGCCGAGGCGCTCACCAAGCAGCTCGCCGAGGGCACCGACCAGGCCGCCGTCGCCACCGCCACGCACCTGGAGCGCCGCCTCGCCGGTCTGCGCCGCGCGATCGACGCCCTGGAGCCGGGCAACCCGAACCGGGGCGGGAACGGCGACGCCTGACGGCGTGTCGTGCTTGACGGGTGGGTGGTCGGCACGCGTGCCGCGACACGAGCGGAGCAACCACGTGCAGCACGTGTTGCACCCCTGTTCTCGCTAGTAATCTGAACGCCATGGCCACACGCACGTCCGGAAGCGGTTCGCAGACCCGAGGCGCGGGGACGGCGAAGAAGGCCACGCCCGCCAAGGCACCCGCCAAGAAGGCCGCGGCGAAGGCCCCGGCCAAGAAGGCCGCCGCCCCCGCGAGGAAGGCGCCCGCCAAGAAGGCGGCCGCCGCCCCCGCGCCGCCCGCGCCCAGGCCGCCGAAGCCGATCGCCTACCGTGCCGTGCGCGGCAGTTGGCTCGGCGTCGCCAACGGCGTCGGCGCGGTCGCCCGCGGCTTCGGCAACGGCGCCAAGAACCTGCACCCGGCCCACCGCAAGGACGGCCTGGCGCTGCTGCTGATCGCCCTCGCGCTGCTGATCGCCGCCGGCTCCTGGTCCGACCCGCAGGGCTGGCTCGGCGTCGCCGTCACCGACGTGGTCAAGGGCGCCTTCGGCAAGCTGACCGCCGTCGTGCCGGTGCTGCTCTTCGGCATCGCCGTGCGGCTGATGCGCCACCCGGAGCGGCCCGAGGCCAACGGACGGATCGTCATCGGCCTGGGCGCGCTGACCGTCGGCGTCCTCGGCCTGATCCACATCAGCTACGGCGCGCCCAGCCTCGCTGCGGGCGCCGGGCGGATCCGCGAGTCCGGCGGGCTGATCGGCCTGGCCGCCTCCCGCTGGCTGATGGCCGCCGCGGGGCCCGCGCTCGCCGTGCCGTTCCTGACGCTCGTCTCCTTCTTCGGCCTGCTGGTGGTCACCGCCACGCCGGTGAACCAGATCCCGCAGCGGCTGCGGCTGCTCGGGGAGCGACTGTCGATCATCGAGCCGCGCCCGGACGCCTACGGACACTTCGACGAGGAGGCCGGGCTCGACGGGCTGGAGGGTCTCGACGGGATCGGCTTCGGCGACTTCGAGGGGGAGCCCGGGACCCCCGAGGAGCGCGCGGTCCTGGAGGCCAAGCGCAGCGCGATGGAGCGCGAAGGCGAGGTGGCGCCGACCCGTCGCCGCCGTCCGCGCCGCCGCGTGGGCACCGCCGCCTCCGACGCGGACCAGCCGGACCCGTTCGACACCATCGGTGTCGCCGCCGCGGCCGCCGCCGAGCTCGACGGCGCGGTGATGCACGGCGTCCAGCCGTCCGCCGCCCTCGCCGACATGCTCGGCCGGGTCAAGGACCGCACGCCCCCGTCCGACACCCCGTCGCTCGACGCGCCCTTCGACATGCCGGCGGACGCCCCGCCGATGCCGGACCACGCCCCCGAGGTGCCGGCCGCCCGCACCGACGCCTCCCAGGCGGCGGGTGACGGCGCGATCCCGCCGCTCCGCTCCGAGCAGCTGAAGCTGCCCGACGGCGGCCACTACCGGCTGCCCTCCCCGGACCTGCTGACCCGCGGCGGCCCCGGCAAGGCCCGCTCCAAGGCCAACGACGACGTGGTCGCCTCGCTGATGGGTGTCTTTGCCGAGTTCAAGGTCGACGCCGCCGTCACCGGCTTCACCCGCGGCCCGACGGTCACCCGCTACGAGGTCGAGCTCGGCCAGGCGGTCAAGGTCGAGCGGATCACCGCGCTGGCCAAGAACATCGCCTATGCCGTCGCCAGCCCCGACGTCCGGATCATCAGCCCGATCCCCGGCAAGTCGGCGGTCGGCATCGAGATCCCGAACACCGACCGCGAGATGGTCAACCTCGGCGACCTGCTGCGCTCGCCCGCCTCCACCGGCGACGCGCACCCGATGCTCGTCGGCATGGGCAAGGACGTCGAGGGCCAGACCGTCATGGCCAACCTCGCCAAGATGCCGCACATCCTCGTCGCCGGCGCCACCGGCGCGGGCAAGTCCTCCTGCATCAACTGCCTGATCACCTCGGTGCTGATGCGGGCCACGCCGGAGGAGGTGCGGCTGGTCCTGGTCGACCCCAAGCGCGTCGAGCTCACCGCCTACGAGGGCGTGCCGCACCTGATCACGCCGATCATCACCAACCCGAAGAAGGCCGCCGAGGCGCTCCAGTGGGTGGTCCGCGAGATGGACCTGCGCTACGACGACCTCGCCGCCTTCGGCTTCCGCCACGTCGACGACTTCAACCGCGCGGTGCGGTCGGGCAAGCTCCAGCCGCCGCTGGGCAGCGAGCGGGTGCTGACGCCCTACCCGTACCTGCTGGTGATCGTCGACGAGCTCGCCGACCTGATGATGGTCGCCCCGCGCGACGTCGAGGACTCCATCGTCCGCATCACCCAGCTCGCCCGCGCCGCCGGCATCCACCTGGTGCTCGCCACGCAGCGTCCCTCGGTGGACGTCGTCACCGGGCTGATCAAGGCGAACGTGCCCTCGCGGCTCGCCTTCGCCACCTCCTCCCTCGCCGACAGCCGGGTCATCCTCGACCAGCCCGGCGCGGAGAAGCTGATCGGCAAGGGCGACGCGCTCTTCCTGCCGATGGGCGCGGGCAAGCCGGTGCGCATGCAGGGCGCCTTCATCACCGAGGAGGAGATCGCCGGCGTCGTCGAGCACTGCAAGGCGCAGCTCCAGGCCGAGTACCGCAGCGACGTCACCGTCGGTTCGGGCCCGAAGAAGGAGATCGACGAGGAGATCGGCGACGACATGGACCTGCTGGTCCAGGCCGCCGAGCTGGTCGTCTCCACCCAGTTCGGCTCCACCTCGATGCTCCAGCGCAAGCTGCGGGTCGGCTTCGCCAAGGCGGGCCGGCTGATGGACCTGATGGAGTCGCGCGGCATCGTCGGGCCGAGCGAGGGATCCAAGGCGCGCGACGTCCTGGTTCAGCCGGATGAGCTCGACGGGGTTTTGCTCACTCTCCGGGGGGAATGAGCGGGCGTACACGTACCCGTTCGGATCTCGTTGTCGTTGATACGACCGGGCGGGAACCATCGCGCGGTCCGTTGCGTGTCGTCTTCCGACACTCCGTCAACACGCGCCTCAGTGGTGCGCGGATCCTCCCGATAACGATCGGGACGCAGAGCTTCCCTTTCGGCCGAATCCCGGTTGAGCGGGGCTCAGACCCGCCCCCTAGACTGGTGTTTCGACGGCGTTCACGGGGGGTCGCGACCCTCTTGAGAAGCCCCCTGAGATGCCCTGGCCGCCCACGTTGGAAAGGCGCCCCTTGTGACGACCGGCACGACCGCCTCCGGATCGACCGAACCCCTCGCGAACGAGCCCTCCATCGGTCAGGTGCTCGGCAACGCTCGCGTGGCCGCCGGGCTGACCGTCGACGAGGTCAGCGCGGAGACGCGGGTCCGCGTGCCGATCGTGCACGCCATCGAGGAGGACGACTTCAGCCGCTGCGGCGGCGACTTCTACGCCCGCGGCCACGTCCGCGCGCTGGCGCGCGCGGTCGGCGTCGACGGCGACGAGCTGGTCCGCCGCTACGACGCGGCCCACGGCGGCGCGCCGCAGGACGCGAAGGTCCCCCTGTTCGAGAACGTCGGCGACCGCCGCATCTCGGCGGAGCGGCGCCGTCCGAACTGGACGGCGGCCATGGTCGCCGCGATCGTCGTGGTCATCGCGGTGATCGGCTTCAACCTCGCCCAGAGCCCGCACGCGACCCCCGCCGCGGCGAACACCCCGTCCGCGGCGGCCACCCCCTCGATCGGTCCCGTCCTCCACCCGACCCTCCCGTCCTCCACCCCGGCCCCCGTCAAGGGCAGCGCGATCGCGGCCGCCCCGGCGGGCAAGGTCACGGTGAAGCTGCTGGCGCAGAACGGCGACAGCTGGATGATGGTCAAGGACGGCACCGGCAAGGTCATCTTCGAGGGCGACCTGGCCCAGGGGCAGAGCCAGACCTTCACCGACAACAAGCAGCTCAAGCTGGTCTTCGGCAACGCGGGCGGCGTCCACGTCTGGGCCAACGGCAAGGACCTCGGCACCGCCGGCGGCGACGGCCAGGTCGTGAACGTCACCTACACCCCGGGCGACCCCGTCGCCGGCTAGGCGACATGGGCGCGGGGGCGCGGGGCTGTGCTGATTTGCGGCTCCTCCCCCAGCCTTCGGCCGGGAGGTGCCCCCTGCGTGGGCGCGACTGGGTCGGATGCGCTCCCGCAGGTAGTTGCACCATCCAGGGGCGCGGGGAACTGCGCGACAAGCCACTGATGTGCGGATGGTCCCGATGTGAGCAGGGCCATCCCCCTCGGATGGGTTTCTCGCGCAGTTCCCCGCGCCCCTGAGGTGAGTGCAACTGCGCCCCTGGACATTGAAAGCTCGCCCGCCCGGTAACCTTGGCGACATGCCCGAACGCCGTACAGTCGCTCTCGTCACCCTTGGATGCGCCCGCAACGAGGTGGATTCCGAGGAACTCGCCGGGCGGCTGGAGGCCGACGGGTGGGAGCTCGTGGCCGACGCCGCTGACGCGGACGTCGCCGTCGTGAACACCTGCGGCTTCGTCGACGCCGCCAAGAAGGACTCCGTCGACGCCCTGCTGGAGGCCAACGACCTCAAGGGTCACGGCCGCACCCAGGCCGTCGTCGCGGTCGGCTGTATGGCCGAGCGCTACGGCAAGGAGCTCGCCGAGGCGCTGCCGGAGGCCGACGCCGTGCTCGGGTTCGACGACTACGCGGACATCACCGAGCGCCTGCAGACCATCCTCTCCGGCGAGAAGCACATCTCGCACGTCCCGCGCGACCGCCGCAAGCTGCTCCCGCTCACGCCCGCGGAGCGCCAGTCCGCCGCCGAGGGCGTCGCGATCCCGGGCCACGGGGAGACCCCGGCCGAGGACGCGAAGATCGAAGACCTCCCGGACGGCCTCGCCCCCGCCTCCGGCCCCCGCACGCTGCGCCGCCGCCTGGACGACAACCCCGTGGCGAGCGTCAAGCTCGCGTCCGGCTGCGACCGGCGCTGCAGCTTCTGCGCGATCCCGGCCTTCCGCGGCAGCTTCCTCTCCCGGCGGCCCTCGGACGTGCTGAACGAGACCCGCTGGCTCGCCGAGCAGGGCGTCCGCGAGGTCATGCTGGTCAGCGAGAACAACACCTCGTACGGCAAGGACCTCGGCGACATCCGCCTGCTGGAGACGCTGCTGCCCGAGCTCGCGGCCGTCGAGGGCGTCGAGCGGGTGCGCGTCAGCTACCTCCAGCCCGCGGAGATGCGGCCCGGCCTGATCGACGTGCTGACCTCCACCGAGAACGTCGCGCCCTACTTCGACCTGTCGTTCCAGCACTCGGCGCCCAACGTGCTGCGCCGCATGCGCCGCTTCGGCGACACCGACCGGTTCCTGGAGCTGCTGGACCAGATCCGCGCCAAGGCGCCGGAGGCGGGCGTCCGCTCCAACTTCATCGTCGGCTTCCCCGGCGAGACCGAGAACGACCTGGCCGAGCTGGAGCGCTTCCTCACCGGCGCCCGCCTGGACGCCATCGGCGTCTTCGGCTACTCGGACGAGGAGGGCACCGAGGCCGCCGGCTACGACGGCAAGCTGCCCGAGGACGAGGTCGCCGAACGCCTCGCCCGCTTCAGCCGCCTCGCGGAGGAGCTGACCTCGCAGCGGGCCGAGCAGCGGATCGGCAGCACGGTGCGGGTGATGGTCGAGTCGAACGACGGCGAGGACGGGGTGATCGGCCGCGCCGCGCACCAGGCGCCGGAGACCGACGGCATCACGATCCTGCTCGGTGACGTCGAGGACCTCGCTCCCGGAGACTTCGTGGAGGCCAAGGTCACCGCGAGTGAGGGAGTGGACCTCTACGCCGAGGTGACCCGGCCGGTCGGAGCGCGAGCGTGAATCAGACCTCGGGGGGCGGCGGGGCCGCGAGAGCCGGTGCTCCGGCGGCTCCGGAGCCCGCTGGGGTGGGGGACGCCGACGGCCAGGCAGGGCTGTGGAACATCCCGAACCTGCTGACGATGCTCCGTCTGGTGATCGTTCCGATCTTCGCGGCGCTGCTGTTCGCTGATGGCGGACACGACCCGAAGTGGCGCGCCTACGCCTGGGCCGCCTTCGCGATCGCCATGATCACCGACCTCTTCGACGGCGAGCTGGCCCGCCGGATGGGCCTGGTCACCGACTTCGGCAAGATCGCCGACCCGATCGCCGACAAGGCGATCATGGGCACCGCGCTGATCGGCCTCTCCGCGCTCGGCGATCTGGCCTGGTGGGTGACGGTGGTCATCCTGGTCCGCGAGATCGGGATCACCCTGATGCGCTTCTGGGTGATCCGCTTCGCCGTGATCCCCGCGAGCCGCGGCGGCAAGATCAAGACGCTGACCCAGGGAATCGCGGTCGGCATGTACGTACTGCCCCTGACGGGTCCGCTGGCGTCGGCACGCTGGTGGTTGATGGGCGTGGCCGTCCTGCTCACCGTGGGCAGTGGGGTCGACTACGTGCGTCAGGCGCTGGTCCTGCGCCGCGAGGGCCTCGCCGCCCGGGCCGGCCAGTCGGGGCAGGCCGGGCAGGTCGCGGGCGGGCAGGCGGGTCCGGCGCGATGAGCGCCGAGCGGGCGCTGGCGGAGCTGGTCCGCGCGGGTTCCACCCTCGCGGTCGCGGAGTCGCTGACCGGCGGCCTGCTCGCGGCCGAGTTCGTGGCCGTGCCCGGAGCCTCCAAGGCGTTCCGCGGCTCGGTGACGGCTTACGCCACCGAGCTCAAGGGTTCCGTCCTCGGAGTGGACCCGGAACTGCTGGCCACGCGCGGCGCGGTCGACCCGGACGTCGCCGCGCAGATGGCCCGCGGCGTGCGACGACTGCTGGGCGCCGACATCGGCGTCGCGACGACGGGCGTGGCCGGTCCGGATCCGCAGGACGGGCAGCCGGTCGGCACGGTGTTCGTCGCCGTCGCGTTCGAACCGTCGGCGGGGACGAGTGGAGAATTGGTCACTCCCCTACGCCTGTCAGGGGATCGTGCCACAATCCGACGCAAGGCGGTTGAGGCCGCCGTGGACTTGCTCGTCAGCGTACTGGAGGGCAAACCGGTGGGTTAGGAAGCCCGTTCCCACCGGGAAGAACACAAGGGACGGGCCGGAAAGATTCGCGGACGATACCGCGAACAACAGGGGAGGGGCCATGGATGCAGCCCAGAGTGAACACGACCAGGCTCCCCGCACGTGATGCGGGGCAGGCGGTACGGTGGGGCTGTGAGGTTCCGAGCCGCGGTCCAAGGAGGGAGCAACCGATGATCCTGCTCCGTCGTCTGTTGGGTGACGTGCTGCGTCGGCAGCGCCAGCGCCAGGGCCGCACCCTGCGCGAGGTGTCGGCTGCCGCGCGGGTCTCGCTCGGTTACCTCTCCGAGGTCGAGCGCGGACAGAAGGAGGCCTCGTCCGAGTTGCTCTCCGCTATCTGTGACGCCCTGGACGTGCGCATGTCCGAGGTCATGCGCGAGGTCAGCGACGAGCTTTCGCTCGCCGAGCTGGCCGCCGGTGAGGCGGTCCGCCCGGCCCTGCTGGAGCCCGTGCCGGTCCCGCCGGCCGAGCGCGTGCCCTCGCTGGTGCCCAAGGCCAGCGCGATGGACGTTGTCGCGGCGTAGTCGCTGCCGCGAGTCGCTGCGTGTCGCGAACGGCCCCTCCCCTGAGCCCCGAGTGGCTCAGGGGAGGGGCCGTTCGTGCTCCCCGCGCATACGCTGAGGCTGGTTCCGTCCCCACCCCGTGACCCCGTGCGGGAGGAGATCGATGCTCTCGATACCCCGGCGCAGACCGCTCGTCTGGGCGCTGTGCGCTGCGCTGAGCGTGGGCGCGTGGGTGCTCCTGCTCACCGGCCGCGAGGCGGCCGGCGTCGGCCTGATGTTCGCGGGCGGCTGGAACGTGAGCCTGCTCCCCGTGCACGCACGCCCGCTTGCAGGGCCCCAGGGGCGCGGGGAACCGCGCGAGGAACCACCTCGTGCGGATGGCCCTGCGCGT
The DNA here is from genome assembly GCF_041261265.1 of Streptacidiphilus sp. MAP12-33. NCBI lineage: Bacteria > Bacillati > Actinomycetota > Actinomycetes > Kitasatosporales > Streptomycetaceae > Streptacidiphilus > Streptacidiphilus sp. MAP12-33. The sequence goes on from NZ_JBGCCA010000038.1 coordinate 24,031, forward strand.
TGAGGACCATCCGCACGCCGGAGGGGGCACCTCTGGGGCACCTCCCGCCCGAAGGCTGGGGGAGGAGCCGCACATCAGCAGCGCCCCGCGCCCCTGGCGGCTGCGCCGCCTGGGAAGTGCGACTGCCTGCGGGAGCGAACCATCACCCCCGGACTCGGAGACCCCTCGGCGTCGGGACGAAGCCCGCGGCTTCGAGCGTCGGGCTGAGCGACGAGGTCAGGGCGGGCTCGCCGTTGATGCGTTCCACCACCAGATCCCGCAGCGCGCCCTCGTGCACCGCCCGCACCAGCGCCGTCGCCGCGTGGCCCAGCCGGAGCGGATCGCTCGCCCACGCGAGGAGCGTCTTGCCGCCGCGTTCGACGTAGGCGACCAGCTCGCCGTCCACCAGGGAGACCAGCGCGCCCGCCTTGCGGCCGGGCTTGTGGGCCGACGCGCCGCCGCTCGGCGGCTCCGGCCACGCCAGCGCCGCGCCGTAGGCGTTCGCGGGGTCGGCGGCGGCGAGGACCACCGCCTGTGGCGGCTCCTCGCCGCCGCCCTCCGCGCGGCGTTCCAGCGCGGTGCTCACCGCGCGCAGCCGGTCGATCGCGCCGTCGGAGGCGAACTGTGCCGCACCGAGACCGTCCACGACGTAGCCGCGGCGGGTGCGGCCGGTGTCCTCGAACGCGGACAGCACCCGGTAGACGCCGGCGAAGCCGCCCGGCGCCCGCTCGGCCTGGACCGCGCCGCGGGTGACGACGCCGTGGCGGTCCAGCAGCGTCTGGGCCAGCGCGTGCGCGCGCTGCGTGGCATCGGTGACCGCTGCGGGCAGCAGGGACCAGCGGCCCGCCGTCGTCGGCAGCTGCGGGACGCGCGGCATGGGCCGCGCGACGCCGTAGCGGGCGCGCGGGGTCGCCCGGGGGGCGCGGTGCGCGGTCGCGCCCGGGGTGCGGCCGGAGCCGAGCAGGGCGCGCAGCGGAGCCAGGGTGTCGTTGGTGATCCGGCCCGACCAGGTGAGGTCCCACAGGGCCGTGGCGAGCTCGGCCGGTGAGGTCTCCACCCCGGGCAGCTGCCGGGCGACCTCCTCCGACAGCTGCCGGAAGAACAGCCCGTAGCCGGGTGCCAGCGCCCCGAGGACCGCGTAGTGCAGGGGGGTGAGCTCCAGCGGCAGTGCCTCCGGCAGCAGCAGCGGGGCGGCGTCCGCCGGATGGAGGGCCACCCAGCCGTCCTTGCCGGGCAGCGCGCCCGCGCCGGCCCAGAAGACCTCGCCCTGGGAGGTCAGCTCGTCCAGCATCGCGGGGCTGTAGTCGGCGACGCGGGAGGGCAGGACCAGCCGCTCCAGCGCGGACGCGGGCACAGGTGTGCCCTGGAGCTGCTCGACGGCCCGCAGCAGGCCGTCCACGCCGCGCAGCCGGTTTCCTCCGCCGAGGTGCTGCCACTGCGGCAGGAACGCCGCCAGGGCCCGTGGCGGCACCGGTTCGACCTCGTGCCGCAGCGCGGCGAGCGAGCGGCGGCGCAGCCGGCGCAGCACCTCGGCGTCGCACCACTCGGTGCCGGAGCCGCCGGGGCGGAACTCGCCCTGGACGACGCGGCCGGTCGCGGCGAGGCGCTGCAGGGTGCCGAGGACGACGGCCGGGCCGAGGCCCAGTCGCGCGGCCGCGTCGGCGGCAGTGAACGGGCCGTGGGTACGGGCGTGCCGGGCCAGCAGATCGGCGAGGGGGTCCTTGACCGGCTCGGTGAAGGCCTCCGGGACGCCGACCGGCAGGGGCGTACCGAGGGCGTCCCGCAGCCGGCCCGCGTCCTCGATCGCGGCCCAGCGCTGCTCGCCCGCGATCCGGACCTCGATCGTGCGGCGGGAGGCCTGGAGCTCGCGCACCCAGGCCGCCTCGGCGCCCCGCCCGGCGAGTTCGGCGTCGGAGAGCGGGCCGAGCAGGCGCAGCGCGTCGGCGACGCCCTCGACGTCCTTGATCCGCCGGTCCGGGGTGAGCCGTTGCAGCTCCGCCTCCAGCTCGGCGAGCACGTTCTCGTCGAGCAGCTCGCGCAGCTCGGCCTGGCCGAGCAGCTCCGCGAGGAGCCGCGAGTCCAGCGCGAGCGCGGAGGCGCGGCGCTCGGCGAGGGGCGAGTCGCCCTCGTAGAGGAACTGGGCGACGTAGCCGAAGAGCAGCGAGCGGGCGAAGGGCGAGGGCTCGGGGGTCGTCACCTCGACGATGCGGACCCGGCGCGACTCGATGTCCCGCATCAGCTCGACCAGGCCGGGGACGTCGAAGACGTCCTGGAGGCACTCGCGGACGGCCTCCAGCACGATCGGGAAGGACCCGAACTCGGCGGCCACGGACAGCAGCTGCGAGGCCCGCTGCCGCTGCTGCCACAGCGGGGTGCGGCGGCCGGGATTGCGGCGCGGCAGCAGCAGCGCCCGGGCGGCGCACTCGCGGAAGCGGGCGGCGAACAGGGCGGAGCCGCCGACCTGGTCGGTGACGGTCTGTTCGATCGTGGTGGCGTCGAAGACGACCGCCTCCGCGCCGACGGGCGCCTCGTCACCGGCGCTCGCCTTCGGTGGCGCGGACGGCTGTGCCGGTTCGAAATCTGGAAAGTCCAGCAGGTCCGCGTCCGGCAGGCGCAGCACGATGCCGTCGTCGGCGTGCATGACCTGCGCGTCCAGTCCGTGACGTTCGCTCAGCCGGGCGGCCAGCGCGAGCGCCCACGGCGCGTGGACCTGGGCGCCGAACGGGGAGTGGACGGCGATCCGCCAGTCGCCCAGCTCGTCGCGGAAGCGTTCGACCACGATGGTGCGGTCGTCCGGGAGGTGGCCGGTGGCCTGTCGCTGCTCGGAGAGGTAGGCGAGCAGGTTGCCCGCCGCCCACGCGTCCAGCCCGGCCTCGGCGAGGCGGGCGGTGGCCTTCTCCGGCGGCAGCGCCGCGATCTCGCGCAGGAAGCCGCCGACGGCCCGGCCGAGCTCCAGCGGGCGGCCGAGCGCGTCGCCGTGCCAGAACGGCAGCTTGCCCGGCACGCCTGGGGCGGGGGAGACCAGCACCTTGTCGTGGGTGATGTCCTCGATCCGCCAGGAACTGGTGCCGAGGGTGAAGACGTCGCCGACGCGGGACTCGTAGACCATCTCCTCGTCCAGCTCGCCGACGCGTCCGCCGCCCTTCTTGGAGTCGTGGCCGGCCAGGAAGACGCCGAAGAGCCCCCGGTCGGGGATCGTGCCGCCGGAGGTGACGGCGAGGCGTTGCGCGCCCGGCCGGGCGGTGACCGTGCCGGTGACGCGGTCCCAGACGATGCGCGGCCGCAGCTCGGCGAAGGCGTCGGAGGGGTAGCGCCCGGCGAGCATGTCGAGCACACCCTCGTAGGCGGAGCGCGGCAGCCCGGCGAACGGCGCCGCGCGCTGGACGAGCGTGAGCAGCTCGTCCACGTCCCACTCGTCCATGGCCGTCATGGCGACGAGCTGCTGCGCCAGCACGTCCAGCGGGTTGCGCGGCACGCGCAGCGCCTCGATCCGCCCGGCGCGCATGCGCTCCGTCACCACGGCCGACTGGACCAGGTCGCCCCGGTACTTGGGGAAGACGACGCCCGTGGACACCGCGCCGACCTGGTGCCCGGCGCGCCCGACGCGCTGCAGTCCGGAGGCGACCGACGGCGGCGACTCGACCTGCACGACCAGGTCGACCGCGCCCATGTCGATGCCCAGCTCCAGGCTGGAGGTGGCGACGACGGCCGGCAGGCGGCCGGACTTCAGCTGCTCCTCGACCTCGGCGCGCTGCTCCTTGGACACCGAGCCGTGGTGCGCGCGGGCGAGCACCGGCGGGGCGGCCTTGTTCGCCCCCGCCTGGGCCATCAGCTGCGCGGGCGCGTGCGCGGCGGGCAGAGCCTCGCCTGCGGCGCGCTCGACGGCGATCTCGTTGAGCCGGTTGCACAGCCGCTCGGCCAGGCGCCGTGAGTTGGCGAAGACGATCGTGGAGCGGTGCGCCTGGACGAGATCGGTGATCCGCTCCTCGACGTGCGGCCAGATCGACGCGGCCTGCTGCGGGTCCTCCTCCGCCGTGCCGTGGGTGCCGCGGCCACCGGAGAGCTCGCCGAGGTCCTCGACCGGGACGACGACGGAGAGGTCGAACTTCTTCTCCGAGGGCGGCTGGACGATCGTCGTGTTCCGGCCGGGGGAGAGGTAACGGGCGACCTCCTCGACCGGTCGGACCGTGGCGGAGAGCCCGATGCGGCGGGCGGGCTGGGGCAGCAGCTCGTCGAGGCGTTCGAGGGAGAGCGCGAGGTGCGCGCCGCGCTTGGTGCCCGCGACGGCGTGCACCTCGTCGAGGATCACCGTCTCCACGCCGCGCAGGGCGTCGCGGGCGTTCGAGGTGAGCAGCAGGAAGAGCGACTCGGGGGTGGTGATCAGGATGTCCGGCGGGTGGGTGGCGAAGCGCCGCCGCTCGGCCGGCGGGGTGTCGCCGGAGCGGATGCCCACCTCGATCTCGGGCTCCGGCAGGCCCATCCGCCGGGCCGCCTGCCGCAGGCCCGCGAGCGGTGCGCGGAGGTTGCGCTGCACGTCGACGGCGAGGGCCTTCAGCGGCGAGACGTAGAGCACCCGGCACCGCTTCCTCGCCTCCGCGGGGGGCGGGGCGGACGCGAGCGAGTCCAGCGCGGACAGGAACGCGGCAAGCGTCTTGCCCGAGCCCGTCGGCGCGACCACCAGCACGTCGCTCCCGGCCGCGATGGCCCGCCACGCCCCCTCCTGCGCCCCGGTGGGCGCGTCGAACGCCCCCTCGAACCACGCCCTGGTGGGCGCGCCGAAGTTCTCCAGGGCGGACGGTCCAGGGTTCGCGCGTGCCATGCGCCCATCGTGCCCTGAGGGACTGACAAAGGCAGCGAGCCCGTGGCAATCACCAGGGGCGCGGGGCTCTGCTGATCAACTGCGTGCCCGAGCGACCCACCCCGGGGCGGACGGCCCTGCTCGCCCGGGATCTGACTGTCCCGGGTGGCTTGTCGCGCGGGCAGTCGGTCAGCAGAGCCCCGCGCCCCTGACGGTGCGACGGCCCGCGGGAGCGCTCCTGGGGCTGCGCCCCCTTCGGCGGAGCTCGGCGGGCGGAATCCGGCAAAGCGTACATATCGTCGGAATATCCCTCGCCCAGGGCGCGCGGTTCTGCGCCCCGACCTCTGGAGGCCTGGTGGCGCGTGTCGCGAAGGGCCTGCGATCGGCGACGACGCGATGCGCCGTCGTGATCGCGTTGGTGACCCTCCTGCTCGGTGGCGCCGTCCCGTATGTGGGTGGCACCGGCCGGCTGTACCTCGCGTACCTCGTCGTCGCGGACCGCGCCGACGCCGACGGCGTCGCCACCGCGGACCAGGCGATCAGGGACGAGCAGGGCATGGTCGGTCAGGAGTACCCGCAGATCGGCGTCGTCCTCGCCTACGCCTCCGCCGCCGACTTCGGCGCGCGGGTGCGGGCACACCCCGGGATCTCCGCGGCCGGCGCCAGCCGGACCGCGCCGGTCCCGGACCCGCGGGCGGGCACGCCCTACAGCGGGGCGCAGGGGCAGACCGCCGTCGTCTCCGCCAAGCGTGGGGGTGATGCCGCGCCCGGCGACGACGTCCCGCTCGCGGCCGACCCGCACGGCCGGACGCAGTGGAACCAGCAGATGGTCGGCGAGAGCGCCCGCCTCTCCGCCGCGGACAGCTCCGCGCTGCGCGGCGTCGTGGTCGCCGTGCTGGACTCGGGTGTCGACGACACCCACCCGGATCTGCGCGCGGCCGTCGACCCGACCCGCTCGGCCTCCTGCGCGACCGGCACGCCCGACACCCGCGCGGGCGCCTGGCGCCCGGACTCCTCGCTGGGCGAGAGCGGGCACGGCACGCACGTCAGCGGGATCATCGCCGCCGACCGGCCCGGGGAGGGCGTCGTCGGGGTGGCGCCCGGCGCCCGCATAGCGGCGGTGCGGCTGCTCGGCTCCGCCGGCCAGTACTACGGCGAGAACATCGTCTGCGGCTTCCTGTGGGCCGCCGACCACGGCGCCGCCGTCATCAACGACAGCTACTTCGCCGACCCGTGGAAGTACAACTGCCCGGAGAACGCCGACCAGGCCGCGATCGCCGCGGCGGTCGGCCGTGCGGTGAAGTACGCGCAGGACAAGGGCGCCGTGGTGGTCGCCTCGGCGGGCAACGACGGGCAGGACCTCGCGGGCCCGCGGATCGACGACCGCAGCCCCAACGACCGCGCCGACGGCATCGTGGCGCCGGTCCGGCACCTGGGCAAGGAGTGCATCCGGCTGCCCGGCGGCCTGCCGGGCGTGGTCGACGTGAGTGCGCTGGTCGCGGACGGCAGCCTGGCCGCGTACTCGAACTGGGGCAACGGCCAGATCGCGCTCGCCGCTCCCGGCGGCGACCCGGACGGCGGCCTGGCCCAGGCGGTCGTCTCCGACTGGCCCGGTGGCCGGTACGCCGCGCTGGCCGGGACCTCGATGGCCGCGGCCACGGTCAGCGGCGTCGCGGCCGTGGAGGCGGCCCGTCACCCGGGGGTGCGCGGCGCGGCCCTGGTCCACCTGCTGGAGCAGCGGGCCATGCCGCTGAGCTGTCCCTCCCGCGCCCCGACGGGCAAGGACTGCCCGGGCGGCCCGTACTACGGCTACGGCCTGGCCGACGTGCGCTGACCGCGCTGACCGCGCTGACTGCGCTGACTGCGCTGACCGCGCTGACTGCGCTGACCGCGCTGACCGCGCTGACCGCGCTGACTGCGCTGACCGGCCGTTCGTCGATCGGCCGTCACGGGGCCAGCAGGCGGTCGAAGTAGCCGAGGAGCAGGTCCCGCACCTCCAGGGTGAGGGCTCCCACCTGCTCCTGCGGGGCCTCCACGAGCAGCGGCAGTACGCCCTTGTAGGCGCCCAGGGCCACCGCCGCGGCGAGGTCGAGCCGCTCCGCCGGGAGGTTGCCCGCGTAGAGGGTGAGCAGCGCCTGGATGCGCTGGTGGGTGCGGGCCATCAGCGGCGCCTGCAGGTCCATGACGTGGCCGGGGGCGTTGCCCCCGATGAAGAGCGCCAGGCAGGCCGGGTTCTCCCGGTGGAACTCGACGATCGGGCCGAGTGAGGCACCGAGCGCCTGCTCCAGTGTGACGGCGGCCGGGTCGACCACGGCGAAGGGTGCGAGCAGCACGTCGAGGCTGTCGGCGTAGTACTCCGCGAGCGCCGCCGCGATCGCGTCCTTGTTCGGGAAGTACTGGTACAGCGAGCCGGGGGAGACGCCCGCACGGGCGGCGATGGCGTTGGTCGTGGTGGCCGCGTAGCCGGACTCGGCGAAGACCTGCCCGGCGGCGGTCAGCAGCTGGGCGATCCGGCGCTCCCCCCGGGCCTGCCGCCGCTTGGGGCGTTCGGCGTCGACGGGCCGGCTCTGCGGTGCGGTCTCGGGTGCGGTCTCGGCGGTCACCTTGCCGATGGTAGGCCGCATTGACGAATGCGAGCAATCACTCGTAATCTCGTGAGCAGGAAATGTGAGTAAAGACTCGCGTTCTGGTTCGGGGCCCTGACCTGCCCTTTTTCGGTTCTCTCTCCTCTCACGCCCGCTCAGGGGGACACCCATGTCCGCAACCGTCGACACCGTCGGCACAAGCGCCGCCCCGCCCGCCCCGCCCGCGTCGGCCGAGCGCGCTCCGGGTCGCGGCTGGACGCTCGCGATCGTCTCCATCGCGACGTTCATGCTGATGCTCGACCTCACCGTCGTGAACGTAGCCCTGCCCGACCTGCGCAACGCCCTGCACGCCGACTTCTCCGGCCTCCAGTGGGTGCTCGACGCCTACGCGCTCACCCTCGCCGCCTTCCTGCTGACCGGCGGCTCCCTCGCCGACCGGCTCGGCCGCAAGCGCGTCTTCATCGCCGGCTTCGCCGTCTTCACCGCCGCCTCGCTGCTCTGCGGGGTCACCCCGGACGTGCTGACCCTCAACCTGGCCCGAGGTCTGCAGGGCGTCGGTGCGGCCGTCCTCTTCGCCGTCGGACCTGCCCTGCTCGGCCACGAGTTCCGCGGCAAGGACCGCGCCATGGCCTTCGGCATCTTCGGCGGCGTCTCCGGTCTCGCGATCGCCTTCGGCCCGCTCATCGGCGGCGCGCTGACCAGCGGCGTCGGCTGGCGCTGGATCTTCCTGGTGAACGTGCCGATCGGCATCGTCGCCATCGTGCTGAGCTCGCTGCGGATCCGCGAGTCGCGCGAGCCCGGCGCGCACGGTATCGACCGGGTCGGCCTGACGCTCTTCTCCGTCGCGCTCGGAGCCCTCGTGCTCGGCTTCCTGCGCGGCGAGGCGCAGGGGTGGACCAGCCCGCTGATCCTCTCCCTCTTCGCCGGGTCCGCCGTGCTGCTCGCGGCCTTCGTACTGGTCGAGCGGCGGCTGGGCGCCGCCGCGATGCTCGACCTGACGCTGTTCCGCAACCGCACCTTCAACGGCATCTCGGCGGCCACGCTGCTCGGCAACGCGGCCGGCATGTCGTCGATCTTCCTGGAGGTCTCCTACGTCCAGAACGTGCTCGGCGCCTCGCCCTGGCAGGCGGGCCTGCGCTTCCTGCCGCTGACGCTGGTGCTGTTCGTCGTCGCGGCGGTCACCGGCAGCCTGACGGTCGCGGTCCCGCCGCGGCTGCTCGTCGGCACGGCCATGGCCCTGATGGCGGGCGGACTGTTCGCGATGCGACTGGTCGACGTGCACAGCGGCTGGACCGCGATGCTGCCCAGCATGCTGCTGACCGGCGCCGGGATGGGCATGTTCAATCCGCCCCGCGCCTCCCTCTCGATCGGGGTCGCGGAGCCGGCACGGGCCGGCATGGCCGCGGGGATGGGCGAGACCTTCCAGCAGGTGGGCATCGCGATCGGCATCGCCGGCTTCGGCGCGCTCTTCCAGCACCGCGTCGGCGACCTGTTCGGCGCGGCGGTCCCCGGTGCGTCCGAGAGCGCGCGGCAGGCGGTCGCGGCGGGCGCGGGTGACCAGGTCGCCCAGGCCGCGGGCCCCCTGCGCGCCGCCGTCGCGGAGGCGGCCCGGGCCTCCTTCGTCCACGGCCTCACCGACGTCCTCACCCTCTGCGCGATCTGCGCGGCCCTCGCCTCGGCCATCGCCTTCGCGACGATCCGCCGCCAGGACCTCCACGAGAGCGCGACCACGGGCCACTGAGGCGCCGCAGACGCATCAGTGGCGCGGGGCTCTGCTGATCTGCGGCTCCACCCCCGGCCTCCACCCCCGGCCTCCACCCCCGGCCTTCGGCCGGGAGGTGCCCCTGCGCGGCCGCGAGCGACCACCCGGTGCGGATGGCCCCCGACGCGCAGGGCCATCCGCACGTGGGTGGCTTGTCGCGTAGGTCTCCGCGCCCAGGTGGTGCGGGTGTCTGGCCGTGCAGAGTGCCGCGGCCCCGGGGCGTCCTGCATGGCGGACCTCTCCGGCGTGGATTCCGGTGGCGTGGGAGCCTGCCGGGCGGGGAGGCTGGTGTCATGGGTGCAGAGAGCGCGCACTACTGGCAGCACCCCGCGCTGCCCGGCGTCGACCTGCTGCGCGCGCACTACGTGCGCCACAGCTTCGGGAAGCACACCCACGACACCTACGTCCTCGCCGCCATCACCGAAGGCGTCGAAGCCTTCCAGTACCGCGGCACGCTGGAGATCGCCCCGGCCGGCAGCGTCGCGCTGGTCGAGCCGGACCGGGTGCACACCGGCCACGCCGGGGAGCCGGAGGGGTGGAGCTACCAGGTGCTCTACCCGAGCGCCGACCAGGTCGTCGCCGTCGCCGCCGAGTTGGGCGTCGCGCCCGGCGCGCCGGGGTTCGGGACGGCCGTCGTCCACGACGACGAGCTCGCCCGGCTGGTGACGCGCACCCACGAGGCCGCCGAACAGAACCAGGCACTCGCCGCCGGGACCCTGCTCCGGCTCGCCCTGGCGCGGGCCGTGCGCCTGCACTCCTCGCAGCGGCTCGTCCGCGAGCCGCCCGCCGCCGGGCGGGACACCGCCCGCGTCGCGAGGGACCTGCTCGCGGCGGGGCTGGAGGAACCACCCACGCTGGAGCAGCTCGCCGCCGCCGTCGGGACCGGGCCGTTCCCGCTGCTGCGGGCCTTCCGCGACGCCTACGGCCTGCCGCCGCACGCGTGGCTCACGCAGTACCGGGTGCGGACCGCCCGCACACTGCTGGACGCGGGCGTCGCGCCCGCCGACGCGGCGGTCGCCGTCGGCTTCGTCGACCAGGCCCATCTGACCCGGCACTTCCGCCGGATCGTCGGCGTCCCTCCGGGTGCCTACCGGCGGGCGCGCAAGAACGTACAAGAAACAGGTGACCGGCCCCCGGCAGCATGAACCTCATGACGGCACCTTCCAGACCGACGGCAGCGACCGCTGCGTCTCCGCCCGCCGCACCACCCGGTCCCGCTCAGGCGGGTGCCCGCTCCGACCGCGCCGTGATCCGCGACTCCCTCGGTATCGGCGTGGCCGTGGGTGTTTCCGGCGTCGCCTTCGGGGTGGCCGGGACCGCCGCCCACCTGACGGTGTGGCAGACGTGCGCGCTCAGCCTGCTGGTCTTCACCGGCGCCAGCCAGTTCGCGCTCGTCGCGGCGCTGGCCGCGGGCGCCGCGCCTCTCGCCGCCGTCGTCGGGGCGCTCTTCCTCGGCGTGCGCAACAGCTTCTACGGCCTGCGCCTCGCGGAGCGGCTCGCGTTGCCGGGCTGGCTCCGGCCGCTCGCCGCGCAGGCGGTGATCGACGAGACGACGGCAGTGAGCCTGGTCCAGCCCGACCGGCGCTCCGCGCGGCTCGGTTTCGCGGTCACCGGGATCAGCCTCTACCTGATCTGGAACGCGACCACCCTGGCCGGCGCGCTCGGCGCGAACGCGCTGGGCGACCCCTCCCGCTACGGCCTGGACGTGGCCGGCCCGGCGGTCTTCCTCGCCCTGCTGGCCCCGCGTCTGCGCGAGGGCGGCGCGGAGCGGGCGACCGCGCTGATCGGTGCGGTGCTCGCCCTGGCCGCGGTGCCGCTGGTCCCGGCGGGCGTGCCGGTGCTGATCGCCCTGGCGGCCGTGCCGGCCGTACTGCTGCTCGGGCCCCGGCGCCGGGTGGCCCCGTCGCAGCAGAGAGAAGAGGAAGAGGAGGACGGACGATGAACGCGACCTGGTGGGCCATCCTGGGCACGGCGGCCGGCTGCTACGGCCTCAAGCTGCTCGGCCTCTCCGTTCCGACGGGCCTGCTGGACCGGCCCGCGGTGCGGACGTTCGCCGCGCTCGCCCCTGTCGCCCTGCTGGCCGCGCTGACCGCGCTGCAGACCTTCGGGCAGGGCGCCCACGGGCTGACCCTCGACGCCCGCGCTGCGGGTCTCGCCGCCGCCGGGGTCGCGATCTGGCGCCGGGCGCCGTTCCTGCTCGTGGTGGTGCTGGCGGTGGCGGTCACCGCCCTGGTCCGCGCCCTCGCCTGACGGGCGCCCCTGGTCAGGCGGCCGGGTGGCCCGCCGCGGTGGGGGGCTCCGGCGGGAGGCCGAGGCGGGCGGCGTCGCGTTCGGGGCGGACCAGCAGCGTGACCAGCAGGCCTGCCGCGCCGACCATCGCGGCGCTCAGCAGGTAGCCCTCCCGGTAGCCGGCGGCGAGGTGGCTGCCGGTCGTCAGCGAGCCGACGACCAGCGGGGAAAGGACACCGGCCAGCGAGTAGACGAAGGCCGTCGCGCCCAGCACCACTCCGCGGCGTCCCGGTGGGGTGATCCGCGCGACCGCCGTCTGCGCGAGGATCAGCAGCATCGTGGAGAGCACACACGGGCCGATCAGGAGCACGAGCTTCAGCGGCACCGAGCCGGTCACCGCGAACACCGCGCTCGCGCCTCCGGCGACGACCGCCGCGAGACCGGTCCACCGGGCGACGCCGGTGAGCGTGCCGCCCCGGCGGCGGGTGCGCTGCGACAGCATTCCGAAGGCCGTGATGACCAGCGCGGAGCTGAGCCCGGTGCCCATCGTGACCAGGCCGGCCTGCGTCGCCGTCAGCCCGGTGACCGTGCGCAGGTAGTCCGCGCCCCAGGTGAGCGAGGAGACCGTCGCCCAGTAGGAGGCGAAGGCGCCGAGCGCGCAGGCGATCCAGGTGCCGGTCAGCAGGATGCGCCGCAGAGGCGGTTCCGGGCCGTCGCTGGTGGCCCGGAGGACCGTCCCGCCGCGGATCGGCTCCGGCCCCTCGCGACCCAGCCGCCGCCACACCAGCGCCCAGACCAGCCCGGCCAGACCCACCGCGCCGAACCCCCACCGCCAGCCGGCCCCGTTGATCACCGCCGTCAGCAGCGGCGCGGCCAGGGCGACGCCCGCAGCCGAACCGAGACCGAGCACCGCCGTGGGCAGACTGCGCTCCCGATCGGGGAACCAGGTGTAGAGGCTGTGCGTGGCCACCGGGAAGGCGGGCCCCTCGGCCGCGCCCAGCAGCACCCGGGTCACCAGCAGCGTGCCGAGGCCGGCCGCGCCGAGCAGCATCGGCAGCTGCGCGGCGGACCACAGCAGGGCCAGGACCAGCAGCAGTGTGGTGGTGCTGATCCGCCGGGTGAGCGCGGAGACGCCGAGGGCAGCCAGGCTGAACAGGGCGAAGAAGGCCGCCGCGGCGCGCCCGTACTGGGCGTGGGTGATGCCCAGGTCGTGCATCATCGGCGTCGCGGCGAGCCCGAGCACGGTCTTGTCGGCGAAGTTGACCAGCATGAACGCCAGCAGCAGCCAGGTCGCCCGCCAGCCCGGAGCCCGACCGGCCCGGTCCGGGGCGCCGTCGGCCGGGGCGGCCGGACCGTCGGCCGCGTCCGGGGTCACGGTGGTCACGAGGTACCTCCACAGGATCCTGTCGGGACGCCGTGCCGCCGGTGGGGACGGCGCAGCGTGCAATGGAGCCTGCCGGTCGCCGGGGGACGGCGACAACGGACCGTGTCACAAGTGACCACCCCGCATACTGTGATGCGTCACAGCAGGGTGGAAGGGGGGACGGATGACCGAGGCGGCCCTCCCGGTCTCGCTCTCGCCGCAGGCGCGGGCGCTCGCCGCGCGCTGCGAGGGGCAGGTCAACGAGCTCGCGCGGCGGATCACCCGCGAGGACTTCGCCGTCTTCCCCGGCTACGAGGGCCTGCCGGACGACATGAAGCACACCGAGATGGCGGCCACGGTCCGCTACGGTCTGCGGCTCTTCTTCACCCTCGTACGGGAGGGGCGGGCCGGTCGGGACGAGGAGTTCCGGTTCTTCCAGGAGCGCGCGGCGCAACGTGCCGAGGAGGGCTGGCCGCTGCACCTGCTGCTGCGCACCCACCTGCTGAGCCGGCACGCGCTCTTCCGCGTGCTGCGCGCGGCGGCGGAGCCGGGGGAGGAGGCCGCCCTGGCCGAGCTCGCCGACCTGCTGCTGGGCGGCTCCGCCGAGCTGATCGGCGCGCTCGCCGAGACCTACCAGCTCGAACAGTCCGCGCTGCTCGCGGAGCGGCGCGAACAGCGACGCACGCTGGCCCGCGCCCTGCTGGCCGGCTTCCCCGTCCTCCCCGGCCGCCTGGAGGAAGCCGGACTTCAGCACGGCTCCCTCGTCCTCGCCTTCGCCGTGTCCACCCCGACCGCGCACGGCACCCCGGCTCCCGCCCCGGCCCCCGGCCGGGCCGCCCCTGGCCCTGACCGGGCCGCCCAGGCCTCCGTCCCGGCCGGCACCCGGGCCGCCCCTGGCCCTGACCGGGCCGCCCAGGCCTCCGTCCCGGCCGGCACCCGGGCCGCCCCTGGCCCCGGCCGGGCCGCCCAGGCCTCCGTCCCGGCCGGCACCCGGGCCGCCCCTGGCCCCGGCCGGGCTACCGCTGCGGCAGCCGCCGAGAGCCTCACCCCGGCGCCCGCCCTGGCACCCACCCTGGCGCCCGCCGTGGGCGGCGGCGAGGCGCCGTCGGTCGCGCTCGGGCGGAGGTTGCGGCGGGTGCAAGGGGTCCTGGAGCGGGCGTTCGGGGCCGAGGTGCTCGTGGTCGCGGAGGCCGAGGGCGGGCACGCGCTCGTCCCCGCCGAGGCGCTCGGCCCGCGAGGGCCGGAGGCGGGGCGGGTGCCCGACATGCTCGCGGCGCGCCTGGCCCGGGTCTGCGAGGCGGACGTGTGGGTCGCCGCCACGGAGGCCCGCGACGGGCCGGGCATCGCGGCTGCGGGACGGACGGCGGGCGAGGTGCTGCGCCTCGCCCGCGCGCTCGGACGCCGCCCCGGCGTCTACCGCCTGGACGACGTGCTGCTGGAGTTCCACCTCTCCCGCGCAGGCGAGGCCAGCGCCCCGCTGGCCGCGCTGCTGGACCCACTCGCGGACCGCCCCGAACTCCTCGCCACCCTCCGCTCCTACCTCGCCCACCAGCAGGACCGCCGCGCCACCGCGCGCGAGCTCGGCCTGCACCCCAACACCGTCGACAACCGCCTGACCCGGGCCGGCGAGCTCGTCGGCATCGACGTCACCGCACCGCGCGGCTACGCGCTCGCCCTCACCGCGCTCACCCTCCGCGATCTTCGCGGGCCGCTCTGAGCGGCGCGGAGCGGGCGGGATACTGGGCGCATGCGCCTGACCGAGTTCTGGAAGCGGATGTACGCCCACTTCGGGGAGAGCTACGCGGAGAGCTTCGCGACCGACCACGTGATGACGGAGCTGGGCGGCCGCACCGTCCGCGAGGCTCTGGCCGCGGGCTGGGAGGCCAAGGACGTCTGGCGTGCGGTGTGCGTCTCGATGGGCGTTCCGGAGACGAGCCGGTAGTGGTCAGAGGCGGGTAAAGCAGGGGTAACTGCGAGGTTTGCCGGATTTGATCCCATCCGCGTAAGACTGTCCGCGTGGCCACCCGTGAACAGACCCCCGATCCCGCCGTCGACTCCCCCCGCCCGCGTGCGGGCGGCATGCCGCGCTGGCTGCCGCGTGCCGTCGTCCTCGTGCTGGTGCTCGTCGGTCTGTTCCAACTGCTCAGCTGGGCCTTCCTGCAGCTGACCGGCTTCCTCGCGACGCTGCTCGTCTCCTTCGTGATCTCCCTGGCGATGGAACCCGCCGTCGACCGGATGGCCGCCCGCGGCATGCGCCGCGGACTGGCCACGTTCCTGGTGTTCCTCGTCACCTTCGTCGTCGGGGCGGGCTTCGTCGCCGCGATGGTGACGCTGCTCGTCGACCAGGTCGGCCAGGTGGCGTCCCAGCTCCCGCACCTGCTGCGGGAGACGCTGGACTGGTGCAACAGCACCTTCGGCACGCACTTCTCCATGGACAAGCTCCAGCAGGCCCTGATCGACAACGCGGGCAGCGTCGAGGCGTGGGCGCAGAAGGCCGCCAACAACATCTGGGGCGTGTCCAGCTCGCTCCTCGGCGGCGTGTTCCAGCTCTTCACGATCGCGCTCTTCACCTTCTACTTCACCGCCGACGGGCCCCGGCTGCGCCGGGCCGTCTGCTCGGTGCTGCCGCCGCACCGGCAGCAGGAGGTGCTGCGCGCGTGGGAGGTCGGCATCGAGAAGACCGGCGGGTACCTGTACTCCCGCGCCCTGCTGGCGCTGTTCTCGGCGGTCGCGCACTTCGCGGTCCTCGCGCTGCTGGGCATCCCCTACGCCGCCGCGCTGGCGATCTGGGTCGGCGTGGTGTCGCAGTTCGTGCCGACCATCGGCACGTACCTGGCCGGCGCGCTGCCGATCCTCGTCGCGCTCACGGTGAACCCCTGGTACGCGCTGTGGATCCTCGCCTTCGTCATCGTCTACCAGCAGGTGGAGAACTACCTGCTGCAGCCGCGGATCACCGCGCGGACGGTGGAGATCCACCCGGCGATCGCGTTCGGCTCGGTGATCGTCGGCGCCGCGCTGCTCGGCGCGGTGGGCGCACTCATCGCGATCCCGGTGACGGCGACGGCGACGGCCTTCGCCGGTAGCTACATCCGGCGGTACGAACTGGTGGATCATGCGCGAGTCGGACTGAACAAAAAGGAAGACCCGGGAAACCCGGACAAATAGTCGCCTGACTTATATTCGAACGCACGTTCCCTATACTGGATTACGGCACGTTATCCACAGGCTTGCTCTCAACGAGGGCCGTTTGTCAGTGGTGCGCGCTAGCGTCTTCGGTGATGAAGCGTTCAGCACAGACCCCCAAGGTGGCACCCATGGCAGCAGCGAACGATCGCGAGCGGGCCCTCGAGACAGCCCTCGCACAGATCGAGCGACAGTTCGGCAAGGGCTCCGTCATGCGCCTCGGCGACGAGGCCCGAGCTCCGATCGCGGTGATCCCCACGGGGTCGATCGCCCTCGACGTGGCGCTCGGCGTCGGCGGCCTGCCGCGCGGCCGCGTCGTCGAGGTCTACGGCCCCGAGTCCAGCGGTAAGACGACGCTGACCCTGCACGCGGTGGCCAACGCGCAGAAGGCCGGCGGCGTCGTCGCCTTCATCGACGCCGAGCACGCGCTCGACCCGGACTACGCCAAGAAGCTCGGCGTGGACACCGACTCCCTGCTCGTCTCCCAGCCGGACACCGGCGAGCAGGCGCTGGAGATCACGGACATGCTGATCCGTTCCGGCGCCGTCGACCTCATCGTCATCGACTCGGTCGCCGCCCTCGTGCCGCGCGCCGAGATCGAGGGCGAGATGGGCGACTCCCACGTCGGTCTGCAGGCCCGCCTGATGTCCCAGGCGCTGCGGAAGATCACTGGTGCGCTGAGCCAGACCAACACCACGGCGATCTTCATCAACCAGCTGCGCGAGAAGGTCGGCGTGATGTTCGGCTCGCCCGAGACGACGACGGGTGGCCGCGCGCTCAAGTTCTATGCCTCGGTCCGCCTCGACATCCGCCGGATCGAGACCCTGAAGGACGGCACGGAGGCGGTCGGTAACCGCACCCGCGTCAAGGTCGTCAAGAACAAGGTGGCCTCGCCGTTCAAGCAGGCCGAGTTCGACATCATCTACGGCCAGGGCATCAGCCGCGAGGGCGGCCTGATCGACATGGGTGTCGAGCACGGCTTCATCCGCAAGTCCGGCGCCTGGTACACCTACGAGGGCGACCAGCTGGGCCAGGGCAAGGAGAACGCCCGCAACTTCCTGCGGGACAACCCGGATCTGGCGGACGAGATCGAGAAGAAGATCAAGGAGAAGCTGGGCGTCGGCCCGAAGCTGGACGCCCCGGCCGAGGGTGCTCCGGCCGTCGGTGAGGCACCGGCCGCCGCCGCTGCCGCCAAGACGCCCGCCGCGCGCGGCAGCAAGGCCAAGGCTGCCGAGGCCGTCCCGGCGGAGGCCAAGGCCTGAGCGGGGTGACATCACAGCCGACCGAGAGCGCGTGGGGTCCGCGCGATTGGTCCTCCCACGGGGGCGGAGGCAGCCGACCGGAATGGCCGGCTGGCCTCGCCCCCGCCCCGGGCAGTGACCCTGCCCCCCAGGGCCTCCCGCCGGGCGACGGTGAGTTCGACGACATCGGCTTCGGCGATCCGGCGTCGGATCGTTCGCGGGCCGGGCGCTCGCGGCGGCGAAGGGCCACCCTCGACGGTGCCTGCTCCGATGACGAGAGCGGTTCCGGCGTCGGTGCTGTTGAGGCCGACGGTCCCGACGAGGGGCCCGCACCTGGGCGGGGTTCGCGCGGGCGGCGGACCACGCAGCGCGGCGACCGGCGCCGCTCCGGCGGGGTGCTCGGGGGCGCGCACGGCGAGGAGGTGCGCGACAGCGCACCCGCCGACCCGGCCTCCCGCGCGCGGGACATCTGCCTGCGGCTGCTGACCGGGCAGGCCCGTACCCGCCGTCAGCTCGCCGACTCGCTGCGGCGCAAGGAGATCCCGGACGAGATCGCCGAGCAGGTCCTGGACCGGCTGACCGAGGTCGGGCTGATCGACGACGCGGCCTACGCGCGCTCCTGGGTGGAGCAGCGCCAACGCAGCCGGGGCCTGGCCCGGCGCGCCCTGGCGGGCGAGCTGCGCGCCAAGGGTGTCGACAGCGCCGTCGTCGCCGAGGCCGTCGCCGAGGTCGACCCGGACGACGAGGAGGCCGCCGCCCGGCGCCTGGTCGAGCGCAAGCTCTCCTCCACCCGCGGCCTGGACCGCCAGGTCCGGATCCGCCGCCTCGCGGGCATGCTGGCCCGCCGCGGCTACCCGGAGGGCCTGGCCCTGCGCGTCGTCCGCGCCATGCTCGACGAGGAGGTCGTCGAGGACGCCGAGGACGCCGAGTCCGCCTCCGGCTTCGAGACCGACTACCTCGACTCCGGCGAGGAGTGATCCGCGCGCGCCTTGCCGTGGGAGCCCGGCCATGACGTCGTCTCCCGGACCACGGTCTGCGTCAGTGCCGACGTGTGGGCGGCCATCCGCTGCGCGGACCAGGGGCGGCTCTGCTCCAGCCACCAGGTGATCAACTCGGTGTACATCGCGGCGACCAACGCGGGGGTGGGGTCGTCGCGCCCCGGCCCCTGCTCCGCGCCCAGATGGCGCGCGATCTCCAGGGCGAGGGTGTCCCGCATTCGGCGGGCGAACCAGCCGCCGCCGTTGCGTCCCAGCATCGCCCGGTAGAACCGCTCGTAACCGGCGATGTGCGCGAAGAACGCCGTCCACCGCCGCTGCGGCGAACCGCCCTCGGGGTCCTCGTGGCTGAAGCCGCCGATCAGCTCGGCCACCGCCTCCTCGAAGACCTGCTCGGCCAGTTGGTACTTGTCCCGGTAGGCGCGGTAGAAGGCGGCGCGGCTGATCAGGGCCCGTTCGGTGATCTGGCTGACCGTGGCCTTCTCGAACCCCTGCTCCTCGATCAGCTCCACCAAGGCCTCGCGGAGCAGCCGCTTGGTCCGCCGTACCCGCACACCCTCCGCGGACCGGAGGGTCGGCTTCGGTTGAGACATTTCCCGCTCCCCGTCGCGCCTGGGACAGCCGCCTCGGACTGTTCCTTGTCCCCGCCCACGGCCCGCCGAAGACTGGCAGGGCAGGCGACCGGACGGTCCGTCTGAGACGAGACAAGTGTCTCAGGATGAGGTGGGGCATGCGCGCGATTCGGGTCCACGAGACGGGGGCGGCTGCGGAGGTGCTGCGGCCGGAGGACTTGCCCCGGCCCGAGCCGGGGGAGGGCCAGGCACTGGTCCGCGTCGTGTTCGCGGCGGTGGTGCGCGGCGACGTGGTGGTGCGGTCCGGGGGCTATCCGTTCCCGCTGCCGTTCGTACCGGGGTTGGAGGTGGTCGGTCAGGTGGTCGCCGTCGGGGCGGGCGTCGATCCGGGGCGGGTGGGGGAGTCGGTCGTCGCCGCGACCGCGGGCATGTCCGGTGGCTACGCCGAGTACGCGGTGGTGGATGCGGTCCGTGCCCACCGGATTCCCGGGGGTGTGACCGCCGAGCAGGCGTTGGCGGTCGCGGAGCCGGGCGGGCTCGCCTACGGGATCCTCGACGTGATCGGCCTGCGCGCCGGGGAGAGCGTGCTCGTCACGGCAGCCGCCGGTCGGGCGGGTTCGATGCTGGTGCAGGTGGCCCGTGCCGCAGGGGCGATCGTGGTTGCCGGTGTCGGAGCGGAGGCCAAACGTCCGGCGGCCCTCGAATCAGGCGCGGTAGCTGCCGTGGACTACTCCGCCGACGGGTGGGAGGAGCGGGTCAGGGAAGTCAGCGGGGGAGCCGGCGTCGACGCCGTGCTCGACTCGGTGGGCGGCGAGATCGGCCGGCAGGCGCTCGCCGCTGCTCGGGACGGCGGGCGGATCGGCGTCTTCGGGTTCTCGTCCGGCCGTTGGGCTCCGCTGGACGCGTTCGCCATCGGCCGTCGCGGGCTGACCGTCGTCGGCGTCCTCGGGCTCGCCTTCGCCCGCGCCCAGGCACAGCAGGAGGGGGACGTGGCCCGGGCGTTGAAGGACGCGGCGGCGGGGAGGCTGGTGGGCCGGGTCCACTCGGTCCACCCGCTGGAGGAGGCGGCGCGGGCCCACGAGGTGCTGGAGCGGCGCGAGAACGTCGGCGTGGTGCTGTTGCGTACCGGTGTCGATTCCTGAGGCGGACGTGACCCGGGCCGCTCCTGCTACCGAACGGTCAGGAGCAGTCGCCATCTTGACCGTTTCGTAACACGGACCTAGCCTCACCATGAGTGATGAGAGGCCGATGCCAGCCTCGCACCGAGATCGCACTGTGATCACGGCGTGATCCCGCGCCGGACGGGGAGGGCTGATGACGCTGGCGGTCGGCACGACCACGGTGGCCCCGATCGTGATGTTGGCCCTCGGCCTGATCCTGCTCTGCGTCGCCGCCCTGGCGGTGCGTCAGCTCCTGCACGGCGCCCGTGAGCGGGCGCTGGAGCTGGACCGGCGCGAGGAGCGCAGTGCGGAGCGCGAGGCCCGCATCGACGAGGAGCAGCGACGGCTGTTGCAGCGGGAGCTGGACACCGCGCAGGCCCAGGCCGAGCTCACCGTCAAAGTGGAGGAGCTGCGCGCCGAGCGGCGGCGCATGGTCGAGGAGGTGGCCGGCCTCAGCGCGACGGAGGCCCGCACGGAGGTGGTCCGGGCGGCCGAGCAACAGGCCAAGCGCGAGGCCGTGCTGACGGTCCGGGAGATCGAGCGCCAGGCTCGGACGGACGGTGAGGCCCGCGCCCGGGAGATTCTGGCCTCGACGATCCAGCGGGTCGCGGTCCAGGGCACCACCGACTACGTCGTCACGGCCGTCCGGTTGCCGGGCGAGGAGATGAAGGGCCGGATCATCGGCCGCGAGGGCCGCAACATCCGCTCGTTCGAGTCGGTGACCGGGGTCAACCTCGTCATCGACGAGACCCCCGAGTCGGTGCTGCTCTCCTGCTTCGACCCCGTCCGCCGGGAGGTCGGCCGGCTCACCCTGGAGGAGCTGATCGCGGACGGCCGGATCCACCCCCAGCGCATCGAGGACGCCTATCAGCGCAGCCTGGCCGAGGTCGAGCGCCTCTGCCAGGCGGCGGCGGAGGAGGCCGTCGCCCAGGTCGGCGTCGACGAACTCCACCCCGAACTGCTGCGCCTGCTCGGGAGGTTGCGCTACCGCACGTCCTACGGGCAGAACGTGCTGGGCCACGTCGTCGAGTCCGCGCACCTGGCCGGAATGATGGCCGCGGAGCTCCACGTCGACCCGGCGCTGGTCAAGCGCTGCACCCTGCTGCACGACATAGGCAAGGCCGTCACCCATGAGGTCGAGGGCAGCCACGCCCAGATCGGCGCGGAACTCGCGCGCCGCTACGGCGAGTCGGAGGAGCTCGTGCACGCGGTGGCGGCGCACCACAACGAGATCGAGCCGCAGACCGTCGAGGCCGTCCTCACCCAGGCCGCGGACGCCTGTAGCGGCGGCCGTCCCGGCGCCCGCCGGGAGTCGGTGGAACTGCACGCGCGCCGCCTGGAGAAGCTGGAGCAGATCGCGCGGCGGCACGAGGGCGTGCACAAGGTCTACGCGATGCAGGCCGGCCGGGAGGTGCGGGTGATGGTCCTGCCGGAGGCGGTGGACGACCTCCAGGCCCAGGTCATCGCGAAGGACGTGGCCCGCGAGGTGGAGAACGAACTCACCTACCCGGGCCAGATCCGGATCACCGTGATCAGGGAGAGCCGGGCTACCAGCTTCGCCCGGTGAGCCAGTTGCACTGTCCAGGGGCGCGGGGAACTGCGCGACAAGCCACCGATGAGCAGATGGTCCTCAACGTGCAGGGCCATCCGCACAGGGTGGTTTCTCGCGCAGTTCCCCGCGCCCCTGGACAGTGCAACTGGCTACTCGCGTGCAGACCCCCGCGCCGCTGGAGAGTGCAACCGTGCCTATCGTGAGACCGGCAGGCCCGCCGCCTGCCACGCCTGGAAGCCGCCGATGAGGTCCGTGGCCCGGTGCAGGCCGAGGGCCTGCAAGGAACGTGCGGCGAGGGAGGAGGCGTAGCCCTCGTTGCAGACCACGATGACGAGGCGGTCGTGGTCGGTCGCCTCGGGCGAGCGGTGGCTGCCCTGGGGGTCCATCCGCCACTCCAGCTCGTTGCGCTCCACGACCAGCGCGCCGGGGATCAACCCGTCCCGCTCCCGCAGCGCGGCATAGCGGATGTCGACCAGCAGCGCGTCCTCCTCGGCGAGCGCCCGCGCCGCCTCCCGCGGCGTGAGGCGCCGCAGGTGCGCGCGCTCCTGCTCCAGCAGTGCGTCGATTCCGATCGGCGTGCTCACCAGTCCTCCTGCGTCTCGATCACGGCCACGCTCAGCACGTCGCCCTGGCGGGCGTAGCGGCGAAGACGCGGCAGCGGCGGGTAGTAGGCGTGCACGGAGACGGCGTGGTCCGTCTGCGACGGGTTGACCACCTGGTGCACGTGGTGGGGGCCGAAGGCCCGGCCCCGTCCGGCGGTGAGGGAGCGCTGCCGGTCCATGCCCTCCTCCAGTTCCAGGCTGCGCCAGCCGGCGCTGGGCAGGGGCATCACCAGCGACAGCTCGCTCAGCTCGCCGCGCGCGGTGACGAACGCGCCGCTGGACCCGCCGTGGTCGTGCCAGCCGGTCTCGGATCCGGGCGGCCAGCCGATGAGCCAGGCTTCGCTGCCGCCGGGGCCCTCCAGCCGGATCCAGGTGCGTTCGGTCGGGTGCAGGGTGAGCCCGGCCAGCGTCTCGGGGTCGGCGGCGGTGGTGCGGGCGAAGTCGAGCAGCGCGGCGAGGTCGGGGGCGCTCGCCTCGGGCACGGCGGATGCGGGTACGTCGGATGAGGGCGCGGAAGTCTGCAGCACGGTGGCGTCCTGGGGTCGTCGGAGCGATGACGGGGCGCCGCCGCACGCTCGGGACCGTGGCGGCGCGCGGGGGTGTCAGGGCGCGACGGATGTGGTCAGCGGGCGCGGCGGAGCGAGGTGCCGTGTGAAGGGCCGTCCGTGACGACGGCGAGAAGTGTTCTTCTCCAGCCGGGCGTCACGTCAGCCCGGGGTACAGAACAGGCGGGGGCACCTCACGACGTCGAGTCGTGTGCTGCGGACTGACCGCAAGGTGATGATCCCCATGGCGGGAGTAGAGCACGCGTCCGGAAACGCGTCAAGAAGCCTTCCACCATGAGGACGCACGAGGGCGCACGAGGGCGCCCGTCAGGGTTGCCCGGCGGGGAGGCGCTCACGCTGCTTGGTGCCGCCACCGGCTCCGGCGCCGCGGGGGACGGGGAGCTCGGCCGCGGCATTGCGGGCGCGGTCTGCCAGCACGGTGAGCTCCTCGGGGCGGCTGCCCGGCACGGCGGCGACGAGGTGTCCGTCGGGCCGGATCAGCAGCACGGTGTGCGCGGGCGCGCCGGGGTAGCTCTCGGTCACCAGCAGTTCGGCGGGTACCGGCAGGGCCTCGGTCGTCTCGCTGAGCTGCGGCATCAGCCCGGCGCCGAGCCAGTGCTCGGTGGCCCAGACACCGGTGCCCGGGGCGACCAGCACGACCAGGAACGCCCGGCCGAGCCGGGCGCGCAGGCGGTCCTGCGTCCCGTCGGCGGTGATCACGGGCAGGTCGGGGACCAGCACGCCGGGGCTGGTCGGGCTCAGTGCCGGGGTGAGACCGGTCTGGCCCCGGCCCGCCGCCGGGTACGCGGGCGCGCCGCCGAGCCGTCCCGTCCCGAGGCTCCCGTCGGACAGTAGCTCCGCGTTGCGGCGCAGCGAGCCGGAGAGGAGGCTCCGGCGTGCCTCCAGCAGCGGGGTGCTGGGCTGCAGCAGCGGCATCGCCTGGTCCACCGCCCGCAGCCGCGCGATGACCGCGCCGCGGCGCTCCTGCTGGTAGGTGGTCAGCAGCCGCTCGGGCGCGTGGCCGTGCCAGACCAGGCCCAGTTTCCAGGCCAGGTTGTCGACGTCGCGCAGGCCCTCGTCGAGGTTCTGCATCCCGAGGGAGCCGAGCACGTGCGCCGCGTCCCCGGCCAGGAAGGCCCGGCCGACCTGGAAGCGGGTGGCGAGGCGCTGCTGCACGACGTAGTCCGCGTTCGAGATCAACTCGTACGGGGGAACCTGCCCGCCGTTCCAGCCGGCCAGGGTGGCCCGGAGCTGTTCGATCAGCTGGTCCGGGCTGAACCCGGGCGCGCGCGGCGGCAGCCGCCAGTCCAGTCGCCACACGCCGTCCGGCAGTGGGCGCGCGACGACCTCCCGCGCGGTGGGTGCGCCGGCGTGCCGGGGCTGGTCCCGGTGGAGCAGCGCCTCGCCGGGAAAGGGCAGGTCGGCGCGGATCGTCGCGACGGCGTAGTGGTCGGCGGCGGCCCGGCCGGGAAAGCGCAGGGCGAGCCGCTTGCGGACCGTCGAGCGGGTTCCGTCGCAGCCGACGAGGTAGCCCCCGTGCAGCCAGGTGCGCTGGGTGCGCACGTTCACGGACTCCTGGCCGGGCTCCTGCTCCAGCTCCAGCAGGGTGGACTCCGGCAGCACCTCGACCAGTCCTGTCGCGGAGACGGCGTCGCGCAGGCCCCGCAGCAGCCGGTGCTGGGCCAGGTGCAGCACCCCGTCGTGCCGCAGCTCCACGCTGTGCAGTTCGCGGCCCCGCCGCAGGGTCCGCCATGCGGTCCAGCCGCGCCCGTCGGCGGTGACCCGCCCGTACCCGATGCGCTGCAGGAACCCGACGGTGTCCGCGCGCAGCACGGTCGACCGCGAGCTCTCGGGGGCGAGGCCGGTGCCCTCGTCCAGCACGATGCTGGGCACCTCGTGCCGGGCCAGGGCGAGCGCGAGGGCGAGACCGATGGGACCGGCGCCGGCGATGATCACGGGGTCGGATCCGGAATGGGCAGGGCCAGTCATAGAAGGAAATGGACCAGATCGCCTGCACCGTCGTCAAGCAGCGTCAGGCGTACGCCGGTTCACTTCACACGCCTGCGCGAATCCCGCACCCGTGGCTAGCGTCTGCGCAGGCGGGAGACGAAGTCGCGTGCGCGGGAGGTGCGCGGTGCGGAGAAGAACTGCTCCGGGGGTGCGGATTCCACGATGCGGCCGCCGGACATGAACAGGACGCGGTCCGCCGCCGCGTGGGCGAAGCAGGGGTCCTCGGTGACGATGAGCATGGTGCGGCCGTCGGCCGCCAGTTCGCGGGCGAGCTCGCGCAGCTCCTCCGCCGGCTCGTCCAGGACCAGCACCTTGGGGTCCAGGACCAGGGCGCGGGCCAGCGCGACCCGGCCGTGGCCCGCCGGGCTCAGCTGACGGCTGCGCAGGTGCGAGTCGGCGTCCGCGCCGACCTTCCGCAGGGCCGCCCGGGTGCGTTCCGCGGCGAGTTCCGGCGTGGTGCCGCGCGCCTCGACCTGGGAGTGGGTGAGGTCGTGGAAGACGCTGCGGCCCAGGCCGAGCGCGGCGACCAGCGCGTGCTCGACGGTCTCCGGGGGCGGTACGAGCCCCACGTCCGCCCGCGCCGCGCGCCGTGCGCGCCCGCGCCCGTCGACGAGGACGGGTGCGCCGTCCAGCAGGATCTGTCCGGAGTCGATCCGCTCGGCGCCGTGGATCGCCCGGCAGAGCGTCGTCTTGCCGGCGCCCGGTGGCCCGACCAGGGCGACGACCTCGCCCGGGGAGAGGTCCAGGTCCACCTCGTCCAGTGCCTGCACCAGCCCGTGCCGCTTGCTCACGCCCCGCAACTGCAGCAGTCCGGCGGACGGCGCGGCGGCGGAGATCACGGCTCCCACTCCTCGGTGCGTGCTGGGCAGGCGGGGACGACGCTCTCGACTCTACGGGGCCGTTCGCGCGCGCATCACACTTCTGAGGGTGATTTGAGGATCATGTGCTCGCCCGGTGCCGGTCCGGCGTCGTGGATCATCGCAGCTCGGTAACGGTCCGTGTCCGTCGCCCGCTGCCCCTTGACCTGACCCCGTCCGATGAGGGTGGATTCCTGCTGGAGAAGACCGACCGAACCCTGACGGGAGGAGTGACCGATGCGCCTGCTCCTGGTCGAGGACGACGAGCACGTCGCGGCCGCGTTGATGGCCGTGCTGGGCAAGCACGGGTTCGAGGTGCGGCACGCACGCTCGGGGAACGAGGCGCTGGACGCGCTCGTACCCGACGGCCGACCGCAGTTCCGGGTGGTGCTGCTCGACCTCGGGCTGCCGGACCGGGACGGGTTCGACGTGTGCGACCAGATCCGGCGCCGCGTCGGCATCCCGGTGATCATGGTCACCGCGCGCGCCGAGGTCCGCGACCGCATCCACGGGCTGAACATCGGTGCCGACGACTACATCGTCAAGCCGTACGACATGGGCGAGCTGCTCGCCCGGATCCACGCCGTGGCCAGGCGCGACGCCGCCGCCCGGCCGGTCCCGGCGACAGCCCAGGCGACGGGGGAGGACCCGCAGGGGCTGCTCGGCCGCGCCTTCGGGCTGGTGCTGGACCAGGCCTCGCGCCGCGCGACCGTGCACGGCGAGGACGTCGCGCTGACCCGCAAGGAGTACGAGCTGCTGGCGCTGCTCGCACAGAGCCCGGGCGTGGTCTTCCGGCGCGAGCAGATCATCAGCGAGGTGTGGCGCAGCAGCTGGGACGGCACCGCCCGCTCGCTGGAGGTCCACGTCGCTTCGCTGCGCCGCAAGATCGGCCTGCCCGGCCTGATCGAGACGGTGCGCGGCATCGGCTACAAACTGGCCGTCCCCGGCCACCCGACCGCCGACTGACGCGGCCGCCCCCACCGCCCGATCCGGACGAATCCGTATGCGTACCCGCCTGCTCGGCATCCTGCTCGCGCTGCTCGCCTGTGTGCTGCTCGCCCTCGGTCTGCCCCTGGCCGCCAGCCAGGCGCAGACCGAGCAGCAGCGGGTCGTGGTCGACCGGATCGACGACACCGCGCGCTTCGCCGCGCTCGCCCAGAACCCCTTCGGCCAGCCGGACTCGCCGGACGCGGGCGAGCAGCAGCGCACCCTCGACGCCGAACTGCGCCGCTACCACGACGTCTACGGCATCTCCGCCGGCGTCTTCGACCTCGCGGGCAAGGCCCAGCACGCCTACCCCTCGGACTGGAAGAACGCGCTGAGCGGCGACTCCGCCGAGCCCTTCCGCGAGGCGTTGGACGGGCGCCGCAGCCACGACCCCGCACAGGTCTGGCCGTGGGACGGCTCCTCGGCCCGGCTGGTGATCGCCTCGCCGGTCGTCTGGGACGGCGACGTGGTGGCGGTGGTGGTCACCGAGTCCCCGACGGACGGACTGCGCGCCCGGGTGCTGAGCGCCTGGCTCTGGCTGGTCGGCGGGGAGGCACTCGCCGTGCTCTTCGCCGTGGGCGCCGCCGTCGCGCTGACCCGTTGGGTGCTGCGGCCGGTGCACGACCTGGACAAGGTCACCCACGACATCGCCACCGGGCGACTCGCCTCACGTGTCGCCCCGGCCGGCGGCCCGCCGGAACTGCGCCGGCTCGCCCGGTCCTTCAACGAGATGGCGGACCACGTCGAGCTGGTCCTGGACCAGCAGCGGGCCTTCGTCGCCGACGCCTCGCACCAGCTGCGCAACCCCCTGTCCGCGCTGATGCTGCGGGTCGAGGTGCTCGGCATGGAGCTGCCCGAGGGCCACGACGAGGAGATGACGGGCGTGCGGGTGGAGGGCCGGCGCCTCGCGCAGGTCCTCGACGACCTGCTCGGCCTCGCCCGGGCGGAGAACGCCCGTCCGGAGGCGCTGCCCGTCGACGTCGGCCGCATCGTCACCGACCGCGTCGAGGGCTGGGGCGCCTACGCGCGCGAACGCGGGGTCGCCCTCGAACTGCGCCCGATCACCGGCCCGCTGACGGCGCCGGCCGATCCGGTGGGCCTGGGCAGCGCGCTGGACGCGGTGCTCGACAACGCGCTCAAGTTCACGCCCGAGGGCGGCACGGTCCGCGTCGAGGCGCTCGCACTGGACACGGCGGTGGTCGTCCACGTCTCCGACGGCGGCCCCGGCCTGGACGAGGACGAGCTCGCCCGCATCGGTGACCGCTTCTGGCGCAGCCCGCGCCACCAGAACACCGAGGGCTCCGGCCTCGGCCTCTCCATCGCCCGCGCCCTGCTCACCGCGAACGGCGGCACGATCGACTTCGCAGCGGAGCAGCCCCGCGGCCTGACGGTCACCGTGACGCTCCCGATGTAGGCGCACTCACCTCAGGGGCGCGGGGCTGTGGGGCGGTTTCTCCCCCAGCCTTCGGCCGGGAGCTGCCCCTGCGTGGGCGCGAGAACCACGGGCGTGCGGATGGCCCTGCGCGTTCGGGGCGCTACCTGCGTGGTGGTCTGTCGCGCCGACGCTGAGGAGCCGCACCTCAGCAGACCCTCGCGCCCTTGAGCGGGGTGCAACTGAACCTTTGTCGTGAGCATTGACCGCGCCAGTGAGCACTGGGACATTGACTGATGTGATCGACGGGGCGCGAGAGCATCGGGTCGTCACCGACGACGGCGTGGAGCTGGCCGTGGTGGAGGCGGGAGACCCCCTGCGCCCGACCGTCTGGTTCCTGCACGGCTATCCGGACTGCCGGGACGTCTGGGCGCCCGTCATGAACGAACTGAAGGCCCGGTACCACGTCGTCGCCTACGACGTCAGGGGCACCGGGCGCTCCACCGCGCCCACCGCGCCGGGACGCGCGGCGTACACGCTGGAGCGACTGGAGGAGGACTTCCTCACCGTGCTGGACGCACTAGCGCCCTACGGGCCGGTGCATCTGGTGGGGCACGACTGGGGGTCCGTGCAGGGCTGGGAGTTCGCGACCTCGCCGCGCCTGCAGGGCGGGCTCGCGTCGTTCACCAGCATCAGCGGCCCCTGTCTCGACCACGCCGCCCTCTGGGCCCGAACCCGCCTGCGCCGGCGCAGCGCCGCCGACCTGCGGGCCCTCGCCGACCAGGCGCTCCGCTCCTGGTACATCACCGCGTTCCGGCTGCCCTGGCTGCCGGAGGCGCTGTGGCGTGGCCCGTTGGCGCACGGCGGCTGGGCCGCCCTGTGGCGGGCCCTGGAGCGGACGCGCGTGCCGGGGCACCCCGCGCCCACCCTGGCCAGGGACGCCGTCGCGGGCCTGTGGCTCTACCGCGCCAACACCCGCCGCCGCGCCCGCGCGCCGCGGGCCTACCGCATCGCCCGGGTTCCGGTGCAACTCGTCGTCCCCACGAAGGACCCGTTTCTCGGGCCGCACCTCTACGACGACCTCGAACGATGGACACCTGTCCTGCGGCGCCGCAGCGTCGACGGGGGGCACTGGCTGCCGCTCACCCGGCCCGCCGAGCTGGCGGACATGATCGCCGAGTTCGTCGACGCGGTTCGCGTCGGTAGCATCCCGTCCGTGGGACGCGATCATCTCGCGGACCCTTCCCCGGCGCTCTGACGGCGCCTGACGGGGGGTCGTGTGCGACGAGGCAGACGACGGGAGCGGAGGAGGACGCCATGAGCGACGGCATGAACACGGTGCCGCGCCCGCGCCGGGAGTACCTGATCGATCACCTGGCCCAGGCGGCCGGGACGACGGTGCGCAACGTCCGCGCCTACCAGGACCGCGGCCTGCTGCCCCGCGCCGACCGGCGCGGCCGGGCCAACGTCTACGACGACACCCACCTGGATCGGCTGCGCCTGATCGCCGGCCTGCTGGACCGGGGGCACACCCTGGCCGGCATCAAGGAACTCCTCGACGCCTGGGAGGACGGCCGCAGCCTCGGCGGCGTGCTCGGGCTCGTCGCCGAGGTGACCGCGCCCTGGTCGGACGAGCGGCCCGAGTACCTCGACCGCGCCGAGCTGATGGCCCGCTTCGGTGGCCTCCACGACCCCGCCGCCTTCGCCGCAGCCGTGCGGCTCGGCGTCCTGGAGCCGATCGTGGAGTCGATCGTGGAGCCCGCGGCGGTGCCGGGCACAGCCGTACCGGAACTGGGAGCGCTCCCCGCGGCGGCAGTGCCGGCGGCGTCCCCGGGCCCGGCCTGGCTCCCAATCCCGGTCCCGGTTCCGGTTCCGTCCCAGGTTCCGGCTCCGGCACCGGAGCGCTGCGCCGCGACGAGC
Organism: Streptacidiphilus sp. MAP12-33; assembly: GCF_041261265.1. Classification (NCBI taxonomy): domain Bacteria; kingdom Bacillati; phylum Actinomycetota; class Actinomycetes; order Kitasatosporales; family Streptomycetaceae; genus Streptacidiphilus; species Streptacidiphilus sp. MAP12-33. The sequence goes on from NZ_JBGCCA010000038.1 coordinate 53,743, forward strand.
CCGGGCCCGGGGGACCTGACCGCGGAGGATCTCGGCGTCCGCTACCGCGTCCCGAGCCCCGCCCTGCTCGACGCCGCCGCGCGCCTGCACGAGCTGGGCGTGCCGCTCGGCGCGAGCATCGCGCACCTGCAGGAGGTGCGCGGCGACATGGAGCATCTCGCCCGCCGGTTCGTGCACTTCGCGGCCGTCGAGGTCTTCCCCCGCTACGTCGGCGCCGCGCCCCTCGACGACGCCGACGCGTCCCGCGCCGCCGAGGTGGTGCGGCGGATGCGCCCGCTGGCCCGTGCGGTCGTGGACGCGGAACTGGCCCGCGCGATGCGGCACGAGGCGACCCTGCTGCTGGAGGCCTCCGTCGCCGCCCTCCCCGACCCCGTGCGCCAGGCGGTCGCGGAGGAGCTGTGACAGGGGCTCAGGGACAGGGGCTCAGGGCTTGACCGAGACGTAGTAGCGGCGCGCGCCCTCCGCCAGCGGCAGCGGCTGCGTGTAGATCGCCGAGCGCACGTCCACCAGCTGTGCGGCGTGCACGCGCTGCCCGATCGCGTCACGGCTGCTCATCACGACCTCGGTCATCCGCTCCACCAGCGTGCTCGGCACGTTCGCCCGGGTGACCAGCAGGTTGGCCACCGCCAGGGTCGAGACGGAGGTGTACGGGTGGATGTCCGGATAGGCCCAGCCCGGCACCGTGGAGGCGCGGTAGATCTGGGTGTTCCGCGCCCCGGGGTCGACCTGCTGCGCCAGCTCGTCCATCTGCGTGGCGAGCTTGCCCAGCGGCACCAGCCGCACGTGCGCCCGCTTGGTCAGCGCGATGATGCCCTCGGTCGGCAGCCCGCCGGACCAGAAGAAGGCGTCGATCCGGTGCGCCTCCAGCGCGGCGGGCGCGTCGGCGATCCCGTAGGGGAGCTCCTCCAGGTCCTTTCCGGCCTTCAGTCCGGCGATGGCCAGCACCCGGTGGGCGATCAGCTGGACGCCGCTGCCCGCCTGGCCGGTGCCCACCCGCAGGCCCCTCAGGTCGGCGACCTCGTGCACGGGGGAGTCGGCCGGGACGACCAGCTGCACGTAGTCGTCGTACAGCTGGCCCAGCGCACGCAGCTGGTCCTTGCCGGGGCCGGAGAAGTGCGCGACCGCGTCGGCCGTGGCGATCCCGAAGTCGTCGCGCCCGTCGGCGACCCGGGCCAGGTTGTCCGGTCCGCCCACGCTCGGGTCCAGCGCCAGCTTGACTCCCGGCAGGCCGCGGTCCACCGCGGCCTGCAACAGCGAGCCGTACAGCGCGTACACGCCCGAGGGCGCGCCGGTGGCCATCCGGACGGTGCCCGTCGGGTAGCCGGGGCCGGAGTCGCTGCCCAGCCAGCCGCCCAGCGCGGTCGCCGCGACCAGCACGAACGCGACCCCCAGCCGGACCCGGCGCAGGCCGAGGAGGCGGCGCACTCGGGGCGGCAGGGTCGGCGGCATGACCGGATCCTGCCAGCGATGCGGCCCGCGGGGAAGGGTCGTCCGCGCCTCGGTCCCCCCGTCCGGCGCCCGGCGGCCGCGTCCGAGCGCGTTCGCGCCTGCCCGTACCCTTGGGGGCGTGGGTACCGCAGACATCTCCGCTGACAGCTTCGCCGACACGTCCAGGACGTACGACATCCGCACGTACGGGTGCCAGATGAACGTCCACGACTCCGAGCGCCTCTCCGGGCTGCTGGAGGACGCCGGTTACGCCCGCGTCGCCACCGGAGGCGAGGCGGACGTCGTCGTGTTCAACACCTGCGCCGTGCGCGAGAACGCGGACAACAAGCTCTACGGCAACCTGGGCCGGCTCGCCTCCGTCAAGGCGCAGCACCCCGGCATGCAGATCGCCGTCGGCGGCTGCCTGGCCCAGAAGGACCGGGACACCATCGTCAAGAAGGCCCCCTGGGTCGACGTCGTCTTCGGCACCCACAACATCGGCCACCTCCCGGCCCTGCTGGAGCGTGCGCGGGTCCAGGAGGAGGCCCAGGTCGAGATCCTGGAGTCGCTGGAGGTCTTCCCCTCCACGCTGCCGACGCGGCGCGAGTCCGCCTACGCGGCGTGGGTCTCCATCTCCGTCGGCTGCAACAACACCTGCACCTTCTGCATCGTCCCCGCCCTGCGCGGCAAGGAGAAGGACCGCCGCACCGGCGACATCCTCGGTGAGGTCGAGGCGCTGGTGAACGAGGGCGTCGTCGAGGTCACCCTGCTCGGCCAGAACGTCAACGCCTACGGCTCCGACATCGGCGACCGCCAGGCCTTCGGCAAGCTGCTGCGCGCCTGCGGCGAGATCGAGGGCCTGGAGCGCGTCCGCTTCACCTCCCCGCACCCCAAGGACTTCACCGACGACGTCATCTCCGCCATGGCGGAGACCCCGAACGTGATGCACCAGCTGCACATGCCGCTTCAGTCCGGCTCGGACGAGATCCTGCGCGCGATGCGTCGCTCCTACCGGCAGGAGCGCTACCTCGGCATCATCGAGCGCGTGCGCGCGGCCATGCCGGACGCGGCGATCAGCACCGACATCATCGTGGGCTTCCCCGGCGAGACCGAGGAGGACTTCGAGCAGACGCTGGAGGTCGTGCGTCGGGCCCGCTTCGCGCAGGCGTTCACCTTCCAGTACTCCAAGCGTCCCGGCACGCCGGCGGCGGAGATGGAGAACCAGATCCCCAAGGCCGTCGTCCAGGCCCGTTACGAGCGGCTGGTCGAGCTGCAGGAGCAGATCTCCTGGGAGGAGAACAAGAAGCAGGTCGGCCGCGTCCTGGAGGTGCTCGTCGCGGAGGGCGAGGGCCGCAAGGACGAGGCCACGGCCCGCCTGTCCGGCCGGGCGCCGGACAACCGGCTCGTCCACTTCACCCGTCCCGAGGAGCCGGTGCGCCCCGGTGACATGGTCACGGTCGAGATCACCTACGCCGCCCCGCACCACCTCCTGGCGGAGGGCCCCACCCTCTCCGTGCGTCGCACCCGCGCGGGCGACGCCTGGGAGCGCCGCCAGGCGGAGGCCGCCAAGCCGAAGCCCGCAGGCGTCCTGCTCGGCCTCCCCTCCATCGGCGCCCCGGCTCCCCTCCCCCTCGCCGAAGCCCCGGGCTGCTCCACCTGCTGAGGCGCCCTTTCCGCCGACCTCAGGTCGCAGCGACCTCAGGGCCGCGGGGCTCTGCCGATATGCGGCTCGGCCGCATGGGCGCGAGCAACCACCGGCGTGCGGATGGCCCTGCTCAGTGAGGACCATTCGCACGTGGGTGGCTTGTCGCGCTCATGCGGCCGAGCCGCAAGTCAGCGGAGCCTCGCGCCCCTGGGTGGTGCAAGCACAGTCGGTAGCACCGGTGACCCGGCTCGCGCCCAGGGCCCAGGCGACGGAGCCGCGGATCGGCACCACCCCGCGCCCCTGAGGTGTGTGCAACTGCGCGGGGTAGCGAAGCGTTCTGCGGGTAGGGTCAGGATCATGTTCGTTGCCGCAGCCATCTGCCCCTGCCCGCCGTTGCTGGTGCCCGAGGTCGCCGCAGGGGCGGCGCCGGAGCTGGACCCGCTGCGGGAGGCGTGCGACGAGGCGCTGCGCGCGATGCTCGCGCAGCAGCCGGATCTGGTGTGGGTGGTCGGCCCGGGGCCGGAGCACCGGCTGTTCGACCGGGGCGGGGTCGGCGGGTTCCAGGGCTTCGGGGTCGACCTGTCCGTGGGGCTCGGGCAGCGCGCCGCAGGCGAGGCCCTGCCGTCGTCGCTCGCCGTCGGCGCCTGGCTGCTGGAGCGCGCGGGCTGGCAGGGACCGGCCCAGGGCCTCGCCGTTCCGGACTACCTGGAGTGGCCGCTCTGCCGTGAGAACGGCACCGGACTGCGCGACGCCGCACCGCGCGTCGGCCTGCTGGTGCTCGGCGAGGGCAGCGCGCGCCGGACCCTGAAGGCCCCGGGCTACCTCGACGAGCGGGCCGAGCCCTTCGACGCCGCCGTGGCAGCGGGCCTCGCCGCCGGTGAGCTGCCGCAGCTGGACGCGGAGCTGGCGTTCGAGCTGATGGCCTCCGGCCGCGCCCCCTGGCAGGTGCTGACGGGCGCCGCGGGCAGCGACGAGCAGCCGGTCGCTTCCGCCCGGCTGCTCTACGACGACGCCCCGTACGGGGTCGGTTACTTCGTCGCGTCCTGGTCGCCCGGAGCCTGATCGCCGGGGTTCTGATCCGAGGCCGCGTCCGTCGGCTTCTCGGTCGCCTCACCCTGGATGGTGTCGGCGGGGCCGCCCATCTTGTTGACGGCGTCCTTGGCCTTGCCCTTGCCCATGTCGATCTGGGACTTGTACTTGCCCTTGGTGGCCTTGTCGGCCATGTCGCCGACCTTGTCCAGGCCCGCGCCGATCTGGGACTTGTGACTTCCGGCGTAGTCGGTGGCCTTCTTGGTGGCCTGGTTCATGGCGCCCTTGAGGGAGTCCGTGATGCCCATGACCGCTCCGTTCCTTGCCAGGGGCTCGCGAGCCCAGAGCCGGGCAAATCGCCCATCAATATCCATATGGTATTTCCGCGCGGCGGATTTGCCAGACTAGAGGGGTGACCAGTCCCGCCACCTCGCCCTCCGCCGCCGGCCCCGTCCTGGGCCAGGCGCGTGTCGTCGCCGTCGTCGGCGCCACCGCCGTCGGCAAGTCCGACCTCGGCGTCGCCCTCGCCCGGCATCTGGGCGGCGAGGTCGTCAATACCGACTCCATGCAGCTCTACCGGGGCATGGACATCGGCACCGCCAAGCTCACGATGGACGAGCGTGAAGGCGTCCCGCACCATCTCCTCGACATCTGGGACGTCACCGAGGCCGCCAGCGTCGCCGAGTACCAGCGCCTGGCGCGCGAGCGGATCGACGCGCTGCTCGCCCAGGGGCGCACGCCGGTCCTTGTCGGCGGCTCGGGCCTGTACGTGCGCGCCGCGATCGACGAGCTGGAGTTCCCCGGCACCGACCCCGAGGTCCGGGCCCGGCTGGAGGCGGAGCTGGAGGAGCACGGGTCGGGTGCCCTCCACGCCCGCCTCGCCGCCGTCGACCCGGAGGCCGCGCGGGCGATCCTGCCCAGCAACGGGCGCCGCATCGTCCGCGCGCTGGAGGTCGTCGAGATCACCGGCCTGCCGTTCACGGCCAACCTGCCCGGCCACGACTCCGTCTACGACGCCGTCCAGATCGGCGTCCGCATGCCGCGTCCGCTGCTGGACGAGCGGATCGCGCTCCGTGTCGACCGGATGTGGGAGGGCGGCCTGCTCGACGAGGTCCGCACGCTGGAGGCCCAGGGGCTGCGCGAGGGCCGTACCGCCGCGCGCGCCCTCGGCTACCAGCAGGCCCTCGCCCAGTTGGACGGGGACTACGACGACGCGGAGGCCCGCGCCGAGACGGTCAGGGCCACCCGCCGCTTCGCGCGGCGCCAGGAGTCGTGGTTCCGTCGCGACCCCCGGGTCCACTGGCTGGACCGCGACCCCGAGGCCCCCGCCGCCGAACTCCTGGAGCGGGCGCTCGCCCTGTTCTGAGTGCGGACGGTCGCTGGTCGGCCGTCATTCGCACGTCTGTTGCCGACGATCGGACGCCCGGTTACGACCTGATCACGTCATGGCCACGGATCACCGAGAACGCCATGTGCGGGCATCGTCGCGCACCACCGACGTGCCATCATCGAGCATCGAGAGCATCGGTGGTCCGGTGGAGCGTGAACTCCCCGGCGTATGGCGCAGGGAGGCCGCGTGTCCATGGATACCGGCCCCGACACGCATCGCCTCCCGGACGACCCCTTCGACTCCGAGGACCAGGACGCAGTGCACGCACAGGAGCTTCGGGCACGGGAACTGACACCGCTTCCGTCGCTGCCCGCGCAGGACGAGAACGCGCTGCACCCGCGTGAGCTGCGTCCCGAGGGGCGGCTGCGGGTCTGGCAGGTCCTGCCGATCGCCGCGCTGGCCATACTCGGCTCGCTGATGTTCGCCTTCCCACTGGCCTTCGAGGGCGGCTCCGGCGGTTCCGGTGACTCCGGCGGCAGTCTCGTCGGCATGCTCGGCCTGCTGCTGACCGCCGCGTCGGCGGGCTGGGGCGCGATGGCCGCGCGCCGCGCGGGATACGTCTTCCCCGGGCTCCCGCGGGCCGGCTCCGGCAAGCGCGCCGGCTGGCGCCCCCTGCTCGGCTACACCGCGACGGCCCTGGTCCTGCTCGCCCTCGGCCTCTGGCGCGTCGCCCACCTCCACGGCTGAGCCCACGGCTGAGCCCACGGCCGAGCCACACCTGACGCACGTACGATGGATCACGTGAACGACACGGTGAAGGGCATCCGCTTCCTCAAGGGCCACGGGACCGAGAACGACTTCGTCATCCTCCCCGACCCCGACGGCCTGCTGGAGCTGAGCCCCGGCCAGGTGGCCCTGCTCTGCGACCGTCGCGCCGGTCTCGGCGCCGACGGCATCCTGCGGGTGGTCCGCTCCGCCGCGCACCCGGAGGCGAAGATCCACGCCGCTACCGCGCCCTGGTTCATGGACTACCGCAACGCGGACGGCAGCATCGCCGAGATGTGCGGCAACGGCGTCCGGGTCTTCGCCAGGTACCTCGTCGAGGCCGGGCTGGTCGAGCCGGGGGAGTTCTCCGTCGCCACCCGGGGCGGCGTCAAGCACGTCCGCACCGCAGCCGAGGGCGACGTGACGGTGGACATGGGCAAGGCACTGCTGCCGGGGCCGGACACCGGCATCGAGGTCGCCGTCGGCGACCACCGCTGGCCCGCGCGGAACGTGAACATGGGCAACCCGCACGCCGTGGTCTTCGTCGAGGACCTCGCCGACGCGGGGACCCTCCACGCCGCACCCGAGGTCACGCCGGCCGCCGTCTACCCCGAGGGCGTCAACGTCGAGTTCGTCGTGGACCGCGGCCCGCGCCACGTCGCGATGCGCGTCCACGAGCGCGGCTCCGGTGAGACCCGGTCGTGCGGCACCGGCACCTGCGCGGTGCTGGTCGCGACCGCCCGTCGCGACGGCGTGGACCCGGCCCTGACGGGCGAGTCCGTGACCTACACCGTCGACGTTCCCGGTGGACGCCTGATCCTCACCGAGCACCCCGACGGGGTCGTCGAGATGACCGGTCCGGCCGTGATCCTCGCCGAGGGCGAACTCGACGCCGACTGGCTCGCCCGCGCCTGAGCCGCCTGGCGGAAGCCTCAGCCGCCCGGCGAAGCCTGAGTCTGCCCGGCGAAGCCAGAAGTCTGGCCGGCGAACCGCATCGGGTGAACCTCTTATCCTTGCCAGCCGCGGACCGGTTCAAATCCCCCGAACGGGTGATCAAGGTGACGTTGGGAACACGTGGCGTCGCGGTGTGTGTTGCACTCGCTAGCATGGACCATCGGAGCTGCCGCCTGCTCCGGTGATCGCTGCCGGAGGTGCGCATGAATGCCGGTGATCTCCACGCCGTGCCCGGCGTCCCTGGTGTCCCCCTGGAGGGGGCGCCGCTGGAGGGGCGCAGAACCGTCTCTGCAGTGTCGGCGTCTGCGGTGTCCGCAGTACGCGCGCTGCCGGGGCTGCGCCGGGCCGCCCTGGGCCGGTCGGGCCTCGGGCGTGCCGGGATGGCGGCCCTGTTGGCCGGGGGGCGTGCGCAGTCGGCCAACGCGCTCGTTCCCGTCGTCCGCGCCCACCGGCTGCACCATCCGCAGGCCCGCCTCGACCTCGCCCTGCTCGACCGCGCCTACCAGGTCGCCGAGGCGTCGCACCGCGGCCAGACGCGCAAGAGCGGTGAGCCCTACATCACCCATCCGCTCGCCGTGGCCATGATCTTGGCCCAACTCGGCGCCGAGACCACGACCTTGGTGGCCGCCCTGCTCCACGACACGGTCGAGGACACGGCGATGACGCTGGATCAGGTTCGCGAGGGCTTCGGCGACGAGGTGGCCTATCTCGTCGACGGCGTCACCAAGTTGGAGAAGGTCGACTTCGGCGCGGCGGCGGAGGCCGAGACCTTCAGGAAGATGCTGGTGGCCACCGGCCGGGACGTCCGGGTCATGGTCATCAAGCTCGCCGACCGGCTCCACAACATGCGCACCATCCGGCACATGAAGCCGGCCAGCCAGATCCGGATCGCCACGGTGACCCGCGACGTGCTGATCCCGCTGGCCGAGCGGCTCGGCATCCAAGTGGTCAAGACGGAGCTGGAGGACATCGTCTTCGCCACCCTCCACCCGGAGGAGTACGCCGCCACGACCGCTCTGCTCGGCGCCAACCGGGCCCGTTACGGCGCCGAGCCCGGCACACCGGGCTCGGGCGCAGGTGCGGGCGGCGGCTCCGGCGCGGGGGGCGGGGTGACGGCGGGCGCCGACCGTGCCGGGGGCGTCGCGGCCGCGCTCGCCCCGGATGCCGCCGCCATCGGTGTGCGCCCCGGTGCCGGTGCCGGTGCCGACGTGGGCGTGCGCCCCGGAGCCGGCTCCGGGGCGCTCGTGGCGGCGGGCTCGGCGGTCTCGGTGGGTGGCGAGGCCGGTGGGGCGGTTCCCCCGCTGGAGGTCTTCGCCGCGCAGCTGCGGCGCCAGCTGCGCGACGCACGCGTGCCGGCGGAGGTCAGCGTCCGGCCGCGGCACTGCGTCTCGGTGCAGCGGTCCCGGCTTCGGCGCCGCGCCGAGCTCGGGCCGACGGACTTCGACCGGCTGCTCGTCGTCGTCGAGGAGAACGCCGACTGCTACGCCGTCCTCGGTGAACTCCACACCTGCTGGACCCCGCTGCCCGGCGAGTTCAAGGACTTCATCGCCGCCCCCAAGTTCAACCTCTACCAGTCCCTGCACACCTCGGTCACGACCGAGCAGGGCGAGGTGGTGGAGGTGCTGGTGCGCACGGAGCGAATGCACCGGGTCGCGGAGTTCGGCGTGGTCGCCCTCGGCGCCCCGGGCGCGGCCCCGGACGGCGTGGACGGCACGGATCCGGCGGCGGCAGCAGCGGCTGCCGGGGCAGCGGCGGAGGGCCCGGACGACGCGGACACGCGCGATCCGCTCGACCACACCGACCCGGCCCGTCCGGGCTGGCTCGCCCGGCTGCTCGACTGGCAGCGCGAGACCCCGGACCCGGACACCTTCTGGTCCCAGCTCACCGCCGACCTCGCCGGGGACGGCGAGATCACCGTTCTGGCCGGTGACGCCCGCGAGGGCGCGCCCCCCGCCCGGCGGCAGCTGCCCGCCGGGGCCACCGGCGTGGACGTCGCGTACGCCGCCGGCGAGGAGCACGGCCACCGATGTGTCGGCATGCGCCTCAACGGCCGGCTCACGGCCCTGTCCACGCCGCTCCACGACGGCGACACGGTCGAGCTGCTGACCGAGCCGCCCGGGGAGGAGACGGCCGGGCCGGCGCCCGAGTGGCTGGCCCACGCCCGCACGCCGGGCGCCAGGATCGCCATCGAACGCTGGCTCGCCACCCATCCCGACCAGGAGCCCGGCCTGCCCACCGGCCCGCTGCTCGGCGCCCCACGCGGTCACCAGCTGCTGGGCGGCGGCCTCGTCGACGCGGGTCGTGCCGTGATCACCGCCCCCGCCAAGCCGGAGGCCCCCGTCCGCCTGGCCCGCTGCTGCACCCCGGTCCCGCCGGACGAGCTGCTCTGCTTCGCGATCCGCGGCGGCGGCCTGGCGGCGCACCGCGCGGACTGCCCGACCGGCACGGCGATGCGCGCCACGGGCCGCCCGCCGGTCGAGGCGCGCTGGCTGGACAGCCCGATTCCGACGGGCTACCGCGTCACCGTCCAGGCCGACGCGCTCGGGCGGCCGCGGCTGCTCGCGGATCTCACCGCGGCCATGTCCGGCGCGGGCGTGGACATCATCTCGGCCGAGGTCGAGCCCCCGCGTGAGCTGCAGGTACGCCACACTTACACGGTCGAGCTGCCCGACCCCGAGGCGCTGCCGGAGCTGATGCGGGTCATGCTCCGGGTGCCGGGCGTCTACGACGTCTACCGGGCCGCCGGGACGGGCAGCCGCACGCCGGGCGCGTCCGGCGCGGTCACGGGTCCGGAGCCGGAGCGGGCGGCCGCCCGAAATGATGGTGACCGGAGCCCGAGGGCCGTGCGACCATCGAGGGGAATGCGCGGCAGACCTGCCGCGTTGTCCTCTCATGGGGATTCCTCCCAGCACCCGGCCGGGCACTCGCAGGGCGAGCATCCGCAGCCGGAGCTGTCGAGGGAGTAGCCGCCAGCGGGCGACTGCCCGAAGACTGCGACCGCCAAGGCCGCGAACCTTAAGGATGCGATGACCTCCACGTTCGAAACCCGCGACGCCGACGCGAACGACGGCCGCGGCACCCGCCGCCCCGCCGATCTGCGCGCAGAGGCACTGATGGACGAGGACCTCGCGGGAATCGACGGGGTTCCCGGGCGCCTCTACACCAACAACTACGACGGTGACCAGTACGACCGTTCCGACCGCGCCTCGCTGCGCCGTGTCTCCGGGCTCTCCACCGAGCTCGAGGACGTCACCGAGGTCGAGTACCGGCAGCTCCGCCTGGAGCGGGTCGTGCTCGTCGGCGTGTGGACGGATGGCACCGCCGAGGAGGCGGAGAACTCGCTGGCCGAGCTCGCCGCCCTCGCCGAGACGGCCGGTTCCCAGGTGCTCGACGGCGTGATCCAGCGCCGTGACAAGCCCGACCCCGCCACCTACATCGGCTCCGGCAAGGCCGCCGAGCTGCGCGAGATCGTGCTCTCGACGGGCGCGGACACCGTGGTCTGCGACGGTGAGCTCTCGCCGGGCCAGCTGATCCACCTCGAGGACGTCGTCAAGGTCAAGGTGGTCGACCGGACCGCGCTGATCCTGGACATCTTCGCCCAGCACGCCAAGTCCCGAGAGGGCAAGGCCCAGGTCTCGCTCGCGCAGATGCAGTACATGCTGCCGCGGCTGCGAGGCTGGGGTCAGTCGCTCTCCCGGCAGATGGGTGGTGGTGGCTCCGGCTCGTCCGGCGGCGGTATGGCCACCCGTGGTCCCGGTGAGACCAAGATCGAGACGGACCGGCGCCGGATCCGCGAGAAGATGGCGAAGCTGCGCCGCGAGATCGCGGACATGAAGAAGGGCCGCGACACCAAGCGCCAGGAGCGCCGTCGCAACCAGGTGCCCTCGGTCGCGATCGCCGGGTACACCAACGCCGGCAAGTCCTCCCTGCTCAACCGGCTCACCGGAGCCGGCGTGCTGGTGGAGAACGCCCTGTTCGCCACCCTGGACCCGACCGTCCGTCGCGCCGAGACGCCCGGCGGTCGCGTCTACACCCTGGCCGACACGGTCGGCTTCGTCCGGCACCTCCCGCACCACCTGGTCGAGGCCTTCCGCTCGACCATGGAGGAGGTCGCCGACGCGGACCTGATCCTGCACGTCGTCGACGGCGCGCACCCCGAGCCGGAGGCCCAGCTGGCCGCCGTGCGCGAGGTCATCGTCGAGGTCGGCGCGCAGAACGTGCCGGAGATCGTGGTGATCAACAAGGCGGACGTCGCCGACCCGCTGGTGCTCGCACGCCTGCTGCGGCGTGAGCCCCACGCGATCGCCGTCTCCGCCCGGTCCGGCATGGGCATCGAGGAGCTGCTGACGCTCGTCGAGTCCGAGCTGCCGCGTCCGTCGATCGAGGTCACCGCGCTCGTCCCCTACACGCGCGGCGATCTGGTGGCCAAGGTCCACCGGGACGGCGAGGTGCTGGGCGAGGAGCACACCGGCGAGGGCACGGTGCTGCGCGCCCGCGTCGGCGCCGAACTGGCCGCCGAGCTCGAGGCGTTCACGCTCGCGCCGCTGGCCCTGGCGGCCGTCGAGGGCTGACGCCCGCACGATCACGTACGAGGCCCCCGCGCTCCCGGTTCCCCGGGAACGCGGGGGCCTTCGCCGTCCCCGCGCTCTGCGCCACCCCCGGTTCGGTGGGTCGTTCACGCACGGACGTGCAGCTCCTGTGCGGGCTTTGTGCAAAGCCGTTTCTCCGTGGCGCTCATGGTCGTTAGCCCGTTGGAACGTCACCCGAAGGGGGTGCGTACCACCGCAACCGGGGCTGCTCGTTCGGGTGGTTGCCCGTCCGCGAGGAGGTACTGAGCCCATGTCCGCCACGGCGCCGCCGATCGTGAAGAACAGCAGGAGCGCGGAGGCGATCCTCGGTCGGCAGGCAGCACGCGAGTCGGCCGCCCGCACCTACGCCCGCTCGCTGCCGATCGTCCCGGTCCGGGCCCGGGGCATGACCGTCGAGGGCGCCGACGGCCGCCGCTACCTCGACTGCCTGGCGGGCGCCGGCACGCTCGCGCTGGGGCACAACCACCCCGTCGTGCTGCAGGCCATCCGCGCCGTCCTGGAGGCAGAGGCCCCCCTGCACGTGCTCGACCTGGCCACGCCGGTCAAGGACGACTTCACCACCGCCCTCTTCGAGACGCTGCCGCCCGCCTTCGCACGTGGCGCCCGGATCCAGTTCTGCGGCCCCGCGGGGACGGACGCCGTCGAGGCGGCGCTGAAGCTGGTCCGCCTGGCCACCGGCCGCAACGGCCTGCTCGCCTTCACCGGCGGCTACCACGGCCAGACGGCGGGCGCGCTCGGCGCGACGGGCGACGTCGCCGTCCGCGCCGGGCTCGGCGAGGGGGGTGGCGCGGGCGGCCCGGTCACTCGCCTGCCCTATCCCTACGCCTACCGCTGCCCGTTCGGTGTCGGCGGCGCGGCCGGTGCCCGGCTGGGCACCCGCTGGACCACGTCGCTGCTCGACGACCCGAAGGGTGGCGTCGACCGCCCCGCCGGCATGCTCGTCGAGGTCGTCCAGGGGGAGGGCGGCGTCATCCCCGCCCCCGACGCGTGGCTGCGCGAACAGCGCGAGCTGACCACGCGCCACGGCATCCCGCTGATCGTCGACGAGGTGCAGACCGGCGTGGGTCGCACCGGCACCTTCTGGGCGGTCGAGCACGCCGGCGTCGAGCCGGACGTCATGGTCGTCTCCAAGGCCGTCGGCGGCAGCCTCCCGCTGGCCGCCATCGTCTACCGGGCGGAGCTGGACAGCTGGTCGCCCGGCGCCCACGCCGGCACCTTCCGCGGCAACCAACTCGCCATGGCCGCGGGCGCGGCGACGCTGCGGTTCGTCAGCGAGCAGGGACTGGCCGCGCGTGCGGCCGAGCTCGGCACGCGGATGCTGGCGTGGCTGCGCGGAGTCCAACGCGAGCTGCCCGTGATCGGCGACGTGCGCGGTCGCGGCCTGATGCTCGGCGTCGAGCTCGTGGACCCACGGGCCACCCCCGACGACCTCGGCGCCCGCCCTGCCGCCTCCGAGCTCGCCCACGCCGTCCGGGCGGAGGCCCTCCACCGCGGCCTCATCGTCGAACTGGGCGGCCGCCACGGCTCGGTGGTCCGCCTGCTGCCGCCGCTCACCATCACGGACGAGCAGGCGGAAGCGGTCCTGGACCGCCTCGCCGACGCCATCACCGCCGCGTCACGGGCCGTCTACGGCGCGGAGTGGCAGTCGGCACCCGCGACACCGGCGGGTACGCCGGCCGGGGTCGCCGCGGCGGGAGGCGGCGCGGCTGCGCGCGAGCGTGTACCCGCAGCCCGGTCCGCCGCGCCCGAGGCCGCCTCACGCTCCGGCGGCACGTCATGAGCCCCGTTCACCCGCGCGGCCACACCCCGGACCCGACCGACTCGCCCCTCCCGGGCACCTCCGAAAACCCGGGGCCCCCGGGTTCGGCGGGTGCCCCCGACGCGGTGGACGACGCCACGGCCTCGGCCACGGCCGCGGCCGCTGCGGATGTTCCGACCTCCGCAGGCGACGCGTCGGTCCCGGGCACGTCCGGCACGGCGCGAACCCGGACCGAGCGCAGCACGCCCACCCCGGATGACCCTGTCGCTCCCGCGGTGGCCCCGGCCCCGGGCGCTGCGGGCGCCGGGGACGTACGGGGCATCCCGGCCGTCCCCGGATCCGCGGGCGACTCGGACGTCACCCGTATCCCCGGATCCGCGGCCGACTCTCATGGCTCGGTCCCGGCGACCGCCCCGGCGGGCGGTCCCGGCGCCCCCGGCGGCCCCGGTTCTGTGGGTGGGGCGGCGCTGCTGGCCGGGGGAGTGGACGGGCCGGAGGCCCTCGCGCCGTTGTTGGCACAGGTGTTGGGCGCCCTGCGGGTCGGCGCGGAGGCGCGGGGTGGGCCGCTGCCGGGCGGCGGCCCGGAGGGCGTCGCGGGGGCACTGCGCGACCTCCTCGCGCCCGGCTCGTTGCTGCCCGAGACCGGAGAGCAGGACGCCCTCTGGGAGTTGACCCGGGCCCTCGCCGCCACGGCCGCCGACCCCGCCGACCCCCTGTGTGCCGCGCACCTGCACGTCCCGTCGCTCGCCGTCGCCGCCGCCGCCGATCTGGCCGTGGCCGCACTGAATCCCTCGCTCGACTCCTGGGACCAGGCACCGGGCGGGACCGAGATCGAGACGGCCGTGCTGCGCCTGCTCGCCGGGGCCGTCGGCTTCGCGCGGCCCGAGGAAGCGCGCGGCGTTTTCACCACCGGCGGCACCGAGTCGAACCTGATGGCCCTCCTGCTTGCCCGTGACGCCGTCCTGGCCCGGGAGTTCGGTGTGCAGGGGGGTGGCGCGATCCCCGCCGAGGCGGCGGGACGCCTGCGCGTGTTCTGCTCGGCCGCCGCGCACTTCTCGCTCGCCCGGGCGGCGGCCGTCCTCGGCCTCGGCGCCCACGCGGTCGTCCCGATCGAGACGGGCGAGGACGGCACGCTCGACCCCCGCCTGCTCGACTGGGGCCTCGCGGACGCGCGGACCGCGGGAAGCATCCCGTGCTGCGTCGTCGCGACCGCCGGCACCACGGACCGGGGCGCCGTCGACCCGCTGCGGAGCATCGCCGCCGTCGCCCGGCGTCACGCCGTGCCGTTCCACGTCGACGCCGCCTACGGGGGTGGCGCGCTCTTCTCCGACCGCCTCGCTCCGCTGCTGGACGGGCTGGGCCTCGCCGACACGGTCGGACTGGACCTGCACAAGCTCGGCTGGCAGCCGGTCGCGGCAGGCGTTCTGCTCGCCGCGGACGCAGCGACGCTCGGCCCGTTGGAGCAGCGTGTCGCCTACCTCAACCCGGCCGACGACGAGGAGGCCGGGTACACCTCCCTGCTCGGCCGCTCGCTGCGCACCACCCGGCGACCGGACGCGTTCAAGGTCGCCGTCACGCTGCGGACCCTGGGCCGGTCCGGCCTCGGCGCCCTTGTCGACCGCTGTCACGAGCTCGTCCACCACGCCGCCCGCGCGATCGCGGCCGAACCGCGCCTGGAGCTGGTGGCCGATCCGGTCCTGACCACGGTGCTCTTCCGCTACCTCCCGGACCTGGCCGCCGTCCCTGCCCTCCCGGAGGCACCCGCCGAGGCCGGGGACGACCCGGCCATGGCCCTCAGCAACGAGGTCAACGCCGAGCTGCGGCGGCTCCTGCTCGCCGACGGCACGGCGGTCGTCGGCCGCACCGAACTGCCGGGCCCGGGCGGGGGAGTGCGTCTGAAACTCACCCTGCTCAACCCGCACACCACCGAGGCGGACCTCGACCGTCTGCTCGCCCTCGTCGTCGCGGCAGGAGCCGCCGTCGAGCGCGAGTGGGCCGGTCGGGCCGGGCCCGCCCCGCACCGCCCGAGCACGACTCAGGAGAAGCCCGCGTGACCATCGTCCCCGCCCAGCAGTCCCCCGCGGCGCCGTCCCCGAACGCGTCCGGGGCGCGTCCGACGGACCGGGCCCGCACCGTCGGCGTGGAGACGCTGCACCATCCCGATCCTTTCGTGGTCGCGGACGCCGCGGCCACCGAGAACCTCCTGCGGTGCTGGGTCCGGGAGACCGGTGTTCCGGTGCCCGAGGCGGGGGAGTGGCTGGAGCTCGCCCTGGGGGACGGCTTCCTGCTGCGGGCACCCGTCCGATACCGCTCTGCGGCCGGTTGGCACCGGTTCGGGCGCGCCGAGCTGGCGCCGGGCCGGGCCGTGGCTCCCGGTGTCACGGAGCCTGCTCCCGCACCTGCCACGGGCCCGGCTTCCGCCCGTGCCGCATCGCCCGCCTCTGGCGCCGCATCGCCCGCCTCTGCCTCTGGCGTCGGCTCTGCCCTTGCCTCTGTTCCCGTGCCGGGCCGCGCCGCCGATGCCGTCACCGTGGCCGCCCTGCTCGCACGCTCGGCGGGGGCCGACGCGCTGGGGCACACAGCCACCGGCACCCCTCCTACCGGCACCCCTCCAACCGGCACCGCACCGGCCGCCGACCACGTCGCCGATCTCGCGGGCCGGGTCGCCGACTCGGTGCGCCGCACGGCGCAGTTCGTCGCCCAGCGGCGGGCGGCCGCCGAACCGGGGCCGACGGCGACGCCGTTCCTCCGCTCCGAGCAGGCCCTGCTGCTCGGGCACCCGCTCCATCCGACCCCGAAGAGCCGCGAGGGGCTCGGCGAGGCCGAAGCCGCCGCCTACGCACCCGAGTTGCGTGGCGCGCTACGGCTCCACTGGTTCGCTGTCGACCGCGAGCTCGTGGCGGCCGGGGAGGGCGTCCTGCCGGCCTGGGCGGCCTCGGCACGTCGTCACACCGCTGCGCCGGGTGGGCCGCTGGAGGATCGCCTCGGCGTCGACGGCACGGCCCGGATCACCGAGGCGTTGCGGGGAGAGGACACGCCGCCCGCGCCCGAGGGGACCGTGGTGCTCCCGGTCCACCCCTGGCAGGCCAGGGAGTTGTGCAACCGGCCCGACGTCCGTGCGCTGCTCGACGCCGGTCGGCTGCGCGACCTCGGCCAGGCGGGCGGGCTCTGGTACCCGACCTCCTCGGTGCGGACCGTCTACCAGCCGGGCACCCCGTGGATGCTCAAGTTGTCCCTGGGGCTGCGGATCACCAACTCCCGCCGCGAGAACCTCCGCAAGGAGCTGCTGCGCGGTGCCGAGGTGCACCGCCTGCTCGAGGACGGGCTGGGCGCCGAGTGGCGTGCGGCCCACCCCGGCTTCGACATCGTCCGCGACCCGGCCTGGATCGGCGTGGACCTGCCGGGCGGCGAGGCGGATCCGGCCGCCGCGAGCGGGTTCGACACCGTCCTGCGGCAGAACCTGTTCGGTGCGCAGGACCGCGCGCACTGCCTGGCCGGGCTCGTCGCGGAGCGGCCGTGGCCGGGAGGGCACGCCTCGCACCTGGCCGAGCTGGTGCACCGGCTCTCCGTCCGGACCGGCCGTCCGGCGACGACCGTCGCGGCGGAATGGTTCCTGCGCCACCTCGACGCGGTGGTCCTGCCCATCCTGTGGCTGGACGGCCACGCGGGTGTCGCGCTGGAGGCCCACCAGCAGAACACCCTCGTCCTGCTCGACGAGGAGGGCTGGCCGGTCGGCGGACGTTACCGGGACAACCAGGGCTACTACTTCCGGGATTCGGCAGCACCGGGGTTGGAGCGCCGGCTCCCCGGCCTCGGTCGGGCCAGTGACACCTTCGTACCGGACGCCGTGGCGGACGAACGGTTCGCCTACTACCTGGGTATCAATCACCTCCTGGGACTGGTGGGTGCCTTCGGCGCCCAGGGGCTCGCTGACGAGCGCGTGCTGCTGGCCGCTCTGCGCCGGTTCCTGGCCGGGCACGCGGCCGTCACCGGATCCGCTCTGCCCGGTCGCCTGCTGGAGACACCCACACTGCGGTGCAAGGCGAACCTGCTCACCCGTCTGCAGGGCCTCGACGAACTCGTGGGCCCGGTGGAGACCCAGTCGGTGTACGTGCCCTTTGCCAACCCGCTGGTGGACCGACCGGCCGCCGGGCGCCACGGTGCACGGCCGGCCACCCCGGCGACGACCGCCGTGCCGACGACGCGCGAGGCCCTCGTGGGAGCCGACGTGGGAGCCGACGCGTGAACGAGCAGCACCACCGACCAGGGGAGTCCGGCCCCACTCCCGGCCCGGCCGCCGCCTCGGCGACGGCCTCGACCACCTCGGCGGGCCCGGCCGGGGTGCCGGTGGGCTCGGCCGGGGTCCCGGCGCAGCACCGCCTCACGACCCACGCCCGGCCGCACCCGGCGCCCTGGCCCGGGCCGCCCCGGCCCCGCCGGGATGATCTGCTCGACGGTGTGGCCCGCTGGGGTGCGATGTACACCCGGCACGGGGTCTTGCGGCTTCAGCCCGTCCGGCTTCCGCGCGACCTCGCGCTGCTCGTGGAGTGGATGAACGATCCGGTCGTCTCGACGTTCTGGGAGCTCTGCGGGCCGGCCGACCTCACCGAGCACCATGTCCGTGTCCAACTCGACGGCGACGGCCGCAGCGTGCCCTGCCTCGGGCTGCTCGACGGGGCGCCGATGAGCTACTGGGAGGTGTACCGGGCGGACCTGGACCCGCTGGCCAGGCACTACCCGGCGCGCCCCCACGACACCGGAATCCACCTCCTGATCGGCCCCTCCTCCGCGCGGGGGCGTGGTCTCGGGGGCACCCTCATCGCGGCGCTGACCCAGCGGATCCTCCGGGAGCGGCAGGCCTGCCACCGTGTCGTGGCCGAACCCGACGTGCGCAACCTGCCCTCCGTGCGGGCCTTCCTCCGTGCCGGTTTCCGTTACGACTCCGAGCTGCTGCTGCCGGAGAAACACGCCGCGCTCATGGTCTACGACCGGGTGCTATGACCGCCGGCGCCCACCAGCCACCCTTCATGTCCCTTCCCTTCTCTCATCGTTCGAAAGAGCCAGCCCGTGGATCCCTCACGTTCCCCGGTCGGAGACGGCGCCCCCCGCCGACCGGAAGCCTCCGACACGCCCTTCGGCGCACCTGCCCCGGTCCACGACCTCGTCGGCGTGGGCCTCGGCCCGTTCAACCTCTCCCTGGCGGCCCTGGCCGACCGCGTGCCCGGCCTGAGATCGGTCTTCCTGGAGGCCAAACCGGAGTTCAGCTGGCACCCCGGCCTGATGATCGAGGGCGCCAGGATGCAGGTGCCCTTCCTGGCGGACCTGGTCTCCCTGGTCGACCCGACCAGCCCCTGGTCGTTCCTGGCCTACCTGCGCGACCACGACCGGCTCTTCCCGTTCTACTTCTCCGAGCAGTGGCACCTGACCCGGCGTGAGTACGCGGACTACTGCCGCTGGGCCGCCACCCGACTCCCGAACTGCCAGTTCGACAGCCCCGTCAAGGCCGTCCGCTGGAACACGGAGCGGGAGCTCTTCGAGGTGGAGGTGCCGGGCCACGAGCCCTACCTCGCGCGCCATCTCGTTCTCGGTGTCGGAACCGAACCCGTCGTCCCCCCGGCCTTCACCGAGCTGCTGGCCACCGCCGGACCGGTGCTGCACTCCGGCGAGTACCTCACCTCTCCTCGCTCACCCCTGACGCTGGCGCGGGGCACTGACAACGACGGCGGGCTGGGCGTCCTCGACGACATCACGGTGGTCGGCTCGGGACAGTCCGGCGCGGAGGTCTTTCTCGACCTGCTCCGGCGCCGGGGTCCCGTCGGCGGTCCGCGGCTCCGCTGGATCACCCGGAGCGCCGCGCTCGCGCCCATGGAGTACTCCAAGCTGGGCCTGGAGCACTTCACCCCGGACTACACCCGCTACTTCCACACCCTGCCGGAGCCGGTGCGCGACGCTCTCGTGCCGCGTCAGTGGCAGCTCTACAAGGCGGCCAGCGCGGAGACCCTCGCCGCGATCCACGAGGCCCTCTACGAGCGCAGCGCGGTGGGCGGCGGGCCGGATGTCGAGATCGTGCCGGGCACCGAGGTCCTCGCGGCCCGGCGCGGACCCCACGGCGGGCTCGAACTCGACTGCGCGCACCCGCAGTCGGCCGCCCAGTACACCCTGCGCACCGACCTCGCCCTGCTCGCGACCGGTTACGTGGCACGACGCCCGGCCCTGCTCGATCCCGTGGACCACCTCGTGGACTGGGACGCCAAGGGCCGGTACCGCGTCGACCTGGACTACCGGGTGGGTCTGTGGCCTGAGGTCACCGCCGGCCTCTACGTGCAGAACGCCGAACTGCACACCCACGGTGTCGGCACCCCGGACCTGGGCCTCGGCGCCCACCGGGCGGCCGTCATCCTCAACGCCGTCTGCGCGCAGGTGCTCGGCCGGCCGGTGCACCGGCTGCCCAGGGCCACCGCCTGGACCACCTTCGGCCGTCCTGACAGCGCGCGTGACCTCGCGGCCGACCGGCTCCTGGTCCCGGCGGTGGACCACCAGGCCAGGGCCGGTCGCGGGCGTACCCCGACCGCGAGGGAGCACGTGGAGCACTCCGCCCCTGAAAGACCCGCAGCCCTGGTTCACCCCTGACATTTCGGGGTTCCGCCAGTACGCTCCACGCCATGGATGATCTTTCCCCGCTGCCTGCCGCCCCGCTGACCGTGGCCGCCGGACAGGCCGCGTGTGCGCCCCTGGACCTCGTCGCCAACGCGGCCACCGCCGCCGACCTGGTCCGCCGCGCCGCCGATCGCGGCGCCGACCTGCTCGTCCTGCCGGAGCTCTTCCTCACCGGCTACGAGCTTCCCGGCCTCACCGCCGACCCGGGCCGCCACACCACCGGCGCAGCCGACCCGCGCCTCGACCCCCTGCGCGAGGCCTGCGCCGCCACCCGCACCGCCCTCGTCGTCGGCGCGCCGACCCGCACCGAGGAGGGCGAGGTGCGCATCTCCGCGCTCGCCTTCGACCGTGACGGCAGTCTGGCAGCCACCTACGACAAGCAGCACGCGACGCCGAACGAGCGCGCGGCCGGCATCGCCCCCGGAGCCTGCGGCGCCACCCTGCTGCTCGACGGCTGGCGGCTGGGGCTCAGCATCTGCTTCGACTCGTCCTTTCCCGAGCACGCCCGTGCCGCCGCACTGGACGGTTGCCACGCCTACCTGAACGGCGCGATGTTCAGCCCCACGTTCGTGGCCAAGGCGGGCGGCTTCCTGTTCCCGGCCCGCGCGATGGACAACACCTCCTACACCGTGCTGGCCAACCACTGCGGGCCCAGCGGCCCCTACGTCGGCGGCGGTCACAGCGCGATCTGGGGTCCGCTGGGCGAACTGCTGGCCGACGCCGGCACGGCCGATCCGGGCCTGGCCGTCGCCGAGTTCTCCCCGAGGGCGTTGCGCACGGCCCGCGAGGAGGAACCCGTGCTGGTGGATCCGGGCCTGACCGCACCCGTCCGGCAGCGATTTGTCAGTGGTGCCCTCTAGGGTGGGAGGGCCATGAGTGACAGCATCCTTGAGCCCGCCCCGGCCGATTCCGGCACCACCCCCGCCCCGGCCGACGCGGCCGGCCCAGACGACGCCACCGACGCCACCGGTGCGGCTGCCTCTGATGTGGGAGGCCCCTCCCGCATCCGGGAGCTGCTGCACGCCGCCGTGGCAGCGGTGGGCGGCGTCGAGAGGCCCGGCCAGGTCGCGATGGCGGAGGCCGTCGCCGCCGCGGTGGACAACGGCGAGCAGTTGCTCGTCCAGGCCGGCACGGGCACGGGCAAGTCGCTCGCCTATCTGGTCCCCTCCCTCGCCCACGGCGACAAGGTCGTCGTGGCAACGGCCACGCTGGCGCTCCAGCGCCAGCTGGTCGAGCGTGATCTGCCGCGCACGGTCGAGGCGCTGCATCCGCTGCTGCGGCGCAAGCCCACCTACGCCATGCTCAAGGGCCGCTCCAACTATCTCTGCCTGCACCGCGCCCACGAGGGCGCGCCCAGCGACGACGAGGACGGGCTCTTCGACCCCGCCGAGGTGCTGGGCGGGCCCAGCAGCAAGCTGGGCCAGGACATCGTCCGCCTGCGCGACTGGGCCGACGAGACCGAGACGGGCGACCGCGACGACCTCTCGCCCGGTGTCTCCGACAAGGCGTGGCAGCAGCTGTCGGTGAGCTCCCGGGAGTGCCTCGGCGCCACCAAGTGCCCCTACGGCGGGGAGTGCTTCGCGGAGAAGGCGCGTGAACGGGCCAAGCTCGCCGACGTCGTGGTGACCAACCACGCACTGCTCGCCATCGACGCGCTGGAGGGCGCGCCGGTGCTGCCGGAGCACGGTCTGCTGGTCGTCGACGAGGCGCACGAGCTGGTCTCCCGGGTCACCGGTATCGCCACCGCGGAGCTCACCACGACGGCGGTCAACCGCGCCGTCAAGCGGGCGGGCAAGCTCGCCAACGAGAAGGCCGTCGACAAACTCCAGGCCGCGGCGGAGAACTACCACGGCTTGATGGAGATCGCCGACGGCGGCCGCGTCGAGGAGCTCCCTGAGAACCTGTACTTCGCGGTGGCGGCGATCCGCGAGGCCGCCCGCGAGGTGATCACCTCGCTGGGTGAGATCCGCGACCGCGGCGTCACCGACGAGGACGCCGTGCGCAAGCAGGCCATGGCCTCGCTGGAGACGATCCACGACACGACGGACCGCCTGCTGGAGGGCAGCGTCTACGACGTCGTGTGGATCGACCGTAACGACCGCTTCCTGGCGGCACCGGCCTCGCTGCGCGTCGCCCCACTGAGCGTCTCCGGCCTGCTGCGGGAGAACCTCTACACCGAGCGCTCCGTCGTGCTGACCTCCGCCACCCTCAAGCTGGGCGGGGACTTCACCGGAGTCGCCGCCTCGCTCGGCCTCTCCTCGACGGGGCGCGACGACGTGGGCGAGACGCTCGAGGGTACGACGGCCGTGCCGGTCTGGCGCGGCCTCGACGTCGGATCGCCGTTCGACTACCGCAAGCAGGGCATCCTCTACGTCGCCCGGCACCTTCCGCCGCCCGGGCGGGACCCGGAGCGCCCCGAGATGCTGGACGAGCTTGCCGACCTGATCGGTGCGGCCGGCGGCCGCACGCTCGGCCTCTTCTCCTCGATGCGGGGCGCCCAGGCGGCGGCGGAGGCACTGCGGGACCGCGTCCCCGGGGAGATCCTGCTTCAGGGCGAGGACACACTGGGGGAGTTGATCAAGCGCTTCTCCGCGGACGCGGAGAGCTGCCTGTTCGGCACGCTCTCACTGTGGCAGGGGGTGGACGTGCCGGGCTCGGCCTGCCAGCTGGTCGTGATGGACCGCATCCCGTTCCCGCGTCCGGACGACCCGCTGATGAGCGCACGCCAGAAGGCGGTCGAGGAACACGGCGGCAACGGCTTCATGGCGGTGGCGGCCACCCATGCCGCGCTGCTGATGGCCCAGGGCGCCGGCCGGCTGGTCCGCTCGGCGGCCGACCGCGGGGTCGTAGCCGTTCTCGACTCCCGCCTCGCGACGGCCCGTTACGGCGGCTTCTTCCGCTCGTCGATGCCGGAGTTCTGGTACACCACCGACCGCAACCAGGTCCGTCGTTCCCTGGCCGCCATCAACGCCTCGGCAGCACCCGTACGGCCGCGGTAGTGGAGGAGTCCGCCCGGGCCTTCGATTCGCCGGACGCAGGCCCGGGGCGGCCGTAGCATCGCCGCGTGTCGATGACCAGGACAGGGGTACCGGCCGAGGCGTACCTGGGCGGCCCTCTTGCGCTGCGCCACGCCGTTCGGCTGACCTTCGCGGCGTCGGCCTGTGGCGGCGGTGACCGGGTTCGGGGTCTGGTTCTACCTGGCCGTGTCGGCCTGGGAGGGCGCACACCCCGACGCCGACGACCACGGAGTGGCGGTGTTCGTGGGGTTGATGCTGGTGGTGGGGAGCGGTTTCTGCGCGCTCCGCTGGCTGCTGCCGGCTGTGCTGCTCGTGCGTGGCCCGCCCGCCGGCGCGCGCCGCGGGTGCGGTGACGCCGCGGGTGCGGTGACGGAGGGCACCGGCGTCGCCGGGATGATCCTGTCCAACCGCCGCGGATGTGTCAGGTCTCTCAAGGCCCGGCCGCAGCGTGCCGGGTAGCCCCAGCAGCAGAAAGCGGGCCGTCGTGTCGCGCTCCGACGGCCCGTTGGGTGGTGCCGTCCATCAGGACGGCACCCGCCACTACAGTCGACGGAGCACGGCCACGACCTTGCCGAGAATCGTCGCGTTGTCGCCCGGAATGGGCTCGTACGCCGCGTTGTGCGGCATCAGCCAGATGTGTCCGTCCTCGCGCTTGAGGCGCTTCACCGTGGCCTCGCCGTCGATCATCGCGGCGACGATGTCGCCGTTCTCGGCGACCGGCTGGCGGCGGACGGTGACCCAGTCGCCGTCCATGATCGCG
This sequence comes from Streptacidiphilus sp. MAP12-33, assembly GCF_041261265.1. Lineage (NCBI taxonomy): Bacteria > Bacillati > Actinomycetota > Actinomycetes > Kitasatosporales > Streptomycetaceae > Streptacidiphilus > Streptacidiphilus sp. MAP12-33. Next base: position 77,676 of record NZ_JBGCCA010000038.1, read on the forward strand.
GCCTCGATCATGGAATCGCCGCTGACCTTCAGTACGAACAGCTCACCGTCGCCGACGAGCTGCCGGGGCAGCGGAAAGACGTCCTCGACGGACTGCTCGGCAAGGATCGGGCCACCGGCCGCGATCCGGCCGACGAGCGGCACGTAGGAGGTGGCCGGACGGCCGCTGTTGGCCTCGGGGACCGGGCGGGCGACCTCCATGCCGCGCACCTCGTAGGCACGCGGACGGTGCGGGTCGCGGCGCAGAAAGCCCTTGCGCTCCAGCGCCATCAGCTGATGGGCGACCGAGGAGGTGCTGGACAGGCCCACGGCCTGGCCGATCTCCCGCATGCTCGGGGGATATCCGCGGCGCTGGACCGAATCGCGGATGACCTCGATGACGCGGCGCTGGCGCTCGGTCAGCCCCGCCTCGTCGGTACGGATGCCCGGCGGGCGCCCCGGGAGCGCGCGTGCGGGGCTTTCTTGAATATCCAAGGAGTGTCCCGAGGAGTGCGTGGTGGAAGCGCCGCTAGCCTGGTCCGGAACGAGCCCGGAAGCGAGGTTTCGCGTGTCTTCCTGGGTGGCGAACTGGGAGCGTTCCTGCACCGGGACGGTGCTGCTTTCTGCGATGGTCACGGCGGCCCCTCTCTACCTACGGACGTTCTCCCTTGAATAGGCCAACGGTAGGTCCTATCGAAAGGTTGCGCCAAACACACGTTCGAGTGAATTATTGCCAGAAACCCTGACCTGATCAAGGTTCAGGGTGTATTTCCTACTCGCTCGTACGATCGCTTGTTCGAGTCGAATCCTCTCACGGATCACCTCCGGATGTGGTCGAAACCCCCTCCTGCGACGCCCCTCGACAGGCCCGAGAACGCCCTTCCGCGACGCCTCGCGACTGACCTGCACCGATCTCGAAGCGTGAACCGGCCGACACGACACGCGGTGGCGCGTCGGTACGTGACACACCAGATCTAGTGGTTAGATAGGGGACCGCAGCCCACAGATTGTGGTCTGCCTCGGAGCGAGCAGCGGCCACAGTCAGGAGGGGAGCGGGACATGCACTGCCCCTTCTGTCGCCACTCGGACAGCCGGGTCGTGGACTCCCGTACCACCGACGACGGCAGCTCGATCCGACGCAGGCGCCAGTGCCCCGACTGCAACCGCCGGTTCACGACGGTGGAGACCGCCGCCTTGATGGTGGTGAAGCGCAGCGGGGTCACCGAGCCCTTCAGTCGCGACAAGGTGATCAGCGGAGTGCGGAAGGCCTGTCAGGGCCGGCCCGTCACCGAGGACGCCCTGGCGCTGTTGGGCCAGCGGGTCGAGGAGGCCGTGCGCTCCACCGGGAGCGCCGAACTGTCCGCTCATGACGTGGGTCTGGCCATACTGGGCCCGCTCAGGGAGCTGGATGTCGTGGCCTACCTCCGGTTCGCCTCGGTCTACCGGGCCTACGACTCACTCGAAGACTTCGAGGCCGCCATCGCCGAGCTCCGTACCGAGCTTCCCGGTGAGCGGTCCCCCGTGCCCGCGCCCACGCCCTGACCCTCGGCACGTTCCAGGGTGCGCGCGGCACCACATCGGCACCCTGTGCCGATCTGTACGACATGAACCAAACGAACCAGCAGGCGACCCCGGGAAGCAGCGGGGCGCTCAGGGCGTTTGCCCAGGAGGAGGCGGCAATGACAGACACCACGAGCGGCTCCCGCGCCGGCCGGAACGGAGCGGCCAAGGGCAAGGCCGACGCCAAGCCCAAGGCGGGCGCCGGGCTCACGGTCGCGCGCATCTTCACCACGCCGGGGGTGCACCCCTACGACGAGGTGACCTGGGAGCGCCGTGACGTCGTCATGACCAACTGGCGTGACGGCTCGATCAACTTCGAGCAGCGCGGCGTCGAGTTCCCCGACTTCTGGTCGGTGAACGCGGTCAACATCGTCACCAGCAAGTACTTCCGCGGCGCGGTGGGCACCCCCCAGCGCGAGTGGAGCCTCAAGCAGATCATCGACCGCGTGGTGAAGACCTACCGCGCCGCCGGTGAGAAGTACGGATACTTCGGCACCGCCGCCGACGCCGAGGTGTTCGAGCACGAGCTGACCTACGCCCTCCTCCACCAGGTCTTCTCGTTCAACTCGCCGGTCTGGTTCAACGTCGGCACCACCCAGCCCCAGCAGGTCAGCGCCTGCTTCATCCTGGCCGTCGACGACTCCATGGAGTCGATCCTCGACTGGTACAAGGAAGAGGGCATGATCTTCAAGGGCGGCTCCGGCGCCGGCCTGAACCTCTCCCGCATCCGCTCCTCCAAGGAACTGCTCTCCTCGGGCGGCAACGCCTCGGGTCCGGTCTCCTTCATGCGTGGCGCCGACGCCTCCGCCGGCACCATCAAGTCCGGTGGCGCCACCCGCCGCGCGGCCAAGATGGTCGTGCTCGACGTGGACCACCCGGACGTCGAGGCCTTCATCGAGACCAAGGTGAAGGAGGAGGAGAAGATCCGCGCGCTGCGCGACGCGGGCTTCGACATGGACCTGGGCGGCGACGACATCACGTCGGTGCAGTACCAGAACGCCAACAACTCGGTGCGCGTCTCGGACGAGTTCATGCAGGCCGTCGAGAAGGGCGAGCAGTTCGGTCTGCGCGCCCGGATGACCGGCGAGGTCATCGAGACCATCGACGCCAAGGGCCTGTTCCGCAAGATGGCGGAGGCCGCGTGGGCCTGTGCCGACCCGGGCATCCAGTACGACTCGACGATCAACCACTGGCACACCAGCCCCGAGTCCGGCCGCATCAACGCGTCCAACCCCTGCTCGGAGTACATGCACCTGGACAACTCCAGCTGCAACCTGGCCTCGCTGAACCTGATGAAGTTCCTCCGCGACGACGACAGCTTCGACGCGGTGACCTTCGCCAAGGTCGTCGAGCTGGTCATCACCGCGATGGACATCTCCATCTGCTTCGCCGACTTCCCGACCGAGAAGATCGGCGAGACCACCCGTGCCTTCCGCCAGCTGGGTATCGGCTACGCCAACCTCGGCGCCCTGCTGATGGCCACCGGTCACGCCTACGACTCCGAGGGCGGCCGGGCGCTCGCCGGCGCCATCACCTCGCTGATGACCGGTACCGCCTACAAGCGCTCCGCGGAGCTGGCCGGTGTCGTCGGCCCGTTCGACGGCTACGCCCGCAACGCCGAGCCGCACCAGCGCGTCATGCGCCAGCACGCGGAGGCCAACGACGCCGCCAAGCGCATGGACGACCTGGACACCCCGGTCTGGGCCGCGGCCACCGAGGCCTGGCAGGACGTCGTCCGCATCGGCGCGAAGAACGGTTTCCGCAACGCGCAGGCCTCCGTGCTGGCGCCGACCGGCACCATCGGCCTGATGATGGACTGCGACACCACCGGCGTCGAGCCCGACCTGGCCCTGGTCAAGTTCAAGAAGCTCGTCGGCGGCGGCTCGATGCAGATCGTCAACGGCACCGTGCCGCGGGCGCTGACGCGTCTGGGCTACCAGGACGAGCAGGTCGAGGCGGTCGTCGCCTTCATCGCCGAGAACGGCAACGTCGTGGACGCCCCCGGCCTCAAGCCGGAGCACTACGAGGTCTTCGACTGCGCGATGGGCGAGCGCTCCATCTCCCCGATGGGCCACGTCCGGATGATGTCCGCGATCCAGCCCTGGATCTCCGGCGCGATCTCGAAGACCGTCAACATGCCGGAGAGCGCGAGCGTCGAGGAGGTCGAGGAGATCTACTTCGAGGCCTGGAAGCTCGGCGTCAAGGCGCTCGCGATCTACCGCGACAACTGCAAGGTCGGCCAGCCGCTCTCGGCCAAGACCAAGTCCTCCGACTCGGCCAAGTCCGCGGCGCCCGTGGTGGCTTCGGCTCCGGTCGCGGTCACCGAGAAGGTCGTCGAGTACCGTCCGGTGCGCAAGCGCCTGCCCAAGGGCCGTCCCGGCATCACCACCTCCTTCACGGTGGGTGGCGCCGAGGGCTACATGACCGCCAACTCCTACCCGGACGACGGCCTGGGTGAGGTCTTCCTGAAGATGTCCAAGCAGGGCTCGACCCTCGCGGGCATGATGGACGCCTTCTCCATCGCGGTCTCGGTGGGCCTGCAGTACGGCGTTCCGCTGGAGACCTACGTCTCGAAGTTCACCAACATGCGCTTCGAGCCGGCCGGTCTGACCGACGACCCGGACGTGCGGATGGCGCAGTCGATCGTCGACTACATCTTCCGCCGCCTGGCGCTGGACTTCCTGCCGTTCGAGACCCGCTCCGCGCTGGGCATCCACTCGGTCGAGGAGCGTCAGCGCCACCTGGAGACCGGCTCCTACGAGCCGACCGACGAGGAGGATGTGGACGTCGAGGGCCTGGCCCAGTCCGCCCCGCGTGCCGCGGCCGCCGTCCCGGCGCCGGCCCCGGTCGTCATCCAGACCACCGCCGCCGTGGCGAGCCCCGCCCCGCACAACACCGCGGAGCTCCTGGAGATCCAGCAGGGCATCAACTCCGACGCCCCGCTCTGCTTCTCCTGCGGCACCAAGATGCGCCGCGCCGGCAGCTGCTACCTCTGCGAGGGCTGCGGCTCCACCAGCGGCTGCAGCTGATCCTGTGACCTGCGGATGAGAGAGGGAGTCGGCCATCGGCCGGCTCCCTCTCCGCGTTCCTCGGTCGGCTCAGCAGCTGACCGTCCACACTCCTGGAGCTGCGGGATGCACCGAGGCCCAGCAGGAGATGCTCCGGGCGACCTGCCTCGAGGTCCACGACCGGGCGGAGTGGACCCGGACCGCGCGTGACGCTCTCGCTGCGGACGACAACGGGATGCGGTGGCTTGCCGACCACCGGGCACCACGGTTGAGGCTGCGAGCATTCCCTGATCGACGGGCGGACGCCGAGGATCAGTGAAGGCCTGAGCCGCGACAGGAAGTCCGTGTGCCCCGGAGCCCGGCCCCGGCTCCGGGGATTCCCCGAAGTGCGAGCTGGCTGCCGCCGACTGGGGACGACAGCCGAGCTGTGCCATCGGGTGCTGCTCCGGACTCTCCCGGACGCTCCGACCGGGCTCGCGGCCCGGCCGACGCTGCTGGGGGCGACGGCTGCGGTGAGCTGCCGGGATTCGCCTCGCCTGGAGCGCCGGCGGTGGGGCAGCTCGGTGCGGTGAGACGGCGAGGCCTCGCGACGCCCGCTGGGTTACCGTGGCCGGTATGGCGCGGCCGAGGCGAATTGTCCTGATCAGACATGGCGAGTCTGAGGGGAATGTCGACGAGACGATCTACGAGCGTGTCCCCGATCATGCCCTGACCCTGACCGCGCGCGGTCGCGAGCAGGCCCGGGTGGCCGGCACGGAACTGCGGGCGTTGTTCGGCGTCGAGCGGGTTCAGGTGTACGTCTCGCCCTACACCCGGACCTGGCAGACCCTGGAACTGCTCGGGCTGGAGCCGGCCCGGATCCGCGTGATGGAGGAGCCCCGGCTGCGCGAGCAGGACTGGGGGAATCTCCAGGACGTCGACGACATCCGCCGGCAGCGGAAGCTGCGCGACGCGTACGGGCACTTCTACTACCGCTTCACCCAGGGGGAATCCGGGGCCGACGCCTACGACCGGGTCGGTGCCTTCTTCGAGACCCTGCACCGCAACTTCCAGCGCGCCGACTACCCGCCGAACGTGCTGCTGGTCTGCCACGGTCTGCTGATGCGGTTGTTCTGCATGCGCTGGTTCCACTGGAGCGTGGACGAGTTCGAGGCGCTGTCCAATCCGGACAACGGGGAGATGCGGACCCTCGATCTCGGGCCCGACGGCCGCTATACGCTTGATCGTCCGTTCGACCGCTGGACCTGACCGGAGGCTTCCGGAGGTCCGCATCCGGCTAGGAGCTCGCCCGTGTTCATCGTCACCCTCTCCTACACCGCCCCGATCGAGCAGGTGGACGCGCTCCTGCTGGAGCACCGGGCCTGGCTGGACGAGCAGTACGCCCAGGGCGTGATGCTCGCCTCGGGTGCCAAGGTGCCGCGGACGGGTGGCGTGCTCCTGGTCGGTGGCCTGGACCGGCCCGCTCTCGACGCGCTGCTGGCCGAGGACCCCTTCGCCAAGGGCGGCGTCGCCCGCTACGACGTGGTCGAGTTCGCGGCGACCAAGACCGCCGACTGCCTCGCCGCCTACCGGGAGCTGCCGGCGTCCTGAAGGGCCGTCCGCAGCCGGTCGAGCAGTCCTTGGCCGGCCTCGACCAGGGGCGGCCGGACGGGGCCCGCGGGCAGGCCGGCATCGGTCAGCAGGGCCTTCGCCGTGACCGTGCCGGGTGCCTCGTCCATCATCGTCTGCACCAGCGGCAGCAGCCGCTGGTGCAGACGCAGCGCTTCGGTGTTGGCCCCGCGGGCGTGAGCGTCGAGTACGGCCAGGGTCTGCCGAGGTGCGACGTTGGCGACCGTGCTGACGACTCCGACGGCCCCGATGGCCAGGAGCGGGAGGTTCAGTTCGTCCGCTCCGCAGTAGTAGTGCAGACCTGTCTCGGCGATGGTCCGGGCCACGGCGGCGAGCTCGTAGCTGACGTCCTTCACCGCGATGATCCGCGGATGCTCCGCCAGGGTGCGCAGGGTCTCGGCCGAGAGGCGGGTGCCCGTGCGGTGGGGGATGTCGTAGAGCATCACCGGGAGCGACACCGCGTCGGCCACGGCGCTCAGATGGCGCCGCACGCCCTCCTGCTGGGGGCGGCTGTAGTACGGGGTCACCACGAGGAGGCCGTCCGCGCCCGCGCGCTCCGCCGCTCGGGCGAGGGTGGCGGTGTGTGCCGTGTCGCTGGTGCCGACGCCTGCGATCACCTTGACCCGTCCGCCCACGGCCTCGACGACCGAGCGGATCAGCTGTTCCTTCTCCGTGTCGGTGGTGGTCGGCGACTCTCCCGTGGTGCCGCTGAGGACGAGTCCGTCGCAACCGGAGTCGGCGAGATGCGCCGAGAGCTTCTGTGCACCCTCGGTGTCGAGCGTCCCGTCATGGCGGAAGGGGGTCACCATGGCGGCCAGGCAGCGGCCCAGCGGGAGGGGTTCCTGGGGAGTGGTGTCGTTCATGTCCCCAGCCTGGACGGCGGTAGCCGTGAAGCACCAGCGACGATTCCTGTAGCGGACGGTTCACGGTTGCTAATGAGTCGCGCGGCCGTGAACCGTCGGCCACGTCAGGCCGCTTCGTTGCGCGGCGGCGGTTCCGGGCCCGAGCCCGGTCCCGGGTCCGAGGCCGCCGCTGAGGCCGAATCCCGGGACGTCGTCCGGGTGGTGGGCGGAGCGTCCGACTGCGCCATGAGGCCGAGGCGTTGCGGCGGCTTCATCACGAACAGGGCCATCAGCAGGGCGATGCCGGTGAAGACCAGGGACACCTGGAAGGCGGCGGTCATGCCGTGGACGAAGACCTGGTTGGGATCGTGCGCCGGCAGCAGCGCCTTGGCCTCGTTGCGCTGGGCGGTGGCGAAGACCGTCACCAGGATCGCCAGGCCGAGCGAGCCGCCGACCTGCTGGGTGGTGTTGAGCAGACCGGTCGCGGAGCCCGTCTCGTGTGGGGCGACGCCGGAGACGGCGGTCAGCATCACCGGGACGAAGATGGAGCCCATGCCGAAGCCGAAGATCATTGTCGGCCCGAGGACGCCTCCCGCGTAGCTGCTGTGCACGTCCAGCTGAGTGATCCAGTAGGCGCCGGCAGTGATCATGACCGTGCCGAGGATCATGAACGGTTTGGCGCCGAACCTGGTCTGCAGCCGTGCCGCGATCTGCGCGGCCAGGATGATCGAGAAGCTCATCGGCAGGAAGCCCAGGCCTGCGCGGATCGGACTGAAGCCAAGGATGTCCTGGATGAACTGGGTCATGAAGAAGAAGATCCCGAACATCGCGGCCGCCAGGCACAGCATGAGCACGTAGGCGCCGGAGCGGTTCCGGTTGCGGAACATCCGCAGCGGGGTGATCGGCTGCTCCGTCCGCGACTCGATCACCAGGAACGAGATCAGCAGGGCGACCGCAGCGGCGAAGGATGCCAGGGTCCAGGCGTCGGACCACCCGTCCTCGGCGGCGCGGATGAAGCCGTAGACCAGGGTGGCCATGCCGAGGGTGGAACTCAGGGCGCCGGGCAGGTCGAACCGGCCGGGGTGGCGTTCGGAGTCGTTGATGTAGAGCGGGGCCAGCAGGGCGAGGGCGATGCCGATCGGGACGTTGACGAACAGGACCCAGCGCCAGGAGAGCCAGGAGGTGAGAATGCCGCCGAGGAGCAGCCCGATCGCGCCACCCGCGCCGGCGACGGCCGAGTAGACGCCGAACGCCCGGTTCCGTTCGGGGCCCTCCTTGAAGTTGGTGGCGATCAGCGCGAACGCCGTCGGCGAGGCGATGGCGCCGCCGATGCCCTGCAGTGCCCGGGCCGCCAGGAGCATCCAGGCGGAGGTGGCGAGTCCGCCGAGCAGCGACGCGCAGCTGAAGATCAGCACACCGGTGATCAGCGTGGGTCTGCGGCCCAGGATGTCGCCGATACGCCCGCCCAGGAGCAGCAGACCGCCGAAGGTCAGCGTGTAGGCGTTGAGCACCCACGACAGGCTGGTCGAGGTGAAGTGCAGTGCGGTGGAGATGTGGGGCAGCGCGATGTTCACGATCGTGATGTCCAGCACGACCATCAGCTGCGTGGTCGCGATGACCGCCAGGGAGATGCCGGAGTGCTGGCCACGCCGGGCCTGGGCCGGAGCGCTGCGGGTGAGGGTCTTCGAAGTGGCCACGGCTCCCCCTGGGATGTGTGGCGCGGAGGCTGGATGCGGGGAAAAGGGGCTTGGAATGAACGGAGGCGTTCACTAGCCTCGACCCTAGACCCGGACAAATAGGGACACAAGACTCATAGCTCTCTAACTGGCTAGCTCTCTATCTGGCCCGGCGCCCACCAGTCAGCAACGTCATGTTCGGGGGTGCACGGCCATGCGAAGGACGACGCCCTCCGTCGCGGTCCGGCGCCGCGGCCCGGCCCTGGAGCAGGCGATCTTCGAGGCCACCCTCGAGCAGCTCATCGCCTCCGGTTACGCCCGGCTCAGCATGGAGGCGGTGGCCACGGCCGCGCAGACCGGCAAGGCCTCCCTGTATCGGCGATGGGACAGCAAGGAGCAGTTGGTCCTCGACGCCCTCAGCGCCAGCCTGCCGCCCGCCGGAGCGCCGCCGGACACCGGCGACCTGCGCACCGACCTGCTCGCCGTGCTCGCGGGGCTGCGCGTCGCCATGAGCTCCCGCCCCGGCTGTGCCGCGCGCGCGGTGATCAGTGAGCTGGACCACGAGCGGGCGGCGGCTTTCATCGGTCTCGTTCACCGCCAGATCCTGGACCCGGCGCACCTGCTGCTCCTGCAGGTGATCCGGGCGGCCGCCGAGCGCGGGGAGGTCCGCCTGGAGGTCGCGACGCCGATGGTGCTCGACCTCGTGCCGGCGATGATGATGTACCGGACCAAGACCCGGCAGGGGCGGTTCACCGAGCAGGAGGCGCAGGCCCTCGTCGACGAGGTGCTGCTGCCCGTGCTCCGGCCGCCCGGCGAGGGTCGAGGGGTCACCCGCGAGGGCCGAGGGGTCGCCCGGCCGTAGGGCTCCTCCCACAGGCGCGCCAACGGGCCCCGGCGGGGCCGTTAGGCTGAAGGCATGCCTGTGGATCCACCCTCCCATTCCGTCGAGCGCTCGCTGCGCCGGGCCGGTGCCCAGCTGGTCGCGGGGGTCGACGAGGTGGGGCGCGGGGCCTGGGCCGGACCGGTCACCGTCTGCGCCGCGATCACCGGCCTGCGCAAGCCGCCGGCCGGGCTCACCGACTCCAAGCTGCTCACCCAGCGGCGCCGTGAGGAACTCGAGCCGCTGCTCGCCAAGTGGGTCCATGCCTATGCCCTCGGTCACGCCAGCCCACGGGAGTGCGACGAGCTCGGCATGACCGCCGCGCTGCGGCTCGCCGCCGTGCGGGCACTGGATGCCCTGCCGGAGCAGCCCGACGCGGTCATCCTCGACGGCAAGCACGACTACCTCGGGGGCCCCTGGCGGGTGCGGACCGTTATCAAGGGCGACCAGTCCTGCATCGCCGTCGCCGCGGCGTCTGTGATCGCGAAGGTCCGCCGGGACGCGCTCATGGCGGAGATGGGTAGCCAGTACCCGGATTTCGCCTTCGCCGACAATGCCGGCTACCCCTCGCCGGTGCACCGGGCCGCGCTCGAACGGCTCGGTCCGACAGGGCAGCACCGACTCTCCTGGGCGTATCTGGAGGAGCTCCCCGAATGGCGGCACCTGCGGGTCCACCGCGAGCCGGTGGACGCCGGGGAGCAGCTCTCGCTCGGGTTCTGACGACGCGTCGGCAGCGGCGGGTGGCGTTCCGCTATCGAGCCCCGATGGCCTGGAGACGACCCCGAGTCTGCTTCCAGGAAGCCTGCGGATGCATGTTCGGTCATCGTCCTGTCCGGCGGGCGAACCCCCCTATCGGCTGCTCACAGGCAACGAGTAAGCTCTGGGGCGCTGTTCGGCGCTACCCAGTGCGCCGCCAGAAATCGTGCCGAGGAGCTGGAGATCCACAAGACCGACTCGGGCCAGGGCGTTCCATCCATCGACGAGACGGACCCGGTAGCCCGCACCGCCGTGACCGCAGTACCCACCCCCACCATCGTGGCCGCCACGCCGCGTCCCGGGCCCCGGCCCGGACCGACGGCCCGGCGTCCCGTTCCCGGCCCTCCGGCCGGGCCCACGCGCGCCGCCAAGCCGGGAGCCCCGGCCCGTCGGAGCGCCGAATCGCTGCCCACCCTTCCGGAGCTGCAACTGCTGCCGGCCGCCCCCGACGTCGCGCTGGACCGCGCGGACGAGGCAGTCGACCTGCTGCTCGACGCCGGTCGCACGCCCGGACAGATCCTGGTGCTGACCACTGCTGAGGCGCACCCCTGGCAGCAGCACGAGCAGTCCTTCGGCGCCGAGCGCTACTGGGCACAACTGGAGGCCGGGGATGACGTCTTCTACGCCTCCGCCCAGGACTGCCGGCCGACGCGTCGTGAGGTCGTCGTGCTCTGCGTCAACGGCGGCGACACCGGTACCGTCCAGGACGCCCTCGCGGTCGCCCTGGCCCGTGCCACGTCCTTGCTGATCGTCTGCGGGGAGACCCCGCTGCCGGCGCAGCGCTGAGAATCGCCCCCCGGCCCCGACGGGATCCGTCCGGCGGGGCCCGGGGCGTCCTCGTGGGAGGCCGCCTGGGGACGCGGGGCCGTCAGTGGGCCACTGCCTGCGCCACCGGGGCGGCCGGCATCAGCGCGGGGCGCGGTCGAGCGCTCTCGACCGCCGCCGGCGTGATCGTCGAAAGGGACGGCAGGCGTTCTCTGCTGGGCAGCTCGCTGACCGTGCTGACGGTACGGCGCACCCAGGACCCGGCTTGCGGACTGCGGCCGCGGCGGCTCTCGCCGAGGACCTGCCAGCCCTCCTCGGTCAGGGTGATGTAGGCACCGCACCGGAGGCCGTGCAGGACCGAGGCGTCCTGCAGGGCCCACATCCAGGCACCGTCCAGGTCCGTCCAGTCCGCCGGGCTGTCGCGGCACTGGAGCACCACCGTGCTGTGGGCCGGGGAGCGCCGCCGCAGGCCGTGGGGCACCACGTGCCGCAGGTGCGCGAGCAGGACGTTGCGCAGATGCCAGCCATCGGTGATCCGCTCGGGGACCACGAACGAGGCGCCGCCCACGACGCGGCCCTCACCGGACAGCACCCCCAGCACGGTGACACCGGGGTGTGGCAGGTGGATGCGGTGCAGTTCGCCCACCACGGATCGGGGGTCGAGCAGCGTGGGCAGCCCCGCGTCGGCCCAGGTGGACGGGTCGACCGAACGTGCCGGGGCTGGGGTGTGCGACTCCCCGGACAGCTTGAGGGGATGGCCGATGCTCAAGATCCTCCTTCCCCGTGCCCGGGCGCGGGCACCTCGCACACCAGCCGTGGACGGAACGTCGGGCCGGGATACCTGCCAATTCTCACGTGCTCCGCACGGACCGGCAACGGTGATCCCGCCGGAAGTGTCCCTGCTTCTGGTGATCCGACAGATAAGTCCCACTCGGCACGCCGAGGTGTCTCCACCGTTCGGCCGCCTGGGCAGCCGACACCCGGTCAGGAGGACTGTGCCAGAACCAGGGGGAGGACCGCTGGAGCGCCGGCGCGGCGCAGCAGCCGCGCCACGACCGCGAGGGTCCAGCCGCTGTCCGCGTAGTCGTCGACGAGCAGCAACGGACCGCTGAGGGCCCCGGCGCCGTCCCCGTCCGGCGCGGCCAGGGCGGCGGCCAGATCCGGCGACAGCACGAACGCGTCGTGGAGCTGCTTGAGCCGCTGGGCGCTGTTGCCGCGCCCGCCCCGTCGCGGGTCGACGCCCGCGGCGTACTCGACCTGGCCGAGCAGTGGCAGCCTGCCGATCCGGGCGATGCCCGCGGCCAGGCTCCCGATCAGTTCGGGCCTGGTCCGCGAGGCGATGGCCACGACGGCCGAGGGGCGCTGCTCCCAGGCGGAGGGCCCGCGGGACCAGTCCGCCAGAAGGGTGACGACGCCGTCGAGCACCTGGGGCGGAACGGGGGCATCGGGTGTCTCCGGAGCGAGCAGGGCACGCAGCCTGGTGCCCCAACCGATGTCCGACAGCCGCCCGAGGGCCCGCCCGGCGCCGGCCTGCTCGCCCACCGGGATCCGGCCCTTGAGCTCGACCCCGACCGCGGGCATGCCCGTCGGCCACATCCGGCGGGGCTCGATCTCGAGGCCGGGCCGGCCCAGGGCGGCCCGGGCGGCCGCGAGGGTCTCGGCGCTCACCTCGGTGGGACGGCGCCCGCCGGTGCAGTTGTCGCACCGTCCGCAGGGCGCCGCCTCGGGGTCGTCCAGCTGGCGACGCAGGAACTCCATACGACAGGCCTCCGAGGCCGCGTAGTCGAGCATCGCCTGCTGCTCGGCCACCCGGGTCTCGTTCACCCGGGCGTAGCGGGCCGCGTCGTAGGCCCAGGGCTGCCCTGTGGCGACCCAGCCGCCCCTGACCCTGCGGACCGCGCCGTCGACGTCGAGCACCTTGAGCATGGTCTCGAGCCGGGTACGGCGCAGATCGACCCTGGCCTCCAAGGCCGGGGTGGAGAGCGGCAGTGCTTCCCCCGCAGGGGTGGTGTGGCCGGCCAGCGCCTCCAGCGTCGTCCGGACCTGCGCCTCGCCGGGGAAGGCCAAGGAGGCGAAGTAGCGCCAGATGGCGGCGTCCTCGGCTCCGGGCAGGAGCAGCACCTCCGCGTGCTTGATACCGCGCCCGGCCCGGCCCACCTGCTGGTAGTAGGCGATCGGGGAGTTGGGCGACCCGAGGTGAACCACGAAGCCGAGATCCGGCTTGTCGAAGCCCATACCCAGGGCGGAGGTGGCGACGAGCGCCTTGACCCTGTTGGCCAGCAGGTCCGCCTCGGCGGCCTGCCGTTCGGCGTCCTCGGTGCGACCCGAGTAGGACGCGACCGTGTGACCGCGTTGCCGCAGGAAGGAGGTCACCTCTTCGGCGGCCGCCACGGTCAGGGTGTAGATGATGCCGGAGCCGGGCAGTTCTTCCAGCCGGTCGGCGAGCCAGGCGAGCCGGTGGGCCGGGTCGCCCAGCTGAAGGACCCCGAGACTGAGGCTCTCCCGGTCCAGCGGACCGCGAAGGACCAGGGCCTCGCCCCGGGTGCTGGGCTCCTGTGCGGGCCCGGAGTGGGTGCCGAGTTGCTCGGCGACGTCGGCGGTGACCCGCGCGTTGGCCGTGGCCGTCGTGGCCAGGACCGGAACACCGGCCGGCAGGTCCGCCAGCATGGTGCGCAGCCGGCGGTAGTCGGGGCGGAAGTCGTGGCCCCAGTCGGAGATGCAGTGTGCCTCGTCGACCACCAGCAGACCGGTGGCGGCCGCGAGCCGGGGCAGGACCTCGTCCCGGAAATCCGGATTGTTCAGCCGCTCGGGGCTGACCAGAAGGACGTCGACCTCTCCGCCGGCGATCTCGGCGTGGACCGACTCCCACTCCTCGGTGTTCGAGGAGTTGATGGTGCGCGCCCTGATGCCCGCGCGGGCGGCGGACTCGACCTGGTTGCGCATCAGGGCGAGCAGGGGCGACACGATGACCGTCGGCCCCGAACCCGCGGCCCGCAGGAGGGCCGTGGCGACGAAGTAGACGGCGGACTTGCCCCAGCCGGTGCGCTGCACGACCAGCGCCCGACGCCGGTCGACGACGAGCGCCTCGATCGCGCGCCACTGGTCCTCGCGCAGTCGGGCGTCGCCGCCGGCGAGCGAGCGCAGTACCGCGTCGGCCTGTGCCCGCACGGCGGTGCGGTCCTGGAGCTGGGTCTCATCCATGCGCTCATTGATAGTCGGCGGCGCCGACAAAGGCGAACCGGTCACCTCGAACCTGTGGAGAAACGGTTCGCGGGACCCGAAACGGCCCAAGGCTCACTCGATCGGGTGGCGGAGTTTTCCACACCCGTCGACCTGTCCACAGATTCGCGGCCGCCGGAGCAGGCCCTCCCGCGTCGGGACACGCTCGCCCCATGAACGAGCACAGCATCCCGCCGCACTCCGCGGCCTCGCCCTCCCCGTCCGATCCGCCGGTACCGGCCCTCTCCGCCTTCGAGCGTCCCGTGGTCCGGATGAGGTCTCCCGCCGACATGGCGGACGCACTGCCCTACCTGCTCGGCTTCTATCCGAGTGACAGCGTGGTGGCGCTGGGGCTGCAAGGAGAGCGCCGTCGTCAGGGTGGCTCCGTCCGCGTCGACATCCCGCCTCCCGGGGCCTGGCCGGCCGCCGCGGCGGAGGTGGTGGGTTTCCTGCTGGCGCTGTCGGAGCAGCGCGACCGGCCGCCGGACGCCGTCATCGTCTACCTCTGCCAGGACCCCGGGCCGGCGGGGAGCCCACAGGCGGTGGCGGAGCGGCTGCGTCCCCTTTCCGCGCTGCTCACCCGGGCATTCACGGCGGCCGGCGTCCCGGTCCACGAGTCCCTGTGCCTGTCGGCCGGGCGGTGGTTCTCCTACACCTGCACCGACGCCACCTGCTGCCCTCCGGAGGGGGCGCCGGTCCGCGCTCCCGGCAGTACCTCGGCCGTCGCCGCGGCGGCGGCGTTCGCCGGGATCCAGGTCCGGGGCACCCTCAGCGACATGCACCGGGAGCTGGAACCCGTGGTCGCCGACGCGGCCGTGCCCCTGCTGCACGCCTTCGAGAGGGAGATGCCGGCGATCTCCGCAGAGCTCGACCGGGAGGGAGGGCGCGAGCGGTTGCGGGAGACCACGGTCATGCTGATCGATGCCGCCGTCGTCCGTTTCCGGCACGGCGACAGCCGGCTGGACGACCGCGAGGCGGCGCGGATCGTTCTCGGCCTCCAGGACCGCCTCACCCGCGATCGAGCCGCCGAATGGCTCGACCCGCCCGATGTCGCCCATGCCGCCAGGCTCTGGCGCTACCTCGCCAGACGCTGTGTCGGCCCCTTTGCCGACCACGCGGCCGCCCCGCTCTCACTGCTCGGCTGGACGGCCTGGGTGACGGGGGACACGGTCACCGCTCGGGTGGCCCTGGGCCGGGCACTGTCCCTCGATCCGACCTACACCTTCGCCTCGCTCCTGTACGAGGCGATCAACTGCGGAGCCGTACCGGACACGCTGTGCGCCACCCTTCGGGCCGAGCGGGCGGCCCGCATCCGCAGGGGCGGCCGGCGTCGCCGCGGCAGGCTTCCTCGCTGCCTGGGCCGATCGGCCGATTGAGGGCCCACTGTTTATCGTCACAGAGACGACTAAGATGCGGCCCATGTCGCGTTACGATCCGTCGGCCTTCCCCCCTTTCGCGGTCACCGTCGACCTGGTGGTCCTGACCGTGCGCGACCATGCCCTGTGCGCGTTGATGGTCCGCCGAGGTGAACCTCCCTTCCAGGGCTTCTGGGCCCTGCCCGGCGGTTTCGTCCGTCCCGACGAGGGACTCGTCGAGGCGGCGGCCCGTGAGCTGGCCGAGGAGACCGGCCTGCGGGCGCACGGCGCCCCCGGCCAGGGGCCGGGGGTCGGCGCCCATCTGGAACAGCTCGCCACCTACGGAGACCCGCAGCGCGATCCGCGACTCCGCGTGGTGAGCGTGGCCTACCTGGCCCTGGCTCCGGATCTGCCTACCCCCAGGCCCGGTGGCGATGTCCGCAGCGCCCGCTGGGCGCCGGTCGAGGAGTTGCTCGGCCGCAAGGGGGACGACGGGATGCTGCTCGCCTTCGACCACAGCGCGATCCTGGCGGACGGAGTCGAGCGTGCCCGGTCCAAGATCGAGTACTCGGCGCTGGCCACGGCCTTCTGCCCCACGGAGTTCACCGTCGGCGAGCTGCGCCGGGTGTACGAGTCCGTTTGGGGCGTGCAGCTGGACCCGCGCAACTTCCACCGGAAGGTCACGGGCACGCCGGGCTTCCTGGTCCCGGCCGGCGGCACCACGACACGTCAGGGCGGCCGACCTGCGCAGTTGTTCCGTGCCGGGGGAGCCATGGTGCTGAACCCGCCGATGCTGCGCCCCGACAGCTGACGCCGCGGGGCGCCGACGCCCACGCGCCGTATCGGTCAATCCCACGCAAAGTAACCATGTCGGTCTATCGTGCTGGCGTTGGGGGTGACCAGCGCGGAGGTGCCCGACCGTGGCTCAGACTGTCCAGACCCAGGCCGACGAGGCCGCCCGGAGCCGGCAGGTGCGGCAGGGCCACCACCCGTTCCAGGCGATCGGACTGACCAAGGCCGGGCGGCGGGGTCGGCCGCCCGCGGTGCTGGACCTGTCCTTCGACGCCCGGGCAGGTCAGGTCACGGTCCTGCTGGGCCCGGAGGGCTCCGGGCGCACCACGGCCCTGCGCCTGGCACTCGGCCTCGAGCGGGGACAGGGCGCGGCCCTGTTCCACGGACGCCCCTATCGGCGGCTGTCCCGGCCGGAACGCGAGGTCGGCGTGGTGCTCGGCGAGGCCGACCGTCCCGCGGGCCACCCCGGGCGCAAGGCCCGGGCGCACCTGCGGATGATGGCGGCCGCCGCGGGCGTCCCGGCGCGCCGGGCCGATCAACTGCTGGAGCAGACCCGCCTCGGACCGGCGGCCGAGCACCGGCTGCGCACCTTCTCGCCCGGGATGAACCGTCGCCTGCAGCTGGCGCAGGCGCTCCTGGGCGACCCCCGCACGCTCGTCCTCGACGAGCCCACCGAGGGCCTCTCGCCCAAGAACGTGGAGTGGTTCCACGCTTTCCTGCGGGCGTTCGCGGCCGGCGGCGGGGCGGTGCTGGTGACCTTGCGCAGCCCGCAGCAGGCGGCCCAGCTGGCGGACCGGGTGGTCACGCTCGACCTCGGTCGGCTGCTGGCGGACCAGCCGGTGGAGGAGTTCCGGCGCACCAGGCTGCGCGACGAGGTGTCCGTCCGTGGCCCGCAGGTGTCCCGTCTGGCAGACCTGCTGTCGGCCAACGGCGCGACCGTCCGCCACGACGGCGGCAACGTGATCGCCGTCGAGGGCGTGGCCCGGACCGAGATCGGTGAGCTGGCCTTCCGGCATGGCATCCTGCTCCACGAGCTGGCCGACCAGGTCGTCGAGCACGCCCCCACGCCCGGGCCGCGTCCGCCCGAACCGGCCGGAGCGACCCTTGCTCGGGCGACGGTTGCCGTGGGCCCGGGAGAGACGGTCACCGCGCAGGTGATCGTGCCCGCCGCGAGTGCCGACGTGCTGCCCGCACGTCGTGAGCCGAAGGTCGGCGGCCCCCTCTTCGCCGACGAGGACGGCTGACCGGGACACCTGGCGAGGGCGGAGCCCCTGGGGCCCGGCGATGGCCCGGTGAGGGCCCGGCTGCGACCACCGAGCCCGGACGCCGCGCCTATGAGCGCGGAGCACGCCACCACCCCCCTGCGCCCGTCCGAGGACGGGCAAGAGCCCTGGCACGACCGCGACGGGCAACGGGCGACGGGCCGGCAGCGACGGGCTGCCGGCGACGCGCAACCGGCGACGAGAACGAGTGACGGACAACGAGAGCGAGCGACCCGTGCACGCACTGACCTATGAGCGCCGACGCCTGGCCGGGGTGCGATCGACCTGGCTGGTCCCGGCCGTGGTGCTGGTCACCAGTGCCACCGTGGCGGCGCTGACGCTGCGACAGACCGCGGCGGCGGGCTCGCCGTCGGCCGATCCGGTGCGGGTGCTGACGGCGGGCCTGCCGCTGCTTCCGCTCCCACTCGCGGCGCTGGGCGCCGGCGTCGTCGGGGCACTCTCGGCCGGTCACGAGTTCCGGCATCCCGCACCGCTCGCGCTGCTGCGTCCGCTGCGACGGCGGCTGGCGCTGCTGCTGGCCAAGCTGCTCACCGTCGGGGTCTTCGCCGCACTGCTCGGGGTGGGCACCCTCGCCCTGGACGCGGTGGTGCTGCACGTCGGGAACCGCGCGCTGGCGGTGCCGTTGGAGTCCGCCGCGTTCCACGGCCATGTGCCGCCTGCCCTGGGCGGCTACCTCGCGCTGGTCGTGGCCGGGGGCTGGATCGGCCTGCTCGGGGCCGTGCTGCTGCGCAGCGCCGCCGCAGGGATGCTCGTGCTGATCACCATCCCGGTGCTGATCGAGCCGGTCGCCTCGGCCCTGTTCGGGCAGTCCGCGGCGGGCGCCGCCACCGCCACCGCCACCGCCACCGCGAGCCCGGCGCCGGCCTTCCGCTGGGGCCGGCTCTTCCCCGTGGACGGGCACCACGCCTGGCTCTACGGGGCCCTGACGGGACTGCACAGCGGGACCACGGTCTCCGACGCCGGGCTCGCGGTCGCGGTGGCGGCGCCCGTCGCGGTGCTGCTCCTCGCCTACCTGGTGCTGCTCCCGCGCCGGAGCGCCCTGTGAGCCGTCGAGGGGTCGCTTGAGCCGGCGGTTCGGGACCGGTGGCGGCCGTTCCGGGGCGTGTCAAGGGCACGTCGAGGCGCGCTGTGGCATGCCCAGGGCACAGATGGGCAATAACTGCCGATATGGCGTCAATTGTGTAGTGATGCGCGATCACCCTTTCGTGTGCTTTTCACGAAATTCCTCAAGGGCGCGAGGCCCATCGCCGACAAAGGAGACGTGAGTACCGTTGCGCACCCCACGATGCCCCCCGCCCAGATGACGTCCACTCAGCTGGACCGCTTCCCCGTAGGCGCCTCGCACAGCTCGGCCCCTGGTGTGTCCCACGCCACGAGCGGCGCTTCGCTGCACTGGGAGAGCTCCGACCCCGACCTCGGCCGGGTCGGCCGCCGCGCCGCCGGAAGTCGCGGTCGCGGACTGCACGGACAGCTGGTCCAGCAGCTCGGTCAAATGATCGTTTCCGGTGACCTCGGGGCCGACCGCCCGCTGGTGCCCGAGGAGATCGGGCAGCGGTTCGAGGTCTCCCGCACCGTCGTCCGCGAGTCCCTGCGCGTACTGGAGGCCAAGGGCCTCGTCAGCGCCCGCCCCAATGTCGGCACCCGAGTCCGTCCGGTCGCCGACTGGAACCTGCTGGACCCCGACATCATCGAGTGGCGCGCCTTCGGCCCGCAGCGCGAGGACCAGCGTCGCGAGCTGTTCGAGCTCCGTTGGGCCATCGAGCCGCTGGCGGCCCGGCTGGCTGCCGGGCACGGCCGGGACGAGGCCCGCCAGCGCATGCACGACATGACCGAGATCATGGGCCACGCCGCCGCCCAGGGCGACGCGCTCACCTACGGCCGGGCCGACGCCGAGTTCCACGCGGTGCTGATGGACCTGGCGGGCAACAAGATGCTGGAGCACCTCGCGGGCATCGTCGGCTCCGCGCTCCAGGTCTCCGGTGGGCCGATCACGGCCTGCGACCGCCCGTCCGAGCCGTCCGTGGGCCTGCACGTGCGCCTCGTCGAAGCGCTCGCCACCGGTGACGGCACCGCGGCCGAGGCCGCCACGCGGTCCCTGCTGATGGTGCACCCGGAGGTCGACCCGCTCGTCCCCGGCCCGCGCGAGCACTGACGCCGCAGGGCACCCGGCAGGCCGCCGCCGTCATGCGTGGACCACGCCATGACCGCGGCGGCCTGCGGCGTTCTCGGTGCGATCGACCGGCCGGGACACCACCGCCGGGTCGCGCCGGGGCGCTCGTGGGCCGATCGCGCTACCCGATTCAGGCGACACTCGGAATGAGCACGGATCTGGCATGGTTGAACGGGGTACACCTCAGTTTGGCAAGCGACTCCCGAAGTATGTGACCTGCGCCACGTAAGTAGGGCGTAACGCTTTGCCGCGCCGAGCGATGTGTACGAGGGCGGTGACAGATCCGTACTGATCCGCCAGATCCACAGCATTTGCAGTTTCCAGAGGGCCGCCGCTGTGGCGGGCCTTCTGTCCACTCACTTCCGAGAGGTTGTTCGTGTCGGCCAGCACATCCCGTTCGCTCCCTCCCGAGATCTCCGAGTCCGCCGCTCTGATGGCGCTCATCGAGCGGGGTAAGGCTCAGGGGCAGATCGCCGGTGATGACGTGCGGCATGCCTTCGAGGTGGACCAGATCCCGGTCACCAAGTGGAAGAACGTCATGCGCAGCCTCAACCAGGTCCTCGATGAGGAGGGTGTGACGCTGATGGTGAGCGCTGCGGAGTCGTCCGCACCCAAGCGCCCCCGCAAGAGCGTCGCGGCGAAGAGCACTGCCACGAAGACGACGGCGACCAAGTCCGTCGCTCCGCGCCCTGCGGCTGCCGCGAGCACGACCCGTACCGCTGCTCCGCGCGTCGCTGCCGCGGCGCCGGTGACCGTCTCGGTCACCGAGTCCGTCACCTCCGTCGAGGTCGAGGCGACCCTGGTGGCCGCTCCGGCCACGGCAGCCGCGGCCAAGAAGGCCGTGGCGAAGAAGGCCGCTCCGGCGGCCAAGAAGGTCGCTGCCAAGAAGACCGCCGTCAAGGCGGCCCCCGGCAAGAAGGCCGAGGGCGAGGAGGAGCAGCTCGGAGACGAGGAGCTGCTCGAGGACGCCGCTGTGACGGCTACCCCCGAGGGCGATGCGCCCGCCGAGGGTGAGGAGGAGTCCGAGGGCTTCGTCCTGTCCGACGAGGACGAGGACGACGCTCCCGCCCAGCAGGTCGCCGTGGCCGGTGCCACCGCCGACCCGGTCAAGGACTACCTCAAGCAGATCGGCAAGGTCCCGCTGCTCAACGCGGAGCAGGAGGTCGAGCTCGCCAAGCGCATCGAGGCCGGCCTCTTCGCCGAGGACAAGCTGGCCACCGAGGACAAGCTGGCGCCGCGTCTGCAGCGCGAGCTGGAGATCATCGCCGAGGACGGCCGCCGGGCCAAGAACCACCTGCTGGAGGCCAACCTCCGTCTGGTGGTCTCGCTGGCCAAGCGCTACACCGGTCGCGGCATGCTCTTCCTGGACCTGATCCAGGAGGGCAACCTCGGTCTGATCCGCGCGGTCGAGAAGTTCGACTACACCAAGGGCTACAAGTTCTCCACGTACGCCACCTGGTGGATCCGTCAGGCGATCACCCGCGCGATGGCCGACCAGGCCCGCACCATCCGTATCCCGGTGCACATGGTCGAGGTCATCAACAAGCTGGCCCGCGTCCAGCGCCAGATGCTCCAGGACCTGGGTCGCGAGCCCACCCCGGAGGAGCTGGCCAAGGAGCTGGACATGACGCCCGAGAAGGTCGTCGAGGTCCAGAAGTACGGCCGCGAGCCCATCTCGCTGCACACCCCGCTCGGCGAGGACGGCGACAGCGAGTTCGGTGACCTCATCGAGGACTCCGAGGCCGTGGTCCCGGCTGACGCGGTCAGCTTCACCCTGCTTCAGGAGCAGCTCCACTCGGTGCTGGACACCCTGAGCGAGCGCGAGGCCGGCGTCGTCTCCATGCGCTTCGGTCTGACCGACGGTCAGCCGAAGACGCTGGACGAGATCGGCAAGGTCTACGGGGTCACCCGTGAGCGCATCCGCCAGATCGAGTCCAAGACCATGTCGAAGCTGCGCCACCCGTCGCGCTCGCAGGTCCTGCGCGACTACCTGGACTGATCGGTCGCGTCCGGCGCATGACACCGGCAAGGCCCCCGAACCGCGTGCGGTTCGGGGGCCTTGCCGGTTCGGTGGGCGTTTCCGGCGCCACCCTGCTGCTTGGGGCGCTCGAACAGCCGGATGATCCAGGCGATCAGCATGACCGGTTCCCCCCTCGCTGGGTCGACGATCCGTCAGGCAGGGAATCCAGAGCGGGAGTTCCGTCCACCAACAGGTTCGGTTCACTCTTCGGGCAGACGTTCTGGTGCTCTTTCGTGCATGGCTTCGGGCACGTTCCGTGATCACCTCGATACCCTGTGGCGCGACGGGAGTCTGTGCGGCGAAGGGAACAGGGTGGGATCCAGGCAGAGGTGCGGGGAGTCACCGAAGCGCAGGCGGACGCTGCTGGTGCTGTTCGCGGCACTGCCGGCGGCCCTCGCCTGTCCGGCGACGCCGGCGGCGGCGATCGTCGGCGGGGTGAAGGCGAGTACGACGGACCACCCGTGGATGGTGGCCGTGTCCAGCCGGTCGGTCTACGGCGACTCGCGCTCCGGGCAGTTCTGCGGCGGCACGCTCGTCAGTCCGACCAAGGTGGTGACGGCGGCGCACTGCCTCTACGACGAGTCGACGGGGCAGCGGGTGAGCCGGCCCGACCTCTCCGTGATCGTGGGGCGCACCGATCTCGCCTCCTCCTCGGGGAGCGAGGTGCCCGTCGTCGACACCTGGGTGGATCCGTCCTACGACATGTCCACCAACGAGTGGGACGTGGCGGTCCTCACGCTCGCCGAGCCGCAGGATCCGGCGGCCGTTCTGCCGATGGTGGACCAGGGCGCGACCGCCCCCTATGTGGCGGGCACCGCCGCCACCGTACTCGGCTGGGGGGATCTGCGCGGCAACGGCAGCTACCCCACCACCCTGCACCAGGTGCAGGTGCCGATGGTGGCCGACGCCACCTGTGCGGCCGACTACCATTCGGGCCCCTCGGGCAGCTTCGACGGCCACACGATGGTCTGTGCGGGCCGGCAGTCCCTCGGGGGCCGCGATGCCTGCCAGGGGGACAGCGGCGGGCCGCTGGTGGTGGCCGGGCGTCTGGTCGGTGTCGTCTCCTGGGGCGAGGGCTGCGCGGAGCCCGGGCATCCGGGCGTCTACACCCGCCTGTCGGCGATGGTGGACGCGATCCGCGGCCAACTGTGAGGGACGTCACATGACGGTGGGCGGCGGACCTTTCGGTCCGCCGCCCACCGTCTGCGACAGCTCTGTTCTTCAGTTCAGCTCGTCGTCGACCAGGACAACCGAGACGCAGGGCCCGGGCCTTCGTGCGCCGGGCGTGTTCGCTCGACCGCGCAGGGTCAGCGCTCGTCCGCCTCGGTCGCCGCCGCCGGCGTGGCCGACAGACGGCCGCTCTCGTCCTGTATCTCAGCGGCGATCTTCTTCAGCTCCGGCTCGAACTTGCGGCCGTGGTGAGCGCAGAAGAGCAGCTCTCCACCGGACGCGAGCACGACGCGGAGGTAGGCCTGGGCGCCGCAGCGGTCGCAGCGGTCGGCCGCGGTCAGCGGGGTCGCGGGGGTGAGAACGTTAGTAGTCACGTCGCCTCTTCTCTAGCTCGACGAGCTGTCTTACCAGGGTCAACATCCAACCAGGCCGGATTCGTTCCCGCTCGGTCTTTCTTTTTGAGCGGTGTCCGGACGGGGATGGAGACGGCGGTCTTGGTAGCGATGCTGTCGGTGGTGCGTGGTTCTGTGATGCCTTGTTGTTGATGAGGACGTGCCCGGAGTGGGAACGGTTCATGCCTGCTGTCGTGGATGGCTAACCTTCACTCGAACGTGTTATCGAACGCCCGTGCGAGGTGCGCGTAGCATAAGCCACGATGAGCGGGAAGCAATAGCCCCAGCCCACGCACCGGTAGCCTGCATCCCGGCAGCATTCCTGCCATGGTGCCTTGGCCCCCGGGCCGGAAGCCAGGGAAGGAGCTCTTGTTCGCAGCGAGCGGAAGTCGGCATGAATTCCGTCACGCGAATCCCAAGTCGTTTCGTCCATCCGTAGCGAAGGCTTTGAAGGTTAAGGAGCAGGACCGCGTGACCGCCGAACAGACCGTGCCCGCCAGCGCCCAGAAGGACGGCTCCAACTACACCGCGCGGCACCTTCTCGTCCTCGAGGGGCTGGAGGCGGTCCGCAAGCGCCCCGGCATGTACATCGGATCCACGGACAGCCGGGGCCTCACGCACTGCCTGTGGGAGATCATCGACAACGCCGTCGACGAGGCCCTGGCCGGCTTCGGCGACCGCATCGAGGTGATGCTGCACAGTGACGGCTCCGTCGAGGTCCGCGACAGCGGTCGCGGCATCCCGGTCGACATCGAGCCGAAGACGGGCCTGTCCGGCGTCGAGGTCGTCATGACCAAGCTGCACGCCGGCGGCAAGTTCGGCGGCGGCTCCTACGCCGCCTCCGGCGGTCTGCACGGCGTCGGCGCCTCCGTCGTGAACGCCCTCTCCGCCCGCCTCGACGTCGAGGTGGACCGCGGCGGCAAGGTCCACGCCCTCAGCTTCCGTCGTGGCACCCCGGGCTCCTTCCAGGGGGAGGGGCCCGACGCCGAGTTCACTCCCGGCAGCATGCTGGACACGGGCCGTAAGGCGCCGCGCGGCAGGACCGGCACCCGGATCCGCTACTGGGCCGACCGGCAGATCTTCCTCAAGGACGCCAAGCTCTCCCTGGAGCAGCTGCACAACCGGGCCCGGCAGACGGCGTTCCTGGTGCCCGGCCTGACGATCGTCGTCCGCGACGAGCGCGGCGTCGACGGTGCCCCCGTGGACGAGCAGGTCTTCCGCTTCGACGGCGGCATCGCCGAGTTCTGCGACTTCCTCGCGCCCGACAAGCCGGTCTGCGACACGCTGCGGATCACCGGCCAGGGCACCTTCAAGGAGACCGTCCCGGTCCTGGACGAGCTCGGCCACATGACCCCGACGGAGGTCGTGCGCGAGCTCGGGGTCGACATCGCGCTGCGCTGGGGCACCGGTTACGACAGCACGGTCCGTTCATTCGTCAACATCATCTCCACGCCCAAGGGCGGCACCCACGTCGCCGGCTTCGAGCGCTCGCTGACGAAGACGGTCAACGAGGCGCTGCGGGCGGCGAAGCTGCTGCGCGTCGCCGAGGACGACATCACCAAGGACGACGCGCTCGAGGGGCTGACGGCGGTGGTCACCGTCCGCCTCGCCGAGCCGCAGTTCGAGGGACAGACCAAGGAGGTGCTGGGCACCTCCGCCGCGCAGCGGATCGTGGCGGCCGTGGTGGCCAAGGAGCTCAAGGAGTTCCTGACCTCCACCAAGCGAGATGCCAAGGCCCAGGCCCGCACGGTCATGGACAAGGTGGTCGCCGCCGCGCGCACCCGTGTCGCCGCGCGTCAGCACAAGGACGCGCAGCGTCGCAAGACCGCGCTGGAGACCTCCTCGCTCCCGGCCAAGCTGGCCGACTGCCGCAGCGACGACGTCGACCGCACCGAGCTGTTCATCGTCGAGGGTGACTCCGCGCTCGGCACCGCCAAGGTGGCCCGCAACTCCGAGTTCCAGGCACTGCTGCCGATCCGGGGCAAGATCCTCAACGTGCAGAAGGCGTCCGTCTCGGACATGCTCAAGAACGCCGAGTGCGGGGCGATCATCCAGGTCATAGGGGCGGGCTCGGGCCGCACCTTCGACATCGACCAGGCCCGCTACGGCAAGGTCATCATGATGGCCGACGCCGACGTCGACGGCTCCCACATCCGCTGCCTGCTGCTGACCCTCTTCCAGCGCTACATGCGCCCGATGGTCGAGGCCGGCCGGGTCTTCGCGGCCGTCCCGCCGCTGCACCGGGTCGAGCTGACCAGCCCGCGCAAGGGCCAGGACAAGTACATCTACACCTACTCCGACAGCGAGCTGCGCAACACGCTGCTGGAGCTCCAGCGCAAGGGCCAGCGCTGGAAGGACCCGATCCAGCGCTACAAGGGTCTGGGCGAGATGGACGCGGACCAGCTGGCGGAGACCACCATGGACCCCCGGCACCGCGTCCTGCGCCGGGTCAACCTGGGCGACCTGGACGCCGCGGAGAGGGTCTTCGACCTGCTGATGGGCAACGACGTCGCGCCACGCAAGGAGTTCATCGTCGAGTCCGCCTCGCTGCTCGACCGCTCCCGCATCGACGTCTGACCCGTTCCGGACGGCCTGTCGTCCGAGCGGTCCACCCGGGGGTGGGGGGGGGGGGGCGCCCCCCCCCCACCCCCCCCCCCCCCCACCCACAAACACCAAAACACACACCCACCCAAAACAAAAACAAAAAACAACGAAAAAAAACAAAAA
>NZ_JBGCCA010000039.1:0-101790 GCF_041261265.1 Streptacidiphilus sp. MAP12-33
TCCCACCCCGCGGCGACCGCCCCCCCCCCCGGCCCCGCCGGGCGCCCCCCCCGGGGGGGGGGGCCCCCCCGCCCCCCCCCACCTCGGGCGTGCACTGTGAGGCAATGCAAGAAGGGCACCTCATTCGAGGTGCCCTTCTTTGCTGGAGCGGACGACGAGATTCGAACTCGCGACCCTCACCTTGGCAAGGTGATGCTCTACCAACTGAGCCACGTCCGCACGATATGAGGTTGTGAGATTGAGAGCGGACGACGAGATTCGAACTCGCGACCCTCACCTTGGCAAGGTGATGCTCTACCAACTGAGCCACGTCCGCAGTTACACCCGGGACCCGTGGGCCTCGGTGTGTCCTCCACTCTACCCCATCCCCGAGGGGGCTTTCGCCACCCTTTTGGTGAAGTAGAACGGATGAGAGCAGGTGACAGGGATCGCACACTGTGCCTTCCCCCTGGAAGAGGGACGCTCTGCTACTGAGCTACACCTGCGAGAGCCGCCCCGCTGACCTGCGCCTTTCGGCGCCGTCCGCGGTGCGTTCCGCTGAGAAGAACATTAGCCCATCTCGCGGGCCGTGATCACCACGGCGGGGCGGTATGTCCGTATTGTCCCGAAAGTCGCAATCGGGGAAGTGAGGGTCGGGGAGTTCTCAGCTCGCCTGCGCGAACGCCTCGTAGACGTGCTTCGGCAGGCGGCCGCGGGCCGGCAGGTCGATTCCGCGCGACTGCGCCCACGCGCGGACGGTCGCCGGGTCGGGCGCGATCTCGGTGCGGCGCGGGGCCGCCTTCAGGGCGCCGCGGGCCTGCTTGCGCCCCGCCTGCACATAGGGAGCGAGCGCGGTACGGAGTTTTTCCGCGTTCTCGGCGGACAGGTCGATCTCGTACGACTTTCCGTCGAGACCGAAGGAGACCGTTTCCTCGGCGGTTCCTCCGTCCAGATCGTCGGAGAGCGTGACCACAACGCGCTGAGCCATGGGAGCCAATCCTCTCGGGCTTTGCCGTGCGACCGCAGGTGCTGGTCGCGACCGGCGCAGCCATTCTGCCCCGCCGACCCCCCGGAATCGAAGAGGCAAGTTTTTCTGCTTCTATTTTCGTGTCGTTTCGGTACCGCGTCGATACCGGTGCGAAACCTCAGAATCGTGCATTTTCGGCAGGCGTGTCGCCGAGGCGAGGAGTCGGACCCCGGGAGCCCGCCTTGTGTGAACCTCCGCACGATCCGCTGTTCTACGCGCGTCACGCTGGATGAGTCTCCAAGATCGCATTTTCGCCCCGGTAGGCTGGGAACTCCCCGCACCACTTATCACCGGGAGTACCCGTGGCACGCGTCGTGGTCGACGTCATGCTCAAGCCCGAGATCCTCGACCCGCAGGGCCAGGCGGTGCAGCGCGCACTGCCGCGTCTGGGCTTCGAGGGCATCGCCGACGTCCGGCAGGGCAAGCGTTTCGAGCTCGAGGTGGAGGGTCCGGTCGACGAGGCCGCGCTCGCCCGCATCCACCAGGCAGCCGAGACCTTCCTCGCCAACACCGTGATCGAGGACTTCGTGGTCCGCGTCGAGGAGGGGCAGTGACCGCCCGCGTAGGCGTCGTCACCTTCCCCGGCAGTCTCGACGACCGTGACGCGCTGCGCGCCGTGAAGCTGGCCGGCGCCGAGCCGGTCGCGCTCTGGCACCGCGACAAGGACCTGCACCAGGTCGACGCCGTGGTGCTGCCGGGCGGCTTCTCCTACGGCGACTACCTGCGTGCCGGTGCCATCTCCCGGTTCTCGCCGGTGATGGAGACGATCATCGAGCAGGCCAAGGGCGGGATGCCGGTCCTCGGGATCTGCAACGGCTTCCAGGTGCTGACCGAGTCGCACCTGCTCCCGGGCGCCATGCTGCGCAACAACCACCTGCACTTCGTCTGCAAGGACCAGAAGCTGCGGGTCGAGAACAACACGACCGCCTGGACCAGCGACTACGCGCAGGGCCAGGAGATCATGATCCCGCTCAAGAACATGGACGGCCGGTTCACCGCGGACCGCCGCACCATCGACGAGCTGGAGGCCGAGGGCCGGGTCGTCTTCCGCTACCTGGACGGCAACCCGAACGGCTCGATCGACGACATCGCCGGCATCACCAACGCCGCGGGCAACGTCGTCGGCCTGATGCCGCATCCCGAGCACGCCGTGGAGCCGCTCATCGGCACCGGCGGCACGGACGGCACCGGCTTCTTCACCTCGATTCTCAAGCGACTGGTGAACGCATGACTCTCGACACCGTCAAGAACGCCTCCGAGACCCCCGACGTCGCGCTCCCCTGGGCCGCGCTGGGTCTCAAGGAGGACGAGTACCTCAAGATCCGCGAGATCCTGGGGCGTCGTCCCACCGGCGCCGAGCTGGCCATGTACTCGGTGATGTGGTCCGAGCACTGCTCCTACAAGTCGAGCAAGGTGCACCTGCGCCAGTTCGGTGAGAAGGCCCCGCAGTCCGACGCCATGCTCGTCGGCATCGGCGAGAACGCCGGCGTCGTCGACGTGGGCCAGGGCTACGCGGTCACCTTCAAGATCGAGTCGCACAACCACCCGTCGTACGTCGAGCCCTACCAGGGCGCGGCCACCGGCGTCGGCGGCATCGTCCGCGACATCATCTCGATGGGCGCCCGCCCGGTCGCCGTGATGGACCCGCTGCGCTTCGGCGCGCCGGACCACCCGGACACCAAGCGCGTGCTGCCCGGCGTCGTGGCCGGCATCGGCGGCTACGGCAACTGCCTGGGCCTGCCGAACATCGGCGGCGAGGTCGTCTTCGACGCCTGCTACCAGGGCAACCCGCTGGTGAACGCCCTCGCTGTGGGCGTCATGAAGCACGAGGACATCCACCTGGCCAAGGCGTCCGGCGCCGGCAACAAGGTCGTCCTCTACGGTGCCCGCACCGGCGGCGACGGCATCGGCGGCGCCTCGATCCTGGCCTCGGAGACCTTCGAGGGCGGCACGCCCACCAAGCGTCCCGCGGTCCAGGTCGGCGACCCGTTCCAGGAGAAGCTGCTGATCGAGTGCACCCTGGAGGCCTTCCGGGCGAAGCTCGTCGTCGGCATCCAGGACCTCGGTGCGGCCGGTCTGTCCTGCGCGACCAGCGAGCTCGCCTCCAACGGCTCCGGCGGCATGCGCTGCGACCTGGACGACGTCCCGCTGCGCGACAACACGCTCACTCCTGAGGAGATCCTCATGAGCGAGTCGCAGGAGCGCATGTGCGCCGTCGTCGAGCCCGAGAAGATCGAGGCGTTCCTCGCGATCTGCGAGAAGTGGGACGTCACCGCGACCGTCATCGGTGAGGTCACCGACGGCGACCGCCTGGAGATCTTCTGGCACGGCGAGAAGATCGTCGACGTGGACCCGCGCACCGTCGCCCACGACGGCCCGGTCTACGAGCGCCCGTACCACCGCCCGTCCTGGCAGGACGCCCTTCAGGCCGACGCCCCGACCGCCGAGCGCCTCGCGCGTCCGGCCACGGGCGACGAGCTGCGCGCGGCCGTGGTCGCGCTGGTCGGCTCGGTCAACCAGGCCGACAAGAGCTGGATCACCAGCCAGTACGACCGCTTCGTGCTCGGCAACACCGTGCTGGCCATGCCGGAGGACTCCGGCATGATCCGCGTCGACGAGTCCACCAACCTGGGCGTCGCGATCGCCACGGACGGCAACGGCCGCTACACCAAGCTCGACCCGTACACCGGTTCGCAGCTGGCGCTGGCGGAGGCCTACCGCAACGTCGCCGCGACCGGCGCCAAGCCGCTGGCCGTCTCCGACTGCCTCAACTTCGGCTCCCCGGAGGACCCGGAGGTCATGTGGCAGTTCGCCGAGGCCACCCGTGGTCTCGCCGACGGCTGCCTGGAGCTCGGCACCCCGGTCACCGGCGGCAACGTCTCGCTCTACAACCAGACGGGCACGCAGGCGATCCACCCCACGCCGGTCGTGGCCGTGCTCGGTGTGATCGACGACGTCACCCGCCGCACCCCGATGGCGTTCGCGGAGGAGGGCCAGCTGGTCTACCTCCTCGGCACCACCGAGGACGAGCTCGGCGGTTCGGCGTGGGCGCAGGTGGCCCACGACCACCTCGGCGGCCTGCCGCCGAAGCTGGACCTCGACCGCGAGAAGCTGCTCGCCGAGATCCTGATCGCCGCCTCGCGCGACGGCATGATCGACGCGGCGCACGACCTCTCCGACGGCGGCCTGATCCAGGCCGCGGTCGAGAGCGCGCTCAAGGGCGGCCAGGGCCTGCGTCTGATCGTCCCGGACGGTCTGGACCCCTTCGTGTTCCTCTTCTCCGAGTCGGCCGGCCGCGCGATCGTCTCCGTGCCGCGCAGCGAGGAGCTCCGCTTCACCGAGATGTGCGGCGTCCGGGGTCTCCCGGCCACCCGCATCGGTGTCGTCGACGGCGATGTCGTCGAGCTCCAGGGCCAGTTCACGCTGCCGCTCGCCGAGCTGCGTGAGGCGAACACCGGCGTGATCGAGGCGCTGCTCGCCTGACGGGTGCGAGAACCGCCACGGGCCCGGCCGCATCACCTGCGGTCGGGCCCGCGGCACGTTCGGCGCGGGTAACGTCGAAGGCGTGACCGACAGCGCCGTTCTGACGACCTTCGAGGAGCACCGTCCCACGCTCTTCGGTATCGCCTACCGCATGCTCAGCAGCGTCGCCGACGCCGAGGACATCGTGCAGGACGCCTGGCTGAAGTGGAGCTCGGTCGATCTCGACCGGGTCGAGAGGCCCCGCGCCTACCTCGCACGGACCGTCACCAACCTCTCGCTCAACAAGCTCCAGTCGGCCGCCGTGCAGCGTGAGTCCTACGTCGGGCCGTGGCTCCCCGAGCCACTGGTGACCGCGCCCGACGCCAGCGGCGACGTCGAGCAGGCGGAGACGGTCTCGCTGGCGATGCTCGTGGTGCTGGAGACGCTGTCGCCGCTGGAGCGGGCGGTCTTCCTGCTCAAGGAGGTCTTCGGGTTCTCCTACGCCGAGATCGGCGGCATGCTGGACCGCTCCGAGGCAGCGGTCCGTCAGGTCGGCAGCCGCGCCCGCTCGCACGTGCAGGAGCGGCGTCCCCGCTACGACGCCCCCGTCACCCAGCGGAAGGCGGTGACGGAGGAGTTCCTGGCGGCCTGCGTCGGCGGCGACCTGAACCGGATGATGGAGCTGCTCGCCCCCGAGGTCACCGCATGGTCCGACGGCGGCGGCAAGGTCCGCGCGGCGCTGCGCCCGCTGCACGGCGCGGACAAGGTGGCCCGCTGGATCCTCGGCGTGCTGCAGACCCCGATCCCGGATCTCGCGATCCACCAGGTCGACGTCAACGGCCGGTTCGGCCTGCTGTTCACCTCGGCCGGGGTGGCCGACGACGTGGTGACCATGGAGCTGGACGAGTCCGGCGCGATCGCGGAGATCCGCCTGGTCCGCAACCCGGACAAGCTGCGGCGCGTCACCGCGCCGCAGGCGCCTACCGCTTCGTGAAGCGGGCCACCGCCACGCCGCCGAGGCAGAGCACGCCGCCGCCGACCGCCACCCAGGTCGGCGTCTCGCCGAGCATCAGCCAGCCCAGCAGGATCGAGATCGGCGGCACCAGATAGGTGGTCACGCCGAGCCGGCCCGCGTTCGTGCGGGCCAGCGCGTAGGCCCAGGTGGTGAACGCGATCGCGGTCGGCACCGCGCCGAGGTAGACGGCCCAGGCGAGGGCGGAGGTGTGTGCCTTCGGCATCTCGTGGACCAGCTGCGGCGCGTACGGCAGGCAGGCGAGCATGCCGACGGCGCAGGCCAGGAAGGTCATCTGCAGCGCGGATACCCGGCTGAGCGCGGGCTTCTGGACGATCGTCGCGGTCGCGTAGGCCACGGCCGAGCCGAAGCAGAGGCCCGCGCCCAGCCAGTCCGTGTGCCCGTGCCGCGCCGAGCCGAAGCCGATGACCAGCACACCGGCGAAGGACACCGCCATGCCGAGGAGCAGCGACTTCGGCAGCCCCTCGCGCAGCACGATCCCCGCGATGACCGCGATCAGGATCGGGCTCACGTTCACCAGCATCGACGCCGTGCCGGCGTCGACCCGCTGCTCGGCGGCGTTCAGCATCACGTTGTACGCGCCGAACCAGAGCACCCCGACGATCACGATCCGCGGCAGGTCCCTGCGGGACGGCCACGCCTCACGCCGCACCAGCACCATCGCCCCGAGCAGGACCGTCCCGACGGCGAGCCGGAGCAGCGCCAACGGCCCGGCCGAGAGATCGTGCCCGGCGGACCGGATCCCGACGAAGGCGGAGGCCCACAGCACGACG
Source organism: Streptacidiphilus sp. MAP12-33 (assembly GCF_041261265.1). NCBI lineage: Bacteria > Bacillati > Actinomycetota > Actinomycetes > Kitasatosporales > Streptomycetaceae > Streptacidiphilus > Streptacidiphilus sp. MAP12-33. The sequence continues at coordinate 6,275 of NZ_JBGCCA010000039.1, forward strand.
GTGACACCCGCCGCGAGGGCGGCGAGCCGCGCGGGCCTGGCGGCGACGGGGGAGACGGCGGGGGAGTCGGAGGCGAGGGGCGGGGTGGTGCTTTCCGTGGTCACAGCTCCAGGGTTCCCGCGTCCACAGGGTGGGGACAAGCGGTAAACCGCCATGACACTACTGACATCCCGCCAACGTGAGGATTCGCTCCCGCAGCTCGCTGCGCCTCCCCGGGGGCGCGAGCGGTGGTATTCGCTCCCGCAGGTCGCTGCGCCTCCCCGGGGGCGTGAGCGGTGGTATTCGCTCCTCCCGCAGGTGGTTGCACCTCGCCGGGGGTGTGAGGCTGTGCCGATGTGCGGCTCCTCCCCCAGCCTTCGGCCGGGAGGTGCCCCTGAGGTGGCCCCTGGGTGGGCGCGAGAATCCCCCAGCCTTCGGCCGGGAGGTGCCCCCTCCGGCGTGCGGATGGTCCTCATCGGACAGGGCCATCCGCCTCGGGTGGGTTGTTCGCGCCCACCGGCGGAGCCGCACATCGCCACAGCCTCGCGCCCCCGGACAGTGCGACGTCCTGCGGGAGCGAAGCCCTAGAGTGCCTGGCATGCCGTCCCGTGCCCGTACCTACGACCGTCTCAAGTCCCGTGCCGCGCTGCGTGTGCAGGCGCGGGCGCTCGGGGAGGTGGTGGCCGGGCTGGACGACGCGCAGCTCGAGCTGCCCACCCGCCTCGGCGGTTGGCGGGTGCGGGAGCTCGTCCTGCACGTGGCCGGCGCGCTGGACGCGCTGCCGCGGTTCCTCGCCGCGCCCGACGACGGACGCTCCGCGTCCACGATCGGGGACTGGGCCGCCGGGACCGCCGGCTCCGCCACCGCGATCGAGGAGGACGCGTTCGAACGCGCCGGGGCCGCGGGTGATCCGCGGGTGGCGTTCGCGGCGGCCGTGGGCGCGGCCCTGGCGGTGCTGGACGCCGACCTCGGCCCACAGGCGCGGATCGTCCACCGCCGGGGCGCCATGCTGCTCGACGACTACCTGGTCACCCGTCTCGTCGAGACCGTCGTCCACGCCGACGACCTCGCGGACGCGCTGAAGCTCGACGCCTTCCCGCACGACCGGCACGCCCTCGCCTCCGCGGTCCGCGTCCTCGCCGACGCCCTCGCCGCCAAGGCGCCAGGCGGCTCCGTCGAGCTGCGGATCCCGCCGTTCGCGGTGGTCCAGTGTGTCGAGGGGCCGCGGCACACCCGCGGCACGCCGCCGAACGTGGTGGAGACCTCGCCGCTGCCCTGGATCCGCCTCGCGACCGGCCGTCTGACCTGGGCGGATGTGCTGGACGTGGCGGAACTCACGGCCAGTGGTGAGCGCAGTGATCTGTCCTCGCTACTGCCTGTGATGGCCTGAGGCGGATCTACGCGCGTCCACCCTGCCCCCGGGACCGCTCCCAGCGGAAGGCGATCTTCACCGGTCGGCCCGGCGTGTCCACCTGCCCTAGACTCGATGACGTGCCACGCGGTGACGGACGACTCAGCCATGACCTCCTCCCCGGCGAGAAGGGCCCGCAGGACGCCTGCGGCGTCTTCGGAGTCTGGGCCCCCGGCGAAGAGGTATCCAAGCTCACTTACTTCGCTCTCTACGCCCTGCAGCACCGTGGACAGGAGTCCGCGGGGATCGCGGTGAGCAACGGCTCCCAGATCCTGGTCTACAAGGACATGGGCCTGGTCTCGCAGGTCTTCGACGAGACCTCCCTCAACTCCCTCCAGGGCCACATCGCGGTCGGCCACTGCCGCTACTCCACCACCGGTTCCTCGGTGTGGGAGAACGCGCAGCCGACCTTCCGCGCGACCGCCAGCGGCAGCCTCGCCCTCGGTCACAACGGCAACCTGGTCAACACCGCCGAGCTGGCCCAGATGGTCGCCGAGCTGCCCGGGGAGGAGCACGTCTCCCGCTCCGGCCGCGCGGCCGTCACCAACGACACCGACCTGCTCACCGCGCTGCTCGCGGGCCAGCCGGACCTCTCCATCGAGGAGACGGCCCGCCAGGTCCTGCCCAAGGTGCGCGGTGCGTTCTCGCTGGTCTTCATGGACGAGCAGACCCTCTACGCCGCCCGTGACCCGCAGGGCATCCGCCCGCTGGTGCTGGGCCGCCTGGAGCGCGGCTGGGTCGTCGCGTCGGAGACCGCCGCCCTCGACATCGTCGGCGCCTCCTTCATCCGCGAGGTCGAGCCGGGCGAGCTCATCGCCGTCGACGAGAACGGCCTGCGTACCTCCCGCTTCGCCGAGGCCGCGCCCAAGGGCTGCGTCTTCGAGTACGTCTACCTGGCCCGTCCGGACACCACCATCGCCGGCCGCAACGTGCACCTCTCCCGCGTGGAGATGGGCCGCACGCTGGCCCGTGAGGCCCCGGTCGAGGCCGACCTGGTGATAGCGACCCCGGAGTCCGGCACCCCGGCCGCGATCGGCTACGCGGAGGCCTCCGGCATCCCGTTCGGCTCCGGCCTGGTCAAGAACGCCTACGTGGGCCGGACCTTCATCCAGCCCAACCAGACGATCCGCCAGCTCGGCATCCGGCTCAAGCTGAACCCGCTGAAGGACGTCATCCGCGGCAAGCGGCTCGTCGTCGTCGACGACTCGATCGTCCGCGGCAACACCCAGCGCGCGCTGGTCCGCATGCTGCGCGAGGCCGGCGCGGCCGAGGTCCACATCCGGATCTCCTCGCCGCCGGTCAAGTGGCCCTGCTTCTACGGCATCGACTTCGCCACCCGCGCGGAGCTGATCGCCAACGGGCTGTCGGCCGACGAGATCGCTGCCTCGCTCGGCGCCGACTCGCTCGCCTACATCACCATCGACGGCATGATCGCCGCCACCGCCCAGCCCAAGGACCGGCTCTGCCGGGCCTGCTTCGACGGGGAGTACCCCGTCGAGCTCCCCGACCCGGAGCTGCTGGGCAAGCACCTGCTGGAGGCGGAGATCTCCGCCGCCAAGCAGCCCCCGGCCGTGCGCGGCGGCAACCGCTCGGACGTCGACGGCGTGCAGTCGCTGCTCGGCGGCCCCGGCGCGGCGGACGCCCTCCGGCGTCCGTGAGCCCCTTGATTTCACCAGCCAGCCCGTCGCCCACCGCCACCCTTGTTCGAGGCGCTTCGCGCCGTACCTCCCGTGACCCGAAAGGGCCGTCCCGTGTCTGACCAGTCCACCGGTGCCACCTACGCCGCCGCCGGCGTCTCCATCGAGGCCGGGGACCTGGCCGTCGAGATGATGAAGAAGTGGGTGGCCAAGGCCACCCGCCCCGAGGTCGTCGGCGGCCTCGGCGGCTTCGCCGGGCTCTTCGACGCGAGCGCCTTCAAGCGCTACGACCGCCCGCTGCTGGCCACGGCCACCGACGGTGTCGGCACCAAGGTCGCGCTCGCCGCGGCGATGGACAAGCACGACACCATCGGCCACGACCTGGTCGGCATGGTCGTCGACGACCTGGTCGTCTGTGGCGCCGAGCCGCTGTTCATGACGGACTACATCTGCGTCGGCAAGGTCCACCCGGAGCGGGTCGCCCAGATCGTCAAGGGCATCGCCGAGGGCTGCGCCCTGGCCGGCTGCGCGCTCGTCGGCGGCGAGACCGCCGAGCACCCGGGCCTGCTCGGCCCGGACGAGTACGACGTGGCGGGCGCCGGCACGGGCGTCGTCGAGGCGGACCAGCTGCTGGGCGCGGAGCGGGTGCGCGCGGGCGACGTGGTCATCGCGATGGCGGCGTCGGGTCTGCACTCCAACGGCTACTCGCTGGTCCGGCACGTGCTGCTGAACCAGGCCGGCTGGGCGCTGGACCGGGACGTCCCGGAGTTCGGCCGGACCCTGGGCGAGGAGCTGCTGGAGCCGACGCGGATCTACTCCCTGGACTGCCTGGCGCTCGCGCGGGCGACCGAGATCCACGCCTTCTCCCACGTCACGGGTGGCGGCCTGGCGGCCAACCTGGCCCGCGTCATCCCGAGCCACCTGCACGCGCGCCTGGACCGCGGCACGTGGACGCCGATGCCGGTCTTCCAGACGGTGGCCGAGGTGGGCCGGATGCAGACGCTGGAGATCGAGAAGACGCTCAACATGGGCATCGGCATGGTCGCGGTCGTCCCGCAGGAGTCCGTGGACGCCGTCCTGGCGGTCCTGGAGGACCGCGACGTCGAGGCCTGGATCCTCGGTGACATCGTCGACCGCACAGGCGACTACGCCAAGGCTGACGGCGCCGCGCTGTACGGCTCCTACGCCTGACCTTCAGCTGCACGACCTCAGGGGCGCGAGGCCCTGCCGATACGCGGCTCCTCCGCGTGAGCGCGAGAAACCACTGACGTGCGGATGGCTCTGTCCGATGAGGACCATCCGCACGCCGGTGGTTTCTCGCGCTCACGCAGGGGGCACCTCGGGCACCTCCCGGCCGAAGGCTGGGGGAGGAGCCGCATATCGGCAGGGCCTCGCGCCCCTGAAGACAGAAACGACGAAGGGCCGACCCAGCTTCGCTGGATCGGCTTCGTCGTTTTCAGGGTGTGGTGACGTCAGGCGCGTTTGCGCGAGGGGCTCTCGTCCACGTCCTCGTCGTCGTCCACGTCGTTGTACAGCTGTGCGTACGAGGCGTAAGGATCGTCGTCCTCGTCCTCGTCGTCCTCGAACGGCTCCGGATTGACCGTGTCGCTCGGATCCGACACGCCCAGCTCATTAGCCAGGCGTGACGCGTCGAAGCCGCCGCTGTTGTACTTCAGCTGGCGGGCGACCTTTGTCTGCTTGGCCTTGGCCCGGCCGCGCCCCATGGCTCGACCCCCTCAACGACGGAGCCCTTGGCTCCGAGTCTTGTCACGCGTTCATGATTCGGAACGGCTCCTCGCGGAAGATGAGAGAGCCGGTCCTTAGAGCAACAACGGTACCTGCTTCCAGCGCCGTACGGTACGCCGCCTGTGCGACGTGGCGCATGCCACCCCAGGTTGTGACCATATTGATGCAGGTCAAGGCCGCAAGAAGGGGCTTGGAAGCCAGTGTCGACCGCGCGTCCCAAGTGACCGTTCCGACACGATTATCCCCCGTACGGGCAAGGGGTATCCCCCGGACGGGGGCGTCAGGTGAGAACGCCGTTCCCGTCCGGGGGTACCCCATGGAGCCCTCGGTCCTAGCGCGAGCGCGGCAGGAGGATCGTCCGGAGGCGGCCGACCTCGGCCATCCGGCGCTCGGCGAGGCGGTCCGCGGCGACGGCCGGCGGGACGCCGTCCGAGTCCGCGAGGGCGAAGATCTCCAGGGTGGTGTCGAAGATCTTCGAGGCCTTGGCCTTGGCGCGGTCGAAGTTGAAGCCCTCGATCTCGTCCGCGACCTGGATCACGCCGCCGGCGTTGATCACGTAGTCGGGTGCGTAGAGGATGCCGCGGTCGGCCAGGTCCTTCTCCACGCCCGGGTGCGCCAGCTGGTTGTTGGCGGCGCCGGCGACGATCTTCGCGGTCAGCGCGGGGACGGTCTCGTCGTTGAGAGCGCCACCGAGCGCGCAGGGGGCGTAGACGTCCAGGTTCGCGCGGATCAGCGCGTCGGTGTCGGCGACGACCTCGACGCCCGGGTGTGCGGCGCGCACGCGGTTGACGGCGTCCTCGCGCACGTCGGTCACCACGACCTGGGCGCCGTCCTCGATCAGGTGCTCGACCAGGTAGTGGCCGACCTTGCCGATGCCGGCGACGCCGACGCGGCGGCCCCGCAGCGAGGGGGAGCCCCACTTGTGCTGCGCGGCGGCGCGCATGCCCTGGAAGACGCCGAAGGAGGTGAGCACGGAGGAGTCGCCCGCGCCGCCGTACTCGGGGGAGCGGCCGGTCACGAAGTCGCACTCGCGGGCGATCACGTCCATGTCGGCGACGTAGGTGCCCACGTCGCAGGCCGTGACGTAGCGGCCGCCGAGGGACTGCACGAAGCGGCCGTAGGCGCGCAGCAGCGCCTCGGTCTTGATCTTCGTCGGGTCGCCGATGATGACGGCCTTGCCGCCGCCGAGGTCGAGCCCGGCCATCGCGTTCTTGTAGGACATGCCGCGCGACAGGTTGAGGGCGTCCTGGACGGCCTCCTCCTCGGTCGCGTAGGGGTGGAACCGGGTTCCGCCGAGGGCGGGGCCCAGGGCGGTGGAGTGGATCGCGATGACGGCCTTCAGGCCGGTGTCGCGGTCGTGGCACAGGACGACCTGCTCATGGCTGTCGCCGGGCGCCGCGTTGGGATCTGTCGCGAAGATCCGGCTGAGTACGCCGGAACGCTCACTGACATCGGTCACGGTGGTGACTCCATTGTCGACGTGTGTCCGCGGGCTGTGGTGCGGACGTTCTGGGTGAAGCGTAGGTCCGCCCCGGGGGTGCGCGGTACGGGGTCCAGCAGGCGGACCGGCCGGCGTGCGGCCCCCGCGACCCCGCCCCGGCCCCGTCCGCGACCCGCCCCGCCCCGCCCCGCCCCGCCCCGCCCCGTCCGCTCCCGCCCCGGCCCGGGGAGCGGACCGGTCGCTTCCGGGGCGCCGGAGGTGTCCGCCGTGCGACGATGCCAAGGTGCCTACGTTGCGGACCTCGGTGCATCCTCCTTACGCCGCCTACTTGCGCGTCTACGAGCCCCTGGCCGCCTTCGCCGAGCCGGAGCGTTCGTACTGGCAGAGCTATGCCGCCGACGGACCGCGGTTGGGCGCCGTCGACGAGCACCGGGCGCGACTGGCCGACCTGACCGCCGTCCCGCCGCTCGCCGTCCCGGAGCGGGAGAGCCGTGACGCGTTCGTGCACGAGGCCGACGGCGTCCTCTACCTCTGCCCGTGGCAGACCCGGCTGCGCAGCTGGCTCGCCCTGGCCGAGCTGCGCGAGGAGCTGCCCGCCTCGCTGCTGGACGCGGTGGTACCGCCGGTGGTGCGGACGCAGGCCGAGTCGGACTGGGACCGCTGGCGTGCCCAGCACCCCGACGGCCGCCCCTGGATCCTGACCAGTACCTGGAGCATCCCGGTGCGTTGGTTCCTGCTCTTCGCCGAGGAGGAGCGCGAGTACATCCCCGCCGGGGCGGAGCTCCCGGCCCCGGCGGCCGACCCGTCCGCGGGCGCGGGTGACCGCGTGGACGGCAGTTCCGGCGAGCGCGCGGACGCGGGCCGGGGCGGCGGCCCCGGCGGCCCCACCGGCGGCCCGGACGGCGGTGCCGCGCCGGACGCACGGGAGGAGGGCACGGGCGTGAAGCGGAGCTCCGCGCCGGTGCTGCGCTACCGCACCCCGATGGCCCAGGCCCGCCGCCGGGTGGCCCGGGGGTTCCGGGTGCTGCGGGAGACCCTGGACGCCGGCCCGCTGGTCGACGGCGTCGAGGAGGTCGGTCGCTGGCTGGAGGAGTTCCACCCGCGCTCGCTGGTCGAGCTGGACTACGGCGGGCTGGTGCACGCCATCCCGGAGCAGCGCCTGGTCGCGGACCGCTCCGCCGAGGAGGTCGCCGAGGGTGTGGCGGCCCTGCGCGACGGCGACCCGGTCCGGGCCGGCCGTTGCTACCGGGCGCTCACGGAGCGCTGGCGGCGGGTCCAGGAGCTCCAGTTCGCCAACTGAGACCCAGGGCCCCGTCCGCGTCTCGGGAACGGCGTACGAGGCGTGCCACCACGGCTGATGGTCACAGCATCAGCACAGCTCAGAGGCGGGATGGCGTCGAAGCGACGGTCTACGCGCGTCCACGCCTGGCGGGGTTCCGCCACGACCGATCACGCCATGGACGGCCGCCGGACCTGTCGGACATGCGTGGCACCATCTCCTCAGACGTCACAGGGGCGCTTATCCCATCTCCACATGGGACCAAGGTCCCAGATCGGGTCAATCCCCCATCAACGTGACGTGACTCACCGTTGACGCGAAGGTCGCACTGGGTGTCAAAATAGGACAACCAGCCTCACCGCAGGGGCATTCTGCCCACGTAAGAGTGGTTCTGCGGACATTGAGGGCCTTCGCGGGGGAAGCGGGGGTTCTGTTTGCCGTGACAGGGGGTCGCTTTGCGGTGACTGTCCGTTATGGCATGGTCCATCGTCATCCGTCGACCTTGGCCCCTGAGGGGCCAATTCCGCCGGTTTGGCTGATTGGACTGGACGGATGGTGTAGTTGTAGTGCCAAGGACAAGCCGTTCGTCCTATTACCGACTTGGTGGGTGATGGCCATTTCGGACATCGCACACCAAGGTGCAGAATTTCTAGGAAAGAACCGTGTTGGTTCGGTTCTCCCGAGGAGGCCGCTCATGACCGCTCGTACCCCTGATGCCGAACCCCTGCTGACGCCGGCCGAGGTCGCCACCATGTTCCGCGTTGACCCCAAGACGGTCACTCGCTGGGCCAAGGCTGGCAAGCTCACCTCGATCCGGACGCTGGGGGGTCACCGCCGCTACCGCGAGGCGGAGGTGCGCGCTCTGCTCGCGGGCATTCCGCAGCAGCGCACGGAGGCCTGAGAGGCTTCGAGTAACGCTTTAGGCTGCACCGGACTCCGCCGGGTCCGGTGCAGCTTTTTGTTTTCCCGGAATTAGCTTTTCCCGCGTGTGCAATTGTACATATAAAATGAGCGGCCCGCCGGAGGGCTCGAACGCGAGCCATGGTCAAGAAAAGTTAAGTGACTCGCGTCACACCATGCTCAGGCGTCCCGTGCAAACAGATCAGCCCGGATCCGAGTGGATCCGGGCTGATCTTCAAGGCGACCTCGACGGGACTTGAACCCGCGACCTCCACCTTGACAGGGTGGCGAGCTAACCAACTGCTCCACGAGGCCTTGCTGTGAGTAGGACTCTACTGCATCCCGGCGGCCTTGGTCGAATCGCCCTTCGAGTCGCCCCGCAGGCCACGCGCAGGTCACCGCGAGGCGTTGAGCAGAACGCCCGCCGCATAGGTGATCGCCATGGCGAGCGAGCCCCCGACGACGTTGCGGAGCACCGCCGGCGCGACGCGTGCCCTTCCCAGTCGCGCGCTCAACCACCCGCACACCACGAGCGCCGCCAGGACCGCCAGCACGGTCACCCAGATCCGTACGCTCGCGGGCGGCAACACGATCGCCAGCAGCGGCAGCATCGCGCCCACCGTGAACGCGAGGAACGAGGCCCAGGCCGCGTGCCAAGGGTTCGTCAGCTCCTCCGGGTCGATGCCCAGCTCCGTCTCCGCGTGCGCGGCCAGCGCGTCGTGGGCCGTCAGCTGGACCGCGACCTCGTGCGCGAGCTCACGGTCCAGGCCCTTGGCCATGTAGAGCCCCGTCAGCTCTTCCAGCTCGGCCTCAGGGGTCCGGGCGAGCTCCCGCCGCTCCATGTCGAGGGCGGCCTGCTCGGAGTCGCGCTGGGTGCTGACGGAGACGTACTCTCCGGCGGCCATCGACAACGAGCCGGCCAGCAGGCCGGCGAGCCCGGCCGTCAGCAGCTCGCTCGCGGAGCCCGCGGCCCCCGCGACGCCCACGACGAGTCCGGCGGTCGACACCACCCCGTCGTTCGCCCCGAGCACCCCGGCCCGCAGCCAGTTCAGCCGCGCCCCGAGGTCGCCCTGATGGTGGGGCTCGCCCGAGTGTGGACTCGGCACGTCGGGAACCGGCTGCTCGTCGCTGCTCACACGGGCAGTCTTTTCCACAATCGACGCGGTTGCACTACCTCCGGGGCGTGAGGCTCTGCCGATGTGCGGCTCCTCCTCCAGCCTTCGGCCCGGAGTTGCCCCGGAGGTGCCCCCTGTGTGGGCGCGACAACCCCCGGCCTTCGGCCGGGGACCCCCTCCCTGGGCCTTGAGATCCCGAGCGCGCAGGGCCATCCCCTCGGGTGGGTTGCTCGCGCACGCAGTTGCCCTCGGGCGGGTTGCTCGCGCACACAGTTGATCGAGCAGAGCCTCGCGCCGCTGGGGAGTGCAACGACCTGTGGGAGCGAACGCTGGGCCGAACGGGTGCCGCGGCTTTGGTGCCGGAGGCACGTCCCCGGTAGACGTGGGGCGTGGCACTGCTCCCGGATCCCGTGTGGATCTCACCCCGGACGGGTTGGGGCGCCGCGCTGACCGTCGGTGTCGGCGCGCTCCTCCCCGCCGCGCTCGGCGTTGCGCACCCGCCCGCCACGGCGGTCCCGTCCCGCGCGCCGCGCCTCGCGCAGGACGCCGTGCTCGCACGCTTCGGCGAGCGGGTCGCCGTCGGGCGAGGCAGGCTGCGGCTCGCGCCGGGGCCGTTGCCGGTCGCCGTCGCGGCGTGGCCGGTGCCCGTCGCCGCGCCGACCCTCCCGGAGCCGCCGGTGGACACCGGCCCCTGCGGGGAGGCGGGCTGGTTCAGCCCGGCGCCGGGGGCGGCGATCAGTCAGGTCTTCGGCGTCCCGGACGCCGAGTACGCGGCGGGGTATCACACGGGAGTGGACTTCGCGGTCTTCACAGGCACCCCACTGTTGGCCGTCGCGGACGCCGTGGTCGAGGTCGCGGGCTGGGGTGGTGCCTACGGCAACTGGATCGTGCTGCGGCTGCCCGACGGTCACTTCGCCCTCTACGCGCACATGTCCCGCCTCGACGTGCACACCGGCGACCACGTTCCGGCCGGGCGCCGGCTCGGGCTCTCGGGTGAGTCGGGCAATGCCCGCGGGCCGCACCTGCACTTCGAGATCCGGACGGAGAACCGGTACGGCGCCGTCATCGACCCGCTCCCCTACCTGCGCGCCCACCAGTGCCACCTGTGACCCGCACGGGTGCACCCGACGCTTGGTGAAGAAGTCGGCAAGAGTTTCCGATCACGCAGGAAACACCCAGTGTTCTCCCAGGTAGGCTGCGCCGGGCGTGGACACGGCGAGGCCACGCGAGCACGCGCACGCAGCCACGGAGCAGGGACCGATCATGAGCCTCACCGGCACGCCGTTCTTCGTTGTCACCCTGGTGGTGATGATCGTGGCGATGGCCCTGCTGGCCGTCGTCTGGAACCGCATACCCGGGCCGCGCCCGGTGCGGTTCGCCGGGCGCATGGGCGCCACGATGTTCAGCCAGGTCACCGCCGTGGTCGTGGTCCTGGTCTACGTGAACAACACCATGGGCCCGTTCTACGAGAGCTGGCAGGACCTCTTCGGCGAGGACGACAACCAGTCCGCGTCCGCGACCAACCTCGGTGGTGGCGGCGGTGACGGGATCAGCGGCCCGGCGGGCGAGAAGCTGACGTTCAAGGCCTACCTGCCGGGCGTGCAGACCGCCGTGGCGCACGGTCGGGCCTCCGGTGTCACCGGCAGCCTCTACGTGTGGCTGCCGCCGCAGTACGACGACCCGGCCTACGCGCACACCTCCTTCCCCGTCGTCGAGCTGCTGCCGGGCACCCCCGGCACGCCGCAGGCCTGGTTCGGGTCGATGAAGGTGCAGGACGCGATCAAGCCGCTGATGGCGGACGGCAAGGTCAAGCCGGTGATCCTGGTGGCGGCGAAGCTCAACGTCATACCCGGCGGCGTCGACCCGGGTTGCGCGGACGTGCCGGGCCCGGGCGGGGCGAAGACCGCGACCTGGCTCGACAGGGACGTCCCGGATCTGATCGCGGCCAACTTCCGTGCCGCGAAGGGCCCGAAGCACTGGGCCATCATGGGCTACTCGGCCGGCGCCTACTGCGCCGTCAACCTGACCGTCCAGCACCCGAACACCTACCATGCCGCCGTGAGCCTCTCCGGCTACAACGCCCCCGACTCCCGGCTGGTCACCGGCAACCCGGCGCTGGACCGGGCCAACAACCCCTTCCTGGTACTCGAGCACGAGAAGCACCAGCCGGACATCGCCGTGCTGATGGCCGGCAGCGACCAGGATCCCGGTACCGTGCCCGCCGCCAAGGCGCTGCTCTCCGTGCTGCACACGGCGGGGCCCAACCAGCTGCTGACGGTCCGGTTCGGCGGCCACACCACCAACGTCTGGCGCTCGATGCTGCCGGACGCCCTCATCTGGCTCTCCGCCCGCCTGGCCTGAGTCGCCTGGCCTGAGTCGCCGGGCCTGGGCCGCCTGGCCTGAGTCGCCCGGCCTGGGCCGCCGGCCGCCGACGGGCTCAGCGCTTGCGCAGCACCTCCTCGCGCAGCAGCTTGCCGAAGCCCGGCCGGGTCTCGACGGTGACGACGCCCATCGCGCCGCGGACGAAGACGTTCTCCTCCAGCTCGCGCAGCATCGCGGCGGCGAGGTCGGCGCGGGCCGTGAAGACACCGTCGGCGCTCCCGGGAGCGGTCCGGTAGGCGGTGACGGTGGGGTGGTCGAAGAGGCCCGACGGGCGGACCACGGTCCAGTCCAGCGGGCTCGCGGCCAGCAGCGCCTCCATGCGGTGCATGTCCTCGTGCGCGGTACGGGCGACGCGCCGGTTCACGTACGGGTCGAGCAGGTGGTTGAAGAGGAACTCCCCGCTGGGCCGCCACGCCGGGTCGAGTGCGCTGGAGCTGATCGCCAGCAGGCGTTTGACCCCGTGCCGCTCCATGGCCGCCACCGCGCCCGCGATGCCCGCCGAGTAGAGCGAGACCGGCGCCCGGCCCGGCTGGACGCCGAGCGCCGACAGCACGGCGTCCGCGCCCGCGACGGCGTCGTCGAGGACACCGGCCCGCGTCACGTCGGCGGCGAGGGTGGTGAGGCCCGCGCGGGCGGGCAGCGTGTCCGCCCGGCGGGCGACGGCGGTGACTGTGTGGCCGGCGACGAGGGCCTGGGTGGTCAGGACGCGGCCGGTCGGGCCGGTGGCGCCGAGGACGACGAGACGCATGGGAACTCCGTAAGTCGCGTGGGGTCGTGGACGAGCTGACGGCTTGACGGTCGCATCGGACAGCGTTGATATTCAACGGTGATGAATAAAACCGAAGCGCCGCCGCGTCCCACCGCCCGCCGCCGAGGCCGCCCGCAGGGACACCCCAACGGCCACCCGCAGACCCGGACGCGGATCCTCGCCGCCGCGGAGCCGCTCTTCCTGGAGCACGGCTACCGCGCGACGACCCTGCGCGCCGTGGCTTCGGCCGCCGAGGTCGACTCGGCCCTGATCAGCTATCACTTCGGGTCCAAACGCGGGTTGTTCGGCGAGGTCACGCAGATCAGCTGCGCTCGCGCGCTGGACCTCGGGCGGGCGCTGACGGGCGACCAGGAGGGCCTCGCGGACCGGCTGCTGCTGGTGGTCACCGAGCTGTGGGACGCGGCCGAGGTGAACCGCCTGGCCGTGGAGAACGAGGAGGTGATGCGCGCGTTCCGGGAGTACCTGGAGGGCGAGGTGGTCGCGCGTCTCGCTGAATTCCTCGGCGGCCACGACGCCTCCCGGCGCGCGCTCGCGGCGGTCACCGTGATCGGCGGGCTGATCTTCACGCGGTACCTGAACCCGCTGCCGTCGGCGGCCGCGCTCCCCTCCGCGGAGGCCCGCCGGATGCTCCGCCCCGCGCTGCGCGCGGCCCTCGCGCCGACCCGTCCCGCGGTGTGGGGTGCACTCGGCTCCCGGGGTGGGGTGTAGCTGGCACCACCCCCAACTCGGCTGTTGGAGCTACCGATTTGGACGCCCGTTCCCGGAAGGCTGGTCACTGTGCCCGGGAGTTCCCGGGCGGTGGGGATCGGGAGCTTCAGGGGGAGCCATGGCGAGCACGTTCGCACTGCACAGCGGGGCCGCGCTCCAGGGTCGCGCCGCCCACGGCCGCGTGGTCCAGGGCCGTTCGGGCCACCGTCGTCCGCTCCGGGCGATGCTGCCGGCACTGCCGACGGCGCTGGTCGGCATGGGCCTGGCGCTGCTCCCCTGGATGTGCCTGCTGGCCGCGCAGGGGGAGTGGAGCTGGGTCGGGCTGGACGTGCTGGAGGCGGCCGGCCTGATCGCGACCGGTCTGCTGCTGCGCCGCGGCGACGCCCGCGCCGCCCTCACCGCCGCCGCGACGACGGCGCTGCTGCTGACCGACGCCTGGTTCGACGTCACCACCTCCCACGGTGCCGAGCTGGTGCAGGCGTGGGTGCTGGCGCTGCTGCTGGAGCTGCCGATCGCGGCGCTCTGCGGACGTCTGGCGCTGCGCACCCGCTGAGGCGGCCGGGCCGGGCACGGATGGGCGGAGTCGGGGGGCTCCGCGGTCCGTGCCCGGCCTCGGCGTTTCCGCCGCGGTCGTCGCCCGCCCGCGCTACCGGGTCGTGGCCGGCTGATCCACAGGCTGTGGGCGGCGGGTGAGCTGCTGCACCCAGTTGGTCTCCCAGGTGCGGCCGTCGTCGGTCGAGAACGCCTGCTCCCATCCGGCGGTGTCCTCCCCTCGGCCCGAGAGCGGTGCGGTGAGGCGGCGGTTGACCACGTCCCACTCGCCGTGCAGGAAGTCGAAGTCGTCCATGCCGGGAGAGTAGGCAGGCTTCGCTGACACCTGTTGTCAGCGGAGCGCGGGATACTTCCCGTATGCGTGCCGACCGGCTCCTCTCACTGCTCCTGCTCCTGCAGAACCGGGGGCGGATGACGGCCCACCAGCTCGCCGAGGAGCTGGAGGTCTCCGTCCGCACCGTCTACCGGGACGTCGAGGCGCTCAGCGCCTCCGGTGTACCGGTCGTCGCCGAGTCCGGGCACGCGGGTGGCTACCGCCTGCTCGACGGCTACCGCACCCGGCTCACCGGGCTGACGGCGGAGGAGGCCCGGGCCTCGTTCCTCGCCGCGCTGCCCGGCCCGGCCGCCGAGCTCGGCCTCGGCGCTGCCCTCGCGGCCGCCCAGCTGAAACTCCGTGCGGCCCTGCCCGATCCGCTGCGGGAGCAGTCCGACCGCATCCGTGAGCGGTTCCTGCTCGACGCCCCCGGCTGGTACGACGACCGTGCCGAGACCACCCCGCACCTCCCGGCCGTGGCTGCGGCGGTGTGGGAACGCCGGGCCCTCACCGTCCGCTACCGGCGCTGGAAGGAGCCGACGGAGGTGGACCGGCGGCTGGAGCCGCACGGCCTCGTCCTGAAGGCGGGCCGCTGGTACCTCGTGGCCCGGTGCGAGGGCACGCTGCGCACCTACCGGGTCGACCAGATCCTCGCCCAGCAGCCGTTGGAGGAGATCTTCACCCCGCGCCCCGACTTCGACCTGACCGGGTACTGGCGCGCGCACCTCGCCGACTTCCACTCCAGGCGCCACACCGCCGAGGCCGTCCTGCGGCTCTCGCCCCAGGGCGTCGGCCGCGCCCGCACCCACCTCGACCCGGCCGTCTCCGCCGCCATCGCCGCCACGGGCACGCCCGCCCCGGACGGCTGGACCCTGGCCACCATCCCGATCGAGTCCGTCGACCACGCCCACGACTCCCTGCTCACCCTCGGACCCGACGCGGAGGTGCTCTCCCCTCCCGCTCTCCGCGCCCGCCTCACCGAGACGATCCGCAGCCTCGCCCTGCGCTACCTGCCCGAGGGCCCCGAGTGCGCTGATGGATGACCTGAACCGCGCGGTGGCGCTCTACTTCCGCCACATCCCCCTCGCGGTCGGAGCCGATCCCGAGCTCTTCGCGGCGGCGTTCGGCGACGACGCGACCGTGCTGGCGGCGAGGATCCAGTCGCTGGTGGGGGAGGTCTTCGCCATCGAGGTCGAGTGGGACGTGGGCGACCTGGCCCACTGGGCCGACCGGATCGCGGCGACGCTGGTGGCCCGTCATCCGGAGCTCACCTCCGACTCCGCGCGGCTGCTGGCGAACTACTGGTCCTACAACAACCGGTGACGGCTCCGGGACCAGGGGGCGCCTGCCAGCTGCAACAGACCGTGGGTGCCGGCCGTGCGCCAGCCCGGGACCGAGGCGTCCAGGCGGTCCGGCACCTCCGGCGCCAGCCCGACGACGACGTCCGACTTCAGCGTGCGCAGCGCCGCGACGGGGCCGGGGAAGTAGTCCGTGGCCTCGGCGAACGGGACAGTGGGCTCCCACCAGCGGTCGCCGACCAGGCGCCGGTAGTTGAGGTCGCCCTTCATGACCGTCACCGAGGCGGCGGCGAACGGGGTCCGCAGCCGCTCGGGCAGTGCGGTGTAGTCGAAGGGCGCGCAGAAGAACGCGTCCGTGCCCACCCGCAGCCGTCCGGCCGTCGAGGCCTCCCGCAGGCGGGCTTCGACCGCCCGGGCGGCAGGGCCCGCGGTCCGCAGGCGGTACCGGCACAGGCGCACGTCCGCCGAGGTCGCGTCGGAGACGTAGTAGGGAGCGGGTTTGACGTGCAGGACCACGTCCCCCGCCAGGCCGGTGGCGAGCAGGTGGTCGATCAGCACCAGGTCGGCGACCAGCTCGGCGCCCGCGTTGTCGGCGACCACGGCCACCGTGCCCCCGGGCGAGCCGCGCAGCACCTCCCAGAGCCGTTCGCTCTCGTCGGCCACCAACCCCGAGGCCTCCTGCGGCCGACCGGCCGTGAGCTGGAAGCCGAGATCCGCGCGGTTGCCCCAGAGACTCGCGAGCAGCAGCGCCCTGCCGCGCGCGTCCTCGTCCAGGTCGGCGAGGCCGTCCAACGCGGACAGCGTGGCGCTGACGCTCTCGCCGGCCAGTTCCGCCTCCTTGAACGGCGCGAAGACGTCGACCTGCCGCCAGGCACCGGCGTCGAAGTAGCCCGCCGCGTCGAGCAGCCGCCGGTAGAAGAAGGACTCCGCCCACAGGAACGGCGCCTCGGTCCACGGCCTCCCGAAGTACTCCCGCCCCCATCCGTCCCACAGCTCGGCGCCGTGCGCACCGGTCGGCAGGGGCCGGATCACCCCGTGGGCGCTCTCCTCGGCCAGCTCCCTGAGCCGGTGCTCCTGCTCCGGCCCGAACGACCAGGCCGTGAGCAGCCGTTCGACGAGCGCCGGGTGCCGGGTGACGAACACGTCCGTGGCGAACGGCGACTCGCTCGAAACGATCACTGGCGGCCGGTGCGTCATGAGCGGTCTTCCCTCTCGGCGGGCGGTACGAAGGACGGTGTCCCATCCGACGTTAGTCCCGCCGCCGTCCGCCGCCGTCCGGCGCCGTCCGGCGCCGTCCGCACCGGGACGCGCCGTCCGGCACCGGGAGACTGAACGGAAGAAAGCCCCGCCCGGATCACTCCGTTCGGGGCTCTGTTCCGGGGCGGCGGGTGCGGCCCCAGGGGTCGTGGGCGTCAGGCGTGGACGAAGGTCATCGGGCCTTCGCCGTCGGTGTGCCAGCTGTCCGGGGTCAGGTAGACCACGGACCAGGTGCCGCTCATGGGGGCCCGGGCCGACAGGAGGTAAGCGCCGTGGCTGTCCGTCCTGACCTTGGCCATCAGGTACCAGGTGGTGCTCTGGTAGGGCCGGAAGACCAGGTAGGCGTAGCTCGACGTGATCGGCGCCCAGGAGCCGTTCGGCCGCTGCTGGTACACGTGGCCGTAGAAGGAGACGTAGGCGTTGTGGGCCACCGTGGTGTGGTTGGGCTTGCCGCCCGTCACCGCGGTCGCGCTGCGCCAGATGTGGACCGGCTTGGTGATCGACGAGCTGTAGTCGGGCGAGCCGACATAGATGGCACGCCAGTAGCCGTTGCCCGTGCCGCCGTAGGTGGCGTAGCACTTGAACTCGTCGGCCCCGATGCCGCTACGGCCGATCTTCGTCGTGCCGACGTTGTGCCAGGTCGTACCGTTCGCCGAGTACTGGATGTAGATCGGCACCGTTCCGCCGGGGAAGGTACCCCCGCCGATGTACAGGTGCCCGTCGATCACGGCCTCGCCGTACACGTCCTCGGTGACCGAGAAGCCGGTGATGCTCGTGGGGGACGGGACGTGGACGTAGACAGGGTTGTTGTCGGTGTCCGTGTTCTGCAGGAACGGGTCGTAGTCCCAGTAGTTGCAGAAGTAGTAGGCCCCGGCACCGGACACGGGCAGCTGGAAGGTGCCGTCCGAGGCCGTGGTCACCTGCTGGGCACCACCGCAGCCGCCGGTCCCCGCGTAGATCGTCTGTGACGGTGTGCCGACCCAGGTGGATCCGTCGAGCCGCTCCAGGACACCCGTGATGACGGTGTGTCCGCCGACCGGAATCTTGACGTTGTACCCGCTGAGAATACGGATCCGCGTCTGGTCCGCCTGCGCGACGACGGTCACGCCGTTGGGGCTGACCCCGTCGAAGTGGTACGGGTAACCCGCGGTGCTGGTGCCGTCCGCGTTCCACGGCTGGTAGTCCGAGGTGCGCGAGGCGGTGACCGAAGCGGTCATGGTGCCTGACGCGTCCACCGTGCCGGTGAGGTCGGCCGAGGCGTTGTACGTACCGTCGTGCAGGGTGATCGAGACACCCGCCGGGTCCAGGGTGGCGCCGGTGCCCGGGTCGGTGACCGTGACCGGCGCGGTCAGCGAGTACACCCGGTGGTCGTAGTCGACCGTGCCGGTGCTCGCCGTGGGCGCGCCCACATGGACCTTGGCGGCGTACGTGTACTGGCCCGCGTCCGGAAAGGACTCCACGGCGCCACTGCTGTCCGTGACGTCGAGGTCGACGTCGTACACGCCCAGCGCCGGGAGCGTGATCGGCGACTGGGTGACCCAGCCGGAGTTGAAAGCGTCCGGCGCGAGGTCACTGGTGACGAACGAGTCCGGCGTGCCGTCCGCCGACCCGTGCGGCCGGAAGTGTGCGGTGATCTTCGAGACACCGTCGGGCGCGTAGGCCGACACCAGCAACTGCCAGTAGTCGTGCCAGTAGTTGCCGACCTGGCTGACGGAGTCCTGGTGCGTCGACGTGCCGGCAGGCGCGGCGGTGGCCGCTGCGGCGGTCGTCGGCAGTGCCAGCGCCCCCAGCATCAGCGCGCCCGCGGTGGCGGCAGGAAGTACGGTGCGCAGTCTCAACTGCTGTGCCCCCGGTACAGGAAAGAGAAGCAAAAAGGTGCTGCGCAGTCTAGGGAGAGCGGCACAGGACCAGATCGGTCGTATCCGACTTCTGCGTTTTGGGATCGGGCTTCGAAGCCCGATCGTTACCCCGCCCGACGGTCCGGCGCGGCCGGCGCCCTCGTAGCGGACACGAAAAAGCCCCTCGCCGAGTCTGCCGGGGTTGTCGTAAGGGTTGTCGTACGACAGTCACCCTCGCAATACGACACTGGTCGGCAGGCCGGTCCGCCGCACCCGGGAGCGCCGGACGAGCGCCAGCACGCCGGACACGAGCAGTGCGACGAGCCCGAGGGCGAAGAGCAGCAGTCCGGCGCCGAGGGCGAACAGGTACGTGCCCGCCTCGGTGTCGCCCACGCCACCGACCCAACCGCCGCTCGACGTCCAGAAGACCCGTTCCCGGACGGCGGACAGCGGCAGGGTGCCCTGCTGCTTGGACAGGCTCATCCGGGAGTCGACCGCGTCGGACCGGTTGTCCCCGAGCAGGAAGAGCCGCCCCGCCGGCACCGTGACCGAGTACCCGGGCAGGCCGCCGCCCGGGGACGCCGCGTAGGGCTCGACCAGCGCCGACCCGTTGACCGTGACCCCGCCCGCAGTGCAGCAGGCCACACGGTCGCCGCCGACGCCGATCACCCGGCGGAAGCTCAGCGCGGGGATGTTCCAGCCCGCTGCGTCCACCAGGACCAGGTCCCCGCGCTTGGGTATCGCGCCGTTCAGGGGCGCCGTCATCACGTGGTCGCCGGGCCGCAGGGTCGGGGCCATCGATGCGGAGCTCACGACGTAGTCGTGCAACTGCGCGGCCGTGAGGGCGCCGCCGACTCCGCCGAGCAGCACCCCGAGCCCGAGCAGCACCAGCCCCAGGCGGAACACCCACCTGCGTGGCTTCGGGGCCACCACCGGCGCCCCCTCCTGCGTCAGGACCCACTGCTGCGCGGTCATGGTGCTCCTGTCCATCCGTTGTGCGGCTGAGGCGGCGTGAATGTAGCAGGCCGAAGCCGCGCCAGTAGGGCTTGGATGTACCAGGGGCTGGCGGAGATGACTCGGCCTCAGGGCAGCCGACTTGCGCGCGAGCGGCGGAACAGGGGGAGCGACGAGTCCTCGATCGCCGGGCACAGCGACATCGGGGTGACCATGAAGGTCTACGCCCATGCGTCGCTCGATGAGCAACGGAAGGCCCTGGTCGCGCTCGGCCAGCGGCTCGGCTGACCCGGTTGGTGCAGTAACAACGAAAAAGCCCCTGGCGGACTACTCCGCTAGGGGCTTTCTGCTGGTCAATCGAGTGGCCAGGGCCGGGGTCGAACCGGCGACCTTCCGCTTTTCAGGCCAAGCCGGGGTGATGAGATGCCCCAGTTTGAACGCTTCTTCCGTCCAGGCAAGGTCACTGTCGAGCGACACCGTTCGAGCCGGTTGGCGTCAGTGTTGGCGTCAACCGACACCGCCCGTCTCCGCAGGGAACCCAAGCTTAGAAGGCTTGCCGATTGACTTATGAGACGCTGAGAAGCGGCCTTCTCGCTGATGTCGATTGACAGAGCAGGAAGGGGGACCACTACTCTTGGTCGTAGCTGCTAGAGCGTTGCTTCTATAAGCGGGCCTCTGGCCCAGAAACAGTTGTGCCCCCGAGTCCGCCTGAACTGGGCGGGCGGACTCGGGGGTCACAACCAAGCACTGCCAAGGACTGTATGCGGTGCAGTGACAGTTGTCCAAGGCTTACTCCGCGACCTTACCACGGACGGGTCGCAGGGCGAAAGGATAGGCGATGACGCAGGGTGAGCGTGGGGCGGATGAGCAGGGCCTGTTAATCGAGGCCATCTCTCCCAAGCGGTTCCAGCCTTTCCTGCACAAGTGCGGAGGCGACCGCACCCGTGCTCTGCGCCTGTACGCGTGGGACTCCGAAGTGGCCAGGGCCCTGCAGAGTCCCCTGCGTGACTTGGAAGTCAGCCTGCGAAACCGGCTCCACCGCCAGCTCGTAGGCCGTCATGGGCATGAGGCCTGGTGGGATGTGCCGAAAGCCCGGCCCAACTACAAGGGCCAGGACATGTTGGAGAGTGCGCGAGAGACGCTGGAGAACAGGCGCCCGTACCGTGCGTTCGGTCCGTGCGACATCGTGGCGCAGCTTCCGTTCGGCTTCTGGGTCAGCCTTCTCGGGCGTGGCGGCGGTGACAACTACGAGATGAAGTACTGGAACTCATCGCTGCGCCATCTGTTCCGTGCCCACTGCGGTGGTCGGGACGACTTGTACAAGAAGTTCCAGTTCATGCTCACCTTGCGGAACCGGATCGCCCACCACGAGTGCATCTTCCAGCGGCACCTCGCGCAGGACCTGGACACCGCGCTGACGTTGCTGCGGTACGTGTCGCCGGAGATGGCCGAACTGCATAAAAGGTACGGGCAGGTGCCCGAGGTGCTGGCGCGCAGGACTGCGGTCCTGTCGGGTCAGGAGCCGGTGCGGTTGTGACAGTCGCGAACATCGATGGCAAGGATCGTCACGAGGAAGACGCAAGCTGATGGGATGGGAGCGAGTGTGAGCACGCGGGCGCTGGGTGAAGCGGAGGGCGTCTCGCTGGTTTCCCTGGGCGAGATCAAGGAACTCGCTGAAGTTGGTCGGCCCACCGTCAGTAACTGGAGGCGCAGGTTCTCCAAGGACTCTCCTCAGTTGGGGGGCGACAGGCGCCCGCCGTTCCCGGATCCGGTGGGTGGCAGCGTCAGCAGGCCCCTTTTCGACGCGGAGGCCGTGGCGGCCTGGCTGGATTTGCGGCTCATCCCGGACGCGGAGCCCGACGAGGATGGCTCCCTGCCGACCTACGGTGACCGGTTCCGACGCGGCCTGCGGCTACGTAGACTCGTCGCCCTGCGTCACGAACTGGGCTCGGCGGAGCGGCTCATCACCGACGCGCTGGCCGTATGCGCCACGGCAGGGCAAGGCGACGACCGGCACGCGAAGGCCCTCTCGGACGAGTTGCTGACGGACATGGAAGCCACCGACCCGCGTGTTGCGCGTGCGGTGCGGCAGCTCATCGAGGAACTGGGCTCGCCGGGAGCCGCCGCTGACACGGTGCTGGGTCTGGCCGAGCGGCTAGAGTCGGACCTGATCACGGACGCGACGCCGTCCCCGCTCGTGGAGCTGATCAGTAGACTGGCTGGCCCGCTGGACGTCGTGTCACCCGGCTCCGATCAACCCAAGGTGATCAATCTGTGCGCCAGCACCGGGGAGCTGCTGTTCGGCCTCGGCGACATCCGTGGGCACGAAGGCATCTTCGCGGTGGAGCCCGAGCCGCTGCGCCGCAAGCTCATCAGCTACCGGCTCCTCGCGCACCACTGCAGTGGCGTGAACGTCTGCGCGGACCTCGAGGAACTGGATACCTTGCGGCCGTCTGCGCAGCGGAACCCCGACCTGGGTCCGGAACACCCCTCGGGTACTACGTCCGGCGACGTCGTCATCGCCGACCCGCCCTATGCCGCAGGCGAGCGGGAATTCGACGACAAGGGACCGCTCAGCTGGGCCCTCGAAGCCGTGCGCCGACTGAACCCCGGCGGCCGGGGCTTGGTCGTTGTACCGTCCTGGACCTTGAGTCGACCGCGTGGCACGACGCCCACGCCGAATGCGCGGATGCGTGATGAACTGCTGAGCCAGGACGTGATCACGGCGGTCATCCAGTTGCCGCGGCGTATTCACCGATTCCGCACAGGAGCGGAACACGCGCTGCTCGTGCTGCGCAGCCAGGCAGGCCCGGAGAACCAGGGCCGGGCGCTGCTGGTCGATGCCGACCGGATCGCCCGTCGAGTCGGAGGCGCGTGGCCGGAGTACGTCGCGAAAGTGCTGGAGGGCGGAAGGTCACCGGTGGCTGAGGAGGCCAGGGACTTTCCCGTGTCGGCCGCAGGGCCGAGGGGAGAAGCCCTTTTCGACGGCCAATCGGTCCTGCCGGCGCACCGGCTCGGCACGAAAGAACAGGGCCTTGACCACTTCGCCGCCACCCTGGACGCACGGCGCGAGGCCGCGACGGCTCTGCCCCAGCTCAAGAAGTGGATCGGCGATCTCGGTGTCGCCAGGCGGGTCCCCGGCAGCGAGGTAACACATCGAAGGGTCGGCGAGCACCTGCGAGCGGGCCCGCTCAGGCTGCTGGCCGGGCACCGGATCCGCGAGTCGGACATAGGGGACGCCGGTCTGATGGTTGTTGGCCGTGAGGAGATGCTCGGCGGCCTGCCGCTCGGGCAGCGGCGGATCGCGTTGGAAGACCTGGCCGAGTACCCGCAGGCCCAGACTACCGAGCGTGGCGACGTCTTCCTGCTCACCGAGCACGGGGTACACGCGCTGGTGGACGATGCGGGCGGCTGTGTACTACTCGCACCCGTTCAAGGGCTGCGGATCCCGGCGTACCGGGAGTTCCTGGCCGGGAAAGTACTGCCGGAGAAGGTGTGGATGCGCCCGTACCCGCTCGCCCAACTGCTCGCAGCCCCGCGCAACCAGCATCGTGGCAGCGGCTCGCTGGTGCGCAGGGTGAGCGTGCGGGACATGGACCTGCCCGAGCTGGCGCCCGAGGAGGTTGCCGAACTGGAGGCCATCCTGAAGGAGACCGACCGACAGCGCGCCGACGTACGGCGGCAACTTGTGGCGCTGGACAACCTGGCCCTGCGGCTGGCGGCCGGCGTCGCCGACGGGGACCTGGCGCTGCGCCGCAGACCCGGCGGCGCCTGAGGCGCGTCGGGCATAGCGACGAGAAGCACGGCTGCGCCGGCCAACACGGCGTACGACGAAGAACACCACAATCAGGAAAGAAGTGAGGCACCCGTGCCGCCACGGACGAAAAAGACGGTTGAACCCCAGGACATGAAGAAGGTGCTCTGGGCGTCGGCGGACAAGCTGCGCGGCAGCCTCGACGCTGCCGGGTACAAACACTTCGTCCTGGGTCTGGTCTTCCTCAAGTACGTTTCAGCCGCCATGGCCGAGAAGCGGGCCCAGCTGGAGGCCGAGCTGCGCGAGGAGGGCGGCTGGAGTGAGCAGGACATTCTTGCCACCCTGGAGGAGCGCCGCGAGTACACCGGCTCCGGGATCTTCTATGTTCCACCGACCGCCCGCTGGGAGAGTGTGCTGGAGCGGGCGAAGGGCACAGTCGAGGGTCAGAGCGTGGGTGAGACCCTCGACGCCGCCATGCGCGCCATCGAGAAGTTCAACCCTGCGCTGAACCGGACCCTGCCGAAGATCTACAACAGCGGCCAAGTGGACGAGGAACGCCTCGCCGGCCTGGTGAAGCTGCTGGACCGGCTGGTCTTCCAGGAGCAGCTCGGCGAGGACGGCAGGCGCAAGGGCGCGCGGGACATCATGGGCGAGGTCTACGAGTACTTCCTCGCCGAGTTCGCCCTGAAGGAAGGTCGCAAGGGCGGCGAGTACTTCACCCCCGAAAGCGTGGTGAAGCTCCTGGTGGAGGTTCTGGAACCGAAGCAGGGCGAGCGGGTCTACGACCCGGCATGCGGCTCGGGCGGCATGTTCGTCCAGGCGGAAAAGTTCATCGAGACCCAGGGCGGAAATCCGCTGAACGTCGCCGTCTATGGCCAGGAACTCAACCAGACCACCTGGCAGCTGGCCCACATGAACCTCGCGATCCACGGGGTCGAGGCCAAGCTGGGTGACGAACCGGCCGACACCTTCCGCAACGACCAGCATCCGGATCTGAAGGCGGACGTGGTCATGGCCAACCCGCCCTTCAACATCTCTGACTGGGGCGGGGAACTGCTTGGCATGGACAAGCGGTGGGTGTACGGCACCCCACCAGCTGGCAACGCGAACTACGCGTGGCTCCAGCACATGATCAGCAAGCTCGCCCCGGGTGGGCGGGCCGGTGTCGTCTTGGCGAATGGCTCGATGAGCAGCAAGCAGTCGGGCGAGGGTGACATCCGCCGCGCGATCGTCGAGGCCGACCTCGTGGCCTGCATGATCGCCCTGCCGGGACAGCTGTTCCGGTCCACTCAGATCCCTGCGTGTTTGTGGTTCCTGGCGGAGGGCAAGGGACGGCACTCGGCTTGGGCGCCCGGCCGCAAGGGCGAGGTGCTGTTCATCGACGCGCGCGAGTTCGGTGAGATGGAGAACCGCACGGTGAGAAGGCTGACGGAGGAGGAGATCGTCCACCGGATCGGCGACACGGTGCGGGCGTGGCGGGGCGTGGAGGGGACTAGTCCTTACGAGGACGTGCCGGGCTTCTGCGTGAGCGCTGCGCTGGATGTCATCGCTCAGCACGACTTTGTGCTGACGCCGGGGCGGTATGTGGGTACGGCTGACGCGGAGGTGGACCCGGACGCGGAGCCGGTCGATGCGAAGATCGCCCGACTGACGGCTCTGCTGCGGGAGCAGTTCGCGGAGTGGGAGCGGTTGGCGAAGGTTGTGGATGAGCAGTTGGGGCGGGTGTGATGGAGGACTGGAAGGTCTATAAGTTCTGCCAGCTTGTCAGTGAATCCAAGGATGGTGACTGGGGGGTGGGAGAGCTAACCGGAGGGTTTGTTCCTTTCCATGTCATCCGAGGTACGGACTTCGAGGCAGTTAGGCGCGCTGATGTTTCCGATGTGCCTCTCCGCTACCTCTCGGAGAAGACTGCCT
Source organism: Streptacidiphilus sp. MAP12-33 (assembly GCF_041261265.1). Taxonomy (NCBI): domain Bacteria; kingdom Bacillati; phylum Actinomycetota; class Actinomycetes; order Kitasatosporales; family Streptomycetaceae; genus Streptacidiphilus; species Streptacidiphilus sp. MAP12-33. Next base: position 31,522 of record NZ_JBGCCA010000039.1, read on the forward strand.
GGCGGCGTGTACTGCGTTCGGGCGATATCTTGTTGGAGACAGCGGGTGGGTCAAGGAACCGCCCCACAGGTCGGTCGCTGCTTGTCAGTCAACGAGTCCTGAATTTGTTTTCAGGTGAAGTGACATGTGCGAGCTTTGCTCGTTTCCTCAGGGTGGATTCAGCCATCGCTGATCCGAGATTTATTTACTGGCTTCTGCAGAATCTCCATTTGTCGGGTGCGATGTGGAATCATCAGGTGCAACACACTGGCGTGGCACGTTTTCAGTACACGCGCTTCGCAGAAACACAGGATGTCCTTCTTCCGTCGCTGGGCGCTCAGCAGGCCATCGCTGATCTGCTCGGCGCCTTGGATGAGAAGATTGCGCTCAACGAGCAGATCCGTGAAACGACTTTGAGCCTTGCTGAAGCCTGCTATGAGGCGGCAGGGATCAGCGGTGAGTCGGGGCTTATCGGTGACCTTGCTGAGCTCTTCGACGGTCCGCACGCCACTCCGCAAAAGACGGAGAGTGGCCCGTGGTTCCTCAGTATCAGCAGTCTCAAGAACGGATATCTCGACCTCTCCGAGTCCGCGCATCTCTCCGAAGAGGACTTCCCTCGCTGGACGCGGCGCGTGCAACCGCGAGCCGGGGACGTTCTCTTCTCGTATGAAACCCGGCTCGGTGATGCAGCACTCATGCCGTCCGGAATTCGCGGCAGTCTTGGGCGCCGGATGGCGCTGCTGCGCAGCAAGTCTGCCGCCGTCAGCGGATCCCTGCTACTGCACGCATACCTCAGTCCTGCCTTCCAGGAGGAGATCAAGCGGAGGACTGTCCATGGCGCTACGGTCGACCGGCTGCCACTCAAGGAGATGCCCGGCTGGCGAATTTCGCTGCCCGCCCAGGGAGAGCGAGAGCGACTGTCTGCGAAGCTCGACGCACTGCACGCCTCGGTGACGCACGCCGCGAACGAGAACCGCACCCTAGCCGACCTCCGAGACACCCTCCTTCCCCAACTGCTCTCCGGCAAGCTCCGTGTCAAGGACGCGGTCCATGCCGTCGAGGAGGTCGCATGACCGCAGGTGCCGAGCCGTCGACGATCGGTGAGCCCCTGATAGACCGGCTCACCGAGAAGGAGTTGGAGTCGCACACGCTCGAACTGCTCGCCGAGTACGGGTGGCAACACATTCCGGGGCTGGAGCTCGGCCCTGCCTACGGCGTGCGGTCGGACTGGGACGATCTGGTCCTCCGCCCGCGCCTGCTTAAGGCCATCCGCAACCGGTACCCGCGCCTGCCCGACCACGTCGCCGACGATGCCGTCAACGAGCTGCTCCGATGGCACACCCGGAACGACCTCCGCGAGAATCACCGGTTCTACGAGCGCCTGACCGGCGGCGTCCGCATCCCCTACGACGACATCACCACCGGCGAGAAGCGTTACGCCACCATCCGAGCCGTCGACTTCGCCGACCCGCAGGGAAACGACCTCGTGGCTGCCTCTCAGGTACGGGTGCGCAGCACCAAGAACCGGACCTTCGTCTTCGACATTGTCCTGTACGTCAACGGCCTGCCCATCGCTGTCGTAGAGCTGAAGAAGGCCGACAGCAACGACAGCGCCCGTACCGCGTACGACCAGCTCCAGGGCTATCGGCGCGAGCTGAAGGAAGCCGGCACCTTCGCCACGCTCCTCGTCACCCTCGTCTCTGACGGCATCACCGCCCGCATAGGCACCCCGTTCACGCCCTGGCAGCACATGGCCCCCTGGAATGCTGACGAGCACGACGTGATGCTCCGCAAGGAAGAACGTCAGGACGGTCGCGCGCTGGAGCGGATGATCTACGGTGCGTTCGAGCCCACCCGCTTCCTGGATCTGGTCGCGAACTTCCTGTCCTACTCAGCCTCGGAGTCAGGTGCCGTCGACACGGTAAAGCTTGCCAAGGCCCACCAGTACATCGGTGTCAACGCAGCAGTCCGGGCCACCGAGTCCGCCGTGGCCACCGACGGTCGCGCCGGGGTCGTCTGGCACACGCAGGGCGCTGGCAAGAGCGAGGAGATGCTGTTCTACGTCGGCAAGGCAGCCCGGACTCCCGAGCTCTCCAATCCAACCTTCGTCCTCCTGACGGACCGCATCGACCTGGACACTCAGCTCTACAAGACCTTCGCCGCCAGCCGCACCCTGGAGAAGATCACCGGGTCTCCTGAGAAGGCGGAGGACGCCGGCCAATTGCGGCGACTGCTCCAGCGGCAGGAGGGTGGCGGCGGAGTCGTATTCACCACGCTGCAGAAGTTCCGTCTCACTCCAGAGGAGCGAGCAGCGGGTGTCCGACACCCGCTTGTCTCCCCGCGCCGCGACGTGATTGTTGTCGTCGACGAGGCTCACCGCAGCCACTACGACTTCATTGACGGCTACGCCCGCAACCTGCGCGACGCACTGCCGAACGCCACCTTCATCGCGTTCACCGGCACCCCCATCGAGACCCGCATCGGTAGCACCAGGGGTGTCTTTGGTGAGGACATTCACACCTACGACCTCACCCAGGCCGTGGACGACGGGGCGACGGTTCCTGTCTTCTACGAGCCGCACCTGGTCCGGGTGGACCTGCCCGCCAACGTCGACCTAGACGACCTGGACGCCCGCGCCGAGGGATTGATAGAGGGGTTGTCCGAGGAGGAGAAGCGTAAGGCCCGTCGGCAGTTCGGCGAGTACGAGAACCTGATCGGTGCTCCGGAGCGGATCAAGGAACTCGCCGGAAAGCTGCTCGACCACTGGGACGCGCGCAGCAGCGAGATGGTCAAGCTCACCGGGCGCCGGGGCAAGGGAATGATCGTCTGCGCGTCTCGTGTCATTGCCGCCCGGCTCTTCGAGGAGATCATTCGCCGCCGACCCGACTGGGCGGGCGAGCGCGACCCGAAGAGCCGGCTGCTGACGGACACCACCGGCCGGATCAGGGTGGTGTTCACTGGCAACCCCGCCAAGGACAGCCCGGAGATCGCCGATTACGTCCGAACCCCCGCCCAGCTCAAGAAGATCCAAGAGCGGGTCACCAATGCGGACGACGAGCTGGAACTCGTCATCGTCCAGTCCCTGTGGCTGACCGGCTTCGACGCTCCGCCGCTGCACACGCTCTACCTCGACAAGCGCATGCGAGGCGCGGCGCTCATGCAGGCCATCGCCCGCGTCAACCGCACCTGGCCGGGCAAGCCATCCGGCCTGGTCGTCGACTTCCAGGGCGTGATTCGTGAGATCAGGGAGGCCTTGGCCGAGTACTCCGCGCAGGACCAGAAGCACCCGATGCTCGGCGCCAACCTCGATGGGGCCGTCAAGCTCGTACGGGAGAGCCACCAGCACATCGACGCGATCCTTGCCGACTGCGCCTGGCGGAACATCCGCGACGCTAGCGGGCCCTCTGCCTACCGAGAGGCCCTGACGGAGGTACTGGAGTTTCTGATCGCACCAGAACCAGGGCTGGAGCCCGGCAAGGCCCCTCGCAGGCAAACGTTCATGCGCCACGCCAACCTGCTGCGTCAGGCCTTCTCCCTCTGTCCGACCGACCGGCGGGTACAGGATCTGCTCGCCGACATTCGCTTCTTCGAGGCCGTACGCACCTCGCGCGAGAAGTACGCCATGGATGAGAGGGAGGAGCAGGGGCTCGCCACGGCCGCCGACGTACGCCTGCTGATCGCCCAGTTCAACGAGTCCGTCGTCGCTACCGACGGCGTGGTGGACATCTACGACGCGGCCGGTCTGACCAAGCCCGACCTATCTCACCTAAACAGCCGGGTGCTGCGGGACCTCCAGAGCAGCAAGCACCCCAACCTGGCCATCGCAGCACTGCGACGCGCACTGATGAAGGAGATCAAGGACACCCACCCGAATAACATCACCCGTCAGCACACCTTCACCGAGAAAATGAAGCGCGCCATGAACCAGTACACCAACGGCCTGCTCACGGCCGCTGAGTTCATGAAGTTCCTGGTGGAGCTGGCGCGGGAGGTGTCGGCCGACCGGGGCAGGGCGAAGAAGCTCGGCCTAAGCGAGGATGAACTTGCCTTCTACGATGCCCTTGTGGCCGACCCGTCAGTGGTTGAGGAGATGAGAGACACGATCCTCGCCCAGATCGCCCACGAGCTTTATGAGCAGATCCGGAAGGACGTCACAGTCGACTGGAAGATGAAGGAGCAGGCCCGGGACCGGATTATGGCCCGAGTACTCCGTCTGCTGCGCAAGCACGGCTATCCGCCGGGTAAGCAACCCGCGGCGATTGAGCGCGTGCTGAAGCAGGCGGAGGAGATGGCGGAGGTCCTGGCCTGAATCGTACCTACCCTCTTGTCTTAACGCTCTTTCTCTTCGTCTAGATGCCATCTCAGCAGCGCTGCGACTGGGTGGCTTTGGGTAACCTGTGACCCAGTCAGTGCAGTTGTACCAACTGGCATTCGAGGCTCACCATGGAAAACCTGTCGAACGTGCCACTCGCGGTGCCGGTCAGCGACGGATGGAACGCCCGACTGTGGCCCTATCACCGGCCGCCCAGCTAGCGCGAGCACGTGCTGTCGGCTCGCCTCGCTGCGGCCGACGAACCGCTGCGAGACGAGGATGCGGTGCCCCTCGCCCAGGCCCAGGATGCCCTTGTCAAAGAGCTTGTGGTGCAGCGAGCAGAGGCACAGGCCGTTGTCGACCTCGTCCGGGCCGTCGTAGGACCACCACCGCACGTGCGCGGCTTCCAACCCGACACTGCTCGCGCCGAGCATCCCGTCGTAGCCGCAGAAGGCGCACTGGAACTCGTACGCCGTCAGGACCAGCTCACGCATCCGGCGGTCCCGCCGCCTGGCAGCGCTCTCCGCTTCACCCAGCAGGCCGGCCACGGGCGCGGTCTCGGCCAGCTCCAGGTCGAGGCCGACGGCCTCACAGAGATCGGTGTGCAGCGACGGTGGGAAGTTGACGTCCAGCAGTACTCTGGCGAGCCGCCCGAGCAGCGACGGCTCCCTGATGAGCGCTGTTCGCAACTCCGACGCGAGCCTGCCGGTGGCGCCACTGGACCGGAGGAGCCGGATACCGGTTCCCGGGCTTCCCGTCCCGTGGTCGGTCCGGATCTCCCAGACACCGTCATTGACCAGGTGGTGGAAGGGGTATGCGGGCGTCGTGGGATTCGGCGGTCCGTATTCGACCAGCAGCCGCTTCAGCTCCTCCTCGACCACGCTGTAGCGCAGCTCGCTGTCGGTGTCCTGCTGGAAGCTGCCGAGCGCGTATAACAGCAACAGCGGCTTGTGCGGGGCGCGGACGTCGTTGTTCCTCCACTGCCGCAGCTTCGCCACCCGATCGAGCCAGTCCATGAGCGTCAGCGTAATTCGTGGCACCGACGCCAACTACGCTCTGACGTCCAGCGTCTGCACTCAACAAGGGTGATCCGCTAGCTGAGTTGAACTCTCAGGTTCGAAGCGCCCGGGAACCTAGATCAACAGCGAGGCACCCCGTTCTCCAAGTAGGACGTTGCCGCGGCGGATCGTGCGTCAATCGCGGCGTGGACCCGCCGGGCCAGGCGAGGGATGAGGAGCTCGTCGATCTGGTCGGCGGCGTGGAAGGCGTACTCGCCGATCTCCAGTCCGTCCAGGTTGATCTGAGCGCGCTCCTCCGCGGGGAGGACCCCACCGTCGAAGACGAAGAGCAGCTTGTCCCCCTCGGTCGGGTGGGGCGCCCAGTCCGCGACGAGGAGGCGGCCGATGGGCGGGGTGACGCCGAGCTCCTCCTTGACCTCGCGGCCCGCGCCCTCGCTCGGGGTCTCGCCGGGGTGGAGGTAGCCGCCCGGGATCTCCCAGCCCGGCTTGTACGTGGGCTTCACCAGGAGCACGCGGTCAGCCTCGTCGAAGAACAGCCCGCCGGCGGCAGTGCGCGGCTGGGCAACGGCCTCGGGGGCGTCGGAGCCGCTCATGACCATGACTGTAGCCGTCCCCGGCGGGCTACCCCACGATGCGCAGTCGCTGGGCCACGCCCGCGAGCTGCTGGCTCGGCTTGCCGCGCTGCTGCCGGACTCAGGTGGTTACAAGGTGGTGCGGGACGTATGTGGTAACGGACTTGTTTGGGGCCAGTTCCTCGGCGTCCATTACAAGGGTGAGGGCCTCGTCCATGCGGTTCTGTGCGCTGTAGGCGCGGGCGACTTCGAGTGAGTGCCGCACTCGGCGTTCGAGCGGCAGGGCCGAGGAGTCCATGCGAGGGCCTTGGTCGAGGGCGATCTGGACGTCGCTGGGCTCCATGGTGGCCGAGATCCGGTTGATGGCCACGTTGGTGGGCCCGAAGGTACCTGCCTCAGAGCGTGGTGGTGAACCGGTCTGTAGCTCGATGGCCTGCAGCTTTCGGGTGGTGGCGGTGTCGGGGTGACCGGCTGCGGGCAGCCAGCGGAGGGTTGGTCTGGTCGTGGAGGTGCGGTGTGCCGTCGGTGATCGCTTTGCTGGAGGTCCGGGAAGCGCGGGCCCAGGAGGACCTGGAGTCGTGGCTGGAGGTGTTGCGCGAGGCCGAGGTGCAGGTGGAAGCCGCCCGACAGCGGCTGGAGCACGCGCGGATCGCCCGGGCGGAGGTGGCGCTGATGTTCGCCGAGGGAGCGGTCCCGATCCACGAAGGCGACGAGGTGTCCCTTGCGTCGGCCGCGCCGCGGGATCCCGTTCCCGTGGAGCGGCCGACGCCTGCGCGCCCGGTGCTGCGGGAGGGCTACGATGCCCGGCCGCCGCAATGGCGGGCCAGCCTGGATGCGGGCGCGTTGCGTGGGGCCTATCGGCAGGTCTTCGAGACGGCGCTGGCCGCCTCGGGGCCGGTCACGGTGCAGGAGTTGACGCGGGCGCTGGGGCGGGACGCGGACCGGTTGAATGAGGTGGAGAAGGTGCGTCACCGTGCCTACGCACTGGAGGCGCGGGGCTGGCTGGTGCGTGAGCGGGGCGTGTTCAGGCCGGCCGCGGGTCCAGGCGGTCGGGGCGGAACTCCGGCCAGTGCAGACGTTCTCTCGCCAGTTGCCGCGTCAGGGTGATCAGGCCCGCCCACCACACCATCTGGACGTGGTGGTCGGGCCGGCGCTCGTGGTCGCGGTTGCGCCGCTTGGCCCGGGAGAGCCAGCCCAGCGTGCGTTCCACGATCCACCTGCGCGCCAGGGCCACGAATCCCCTGGACCCGTCGGGGCGTTTGACGACCTCGACCCTGACGCCGTGGGCGGCGAACGCGTTCGCCAGCACCGGGCCCTGGTAGGCGGTGTCCGCCCAGACGAGTTTCAGCAGCCGTCCGGGCTCGGCCATGAACGCGTCGAGCAGTTCTGGGGCTGCCACCGAGTCGTGGATGTTCGCGGGTGTGACGGTGACCTCCAGCAGCAGGCCGCCGGTGTCGGTCAGGATGTGGCGCTTGCGCCCGTCACGGAGCTTGTTGCCGTCCGTCCCACGCGTGGCCGCGGTGCAGGTCTCCGAGCCGTCCACCGACTGGGCGTCCATCACGCCCGCGCTCGGCTCGGGCGCCCGCCCCTCCCGCCGGCGCTGCAGGCGACGTAGCCGCTGGTAGAGCTCGCGCACATAGCCGTGGCGTGACCAGCGGCGGAAGAAGTCGTAGACCTTGCGCGGGGCCGGCAGGTCGACGGGCATCGCCCTCCACTTCGCGCCGTTGTCGACGAGGTAGCGCACCGCGTCGACCATCTCACGGTGGCAATTCGCCTCGGGGCGTCCGCCTCGTCCCTCCAGCCAGGCCGGCACCGGCATCGAGGCTCTGACCTGGGCCCATTCCGAATCCGTCATGTCGGACGGGTAGTGCGGTGCCCGCCGCCCCGCCGCGATTGCCCCGTACTGGTGAACGTGGCAATCACACGGCAGAGTGGCCGAACTGGCACCGCATGCCTCGACGATGGTGAACTGGTCCAGCAACGGGCCTCCTGGGCCGGAGGGTTGGTCTCGACAACCGCACTCCTACCAAGAGGCTCGTTCGCCTATGCGCGTCCACCGGACAGCAACACCGTTCGACGCGTCACCCCATCGCCCCCGCCGAACACTGCCCGGTTCACCACCACGCTCTCAGTCTCTCGCCCGACAGCGGGGTGGTGGAGGACATCGGCGAGCGCTTCGCGTTCGAGGCGCCGATCTGGATCGGGGAGCACCCGGTGGAACTGGACGAGGCGTGGGGCGAGCAGGACCCGTACCCATTGGCGTTCCACCCCCTCGAACTCGGAGAGGAGGCACTGCGCGCCTTCTTCGGCTTCGTGCTGGAGGGTATGCCGGAGCCCGACGACATCGACCCGTACGAGGTGGCACTGCGAGGCTTCCACCTCACGGCGCCAGGTGGGCCCACGTCAGCGGACAAGGAGGCCGTGCGGCGGGCAGCCGTCAGCAGGATGGGACCGCCGCGGATGTTGACCTACGGTCCCGAAGGCACCTTGATCGTGGTCGACCGGCGGTGACCGGCATGGGTTTGAGCTGTCGGCCCCTCCCCGTAGCGCGAGGAGTGGCTGGAGCCAGTCCTGCATGAGCAGGCGGTCAGGTCGAGGCGGTCTCCTCCTCAGCGGGGACGTATCCGCAGTGCTCGGGGTCGCAGTGCGTCTTGTGGTCCCGGCCCCAGAGGCCGGTGTCCCGTTCGGTGGCGCGGGCGATGTGGGCGAGATGACGCTGTCTGAAGCGCGGCACTGTTGAGGGCAGGGCAATGAAGGTCTCGGGAAGTACGGCCAGCATGCTGGTGACCTGCTCGCCGTCGATCATCGTCAGGAGCATGCGGCACTGCCACCAGCGTCGCCCCGCCTCCGGGTCCGGCCAGTAGTGGTCGGCTGGATCGGGGAGCAGGTAGTGGGGCCCGCCGGGCGCGAGGTGAGCTTGGAGCCACGGACTGCTCCCGCCCAGGCCGAGCCGCAGGCGCCCGGCTTCCTCGTGGAGGGCGAAGACCGCGTCGTTGTCCAGAGGCTTCAGGACCCGCGCCTCGCGGGGTAGGGGCCGACGGCTGGCAGGGGTCTTCACCGGCCAGCCTGTCAGCAGGCCCAGGCGTTGCCGCACGCTGGGCGGGGGGACTCCCTTGCGCGGGGTCGGGAGCGGAGGCGGGGGAGTCCAACGGAGTCCGGCATTCTCGACGTGCGAAACGATCCAGGCGCTCTTCTCCGGGCCAGCAGTGTTCCAGAGCCAGCTCATCGGCCGCTCCCTCATTGCCCGTTCCCGCCTGCCGTCCTGCGTCCCACGGGCGGGACGTCGAGCGCGCGGCCAGGTGCCTACGGGCAGGTTGTGGCCCAGGTCGGCCAGGAGCCTGATGCGGTCGAGGGTGTCGTCGGACGAGAGCTCCTCCGGAAGCCGCCGAGCGCGACTGGCCAGGTACCGGATCTCGATGAACGCCTGGATCGCCAGGTGCGCGGCCAAGTCCCGGTCGTCGACCTCCCCCGAACGGGTGCTCCCGGTCGCGGGTGTCGACTTCGGCGCTGCTGGCGGTAGCCGGCCGTCGTGGGCACCCGTCATATCTGTGACCTCGTGGACTTCCAGGCCACTGTTGAACTCCCGGGATCTCGGTGGCCGCCGAGCGACAGCTCGGCTAGGAGTTCGGACCGGACGAGCTCAAGGAGGCGGCCCATCCAGTTCCGCCCGCGGCTGTCGGGAGCGTCCCGCCAGAAGGGAGAGTCCGAGAAGCCGGTGTAGCTGATCGTCGCGTCCCCGGTGGAGAGCAGGACTCCGGCGAGCTCGGGGTGCTGGGTGAACTTCGCGCGCAGCAGTCCGGCCATGACCGCGAGCCGGATGGCAGGCCAGTCCGCTCGTTGGACCGCCCGGCCGCCCAGGTCGTGAGCCTCCCGCCCGGACGGAGCCTCCTGGATCAGCCGGCGATCGGCCGCGTCGGCCGCCGACAGGGCCCAGTAGCCGTGGAGCACGGACGGGTAGGTCCCGCCGGCGAAGGCGATCTGCGCCGGGTAGTCGTTGCGGAGTACGAACAGGCCCAGCGCCTCGGGCCAGCCCTGCGGGAAGACGGTCTGGTGGGAGATGACGGCCGACTGGCCGGGCCCGCTCGGATCGTCGGCGTACTGGACGGCCCGCCTCTCCTGCTCCCGGGCCACGCCTTCGTCCCCGCGACGGAAGTAGTCCAGAGACTCCTGGTGCATGTCCGCCGTCACGACCGGGCCATCCCCGTCCACGGCCTCACCCAGGTCGGTGAGCAGGATCCGCAAGGGGCGGTCCTGAAGGTCCATGTCGCCGAGGACATAGATCCGCCGATGCGGTGGGACTGCCAGGTACGCGTCCCGAAGGAGCACGCGATTCCGCTCCTCGGGCTCCTGCTGGTAGCGACGGATCGCCTCCCAGCAGCGCTGCCCGGTGGTCGGTCGGCCGTTGAGTTCCTCGATCTTGTCGGCAACCTCGCTCAGGAAGCCCTCCGGGGTCAACGGCTCACCGTGGCGGGAGCGCCACTTCGAGGGTTCGTCAGGAAGAGCGGGAGCGCCGGGACGTGTCACGGAGATTCGGCCCGAGGTCAGGAGCTTCTTCAAGCCGGCCAGGTCGGTCCGGTCCTGGCACCTGACCGCGCCGTCCGCGAAGACGATCAGGTCGTCGAGGTGATACTCGGCATCCCAGCGACTCCGCTGCCAGACGTGGCACCAGGCCCCGTCGATTCTCTCCCCGTCCACCGTTCGATACGTCGGTCCCCGCCACGTCATGGGTGCACGCTACTCGGTGGGGCTGTCTTGGAACTCACCGACCGCGAGCTTGGCTGGTTGCCTTGGCCAGCCAGTCCAGGTACCACTCGCTGAAGCTGACGCGGTGACCGGCAGCGGGGAGCGGTTGGAGGGGGCCGTCGCAGGCCCGCAGGTCCTTCCAGAGGGTGCCACACTCTGGCCCGGTCACGACGAGCCATGTGTAGTAGCCGCATCCCTCGTGGCTGAGACATACCGCCCCGGCGGTCATCTCGTCGTTGAGCTTCTCCCACTCGTCGTCCCAGGCGCGGTACGCCGCGAGATAGGACTGCTCGTCAGAGAAGCTGTCCTTGACGGGCTCGCGAGCGTTCACAGCCTCCGCCCAGCGAGCCCGCTCCTCCGCGGAGGGGAACGGCTTCCCGAGGAGCGCGTTGTTGCTTCGGACCTTGCGGTGCTCCAACCAGTGCCAGCCCTGCCCGTCACGCCGCAGCGGGAAGATCCCGTAATGGGGACCGGCTCCGCCCGCGCCCACCTCGAGGAGGAAGGTGCGGTAGTCGGACGGAAGGATGACGCCAAGCTGCTCCTCGACTTCTGTCAGCTCGGCCTCGCTGAGCGGCGGCTCCAGTAGGAAGTCATGCCCGGAGCCCTGCCAACGAGCCCCGAAGACCTTTTCTGCGAACGGGGCGTCCCGCAGGGCCGCTACCCGCTCACGAACTCCCGACCAGTCCACTCCTGAGCCGAAGGTCGCCAGCTCCTGCTCATCGCTTGTCATGCTCTCTTTTTCCTCGTGATCTTTTGCTGAGTCAGGTCCGATCTGCCGAACTCCCGTACAGGCCACCAGCGAACCGCCGTCAGCGGCGAGGAAGACCACGAAGTGCCACGAGCCGTCCGGACTGTCGACGGACCCCAGCCGTACCGGCCGGTCACCGTAGTTGCTCAGGGCCGCCACGCTTTCCGACAGCCCGATGGTCTTGATCTCCTTGGCCCGTGTGAGCTCGAGCCGGACGGCGTAGGTGCCAGCCAGCGCGTCGGCGGGCACCGCCCCATCTCCGATCCGGCAAACGCCGCCTCCGAGCACCGCCTCCCGTGTCGCCCTACAGGCCGGAGTCTGATCCGAAAGGACGCGGAGCAGGGCCTCGGACGAGGGGTCGGTATCCAGCGGATCAAGATCCAGGTCATCCTCCCAGCCCACTGACAGCCCGGTTGCTGTGACGACCAGGTCATCAGCCAGGGCGAGAATCCGAACGCTTCCCGCGGGGAATGTCGCCTGGAAGCCGACTCGGCTGTCGATGGACCGCTGTCGGATGTGCTGGACGGAGGCGACCTTGCTGCCTGCGAACGGTGCCAGAGGGAACTCGTCCGGTGCGTCGCTGACCGTGACATGACCGAGCATGTCCATGCCGTAGGAGTCGTGGGGCCCTTCGATCCGGAGATCGAGTACGTGGTCCAGTGTGTGGAATCTGATCGGGCCGAGGCCCTCCATGTGCAGCCACATGTGCAACAGCTCGGGCTCACCACCGCCGTCGCGGACGTGGAACTACGAGCACGTCACGCGTTGCACTTGCCGACCGACGAGGTCCTCCGGAGTTACCACCGGGCGATCGTGTCAGCCTTGACTGGAGGGGATCAACGGGATTCTGCCGACGCCGGTCACCCCTGCGGAGCAGTTCCCTGTGATTGGCGTCACGTGCCCCCATTTCCGGGGTCAGCCATCTTGGCTGCTCAGATCCGGAGCGATTCGGGGCCGTTGGCGTCAGCGGTGGCGTCAAACGGCAGAAAAATGCCCCCGAAGCGAGCTGCTTCGAGGGCATCGTGCCTGGTCGGACTATGTGGCCAGGGCCGGGGTCGAACCGGCGACCTTCCGCTTTTCAGGCGAGTACATCGGCCGAGATGATCGCCCCGGAACGCCTGAGGGCGCACGTGGTGAGTCCCCGTGAGACACCGCGATGTACCGTGAGAGTCGATGGCGTTGCCGTCACACTGCCGTCAGAGCCGTCACGGGATCGTCTGGTCATGCCGGGACGGGCAATCGTCGTGCTGAAGGTGTAGGCGTCTCAGATCCTGAACGGCTGCGACGGGGTATGGGTAGCGCTTCCACTTCGCGAGGTACCCCTCCTCCCCGTGTTCGCGCCAGACTTCCTGGGCAGCCTCCAGTACCGCGTGCGCGACCACGCTGCGCGGCTGCTGACTTCTCCACCTGACTCGGCCGGCGTCTTCCGGGAGACCGAGTCCGAAGTCCGGGAACTGGTATACCGCCAGGAGCACGTCCGCCCCCTGGACGGTGAACACCCAGCGCAGCTCCTGCGGCTCCATGTCGAAGCAGCATCGCCGGACATCCTGCTCACCGTAGAGCCCACCCACGGCACCGACGAGATCGGCTAGCGCGTCGGTCAGATAGCTTGCGACCAGCTGTACCTGTGCGTCACCGTCGACCAGGTGGCACTTGGCCCACCCGCTGCCGCCCAGCTCCCATATGAGCCGCAAGCCGGACGCCTTGTCTCCCTGATCAGCCACGGCTCTCCTCGCTGCCATCCCGTCTGCCGTCGACCCACACGGTAGTGGAGCGGGCTTGCCCCTCGGGGTCCAGGTGGAGCGCCCTACTGTCCGAACGACCTGGACCCCGAGGGGCAAGGCTGCTCGGCTTTGCCTGGGTCGATGGCGGGCGGGATGGCAGTCCCCCAGCTCAACCACGAACGGTCGGCCACTGTAGGCACGGCCCCGGTCATCCCGGAGCCGGAGATCCTTCTTGCTGTCCGAACCGGTCAGCTCACCGCCTGCCTCCGCCTGCGGTCCGCCCCGCCGGGCGGCGCGGGGCGAAGACAGGAGCGCGCCCGAGCGGGGGCGGGCCGCGCCGCGCGAGCGGCGTGGTCCTTGAGCCAGTAGCGATATCCGTAACCAGTCCCAGCTCAGAACCCCATCTCCAGACCCTTCAATGGATCTCCGACTCCGGGATGGCCGGAGCCATCAGGGCTTGGCGTCGGCGCGTTCGGCGAGTGCCTTGAGCTCAGGGGACGCGGATCGTCCCGCAACGAGCATGAGCTCCCGGATGGTGCCACGGGATGCCACGTGCGTGTGGATGATCTCGGGTGCGAGTTCCTCGGCCTGGAGGAGACAGTCTAGGGCTTCGCCGCTTTGGCGCCGCTGGGCGTAGGCCCGGCCCATGTCCATCAGTAGCCGCGCTTGGCGCTCGACGGACAGGGCGCTGGCGTCGATGCTCTGGCCGGTATCGATGGCCTCGCCCGCGTCACCCAACTCCACGGCGATCGAGACAGCCTGGATCTCGACGTTGGTCGGCCCGAACTCCAAGTTGAAGTCGTTGCGGTCCTCGCCGATTCGTCGGGCCACGGTACGCGCCCGCTCGGTCTCCTGGCGGGCCTTCGCCCGGTCTCCCGCCCGCGCGTGGACGAGGGCCAGCACGAGGCGCAGCGACCCCAGCACCGACAGGGCTTCGGGCTCTGCGTCCGGGCCCTGGGTGTACTGCTCGACGGCGTTCACGGCCGTGGTGGCGGCGTGCTCGGCCTGGTCCAAGTGCTTGAGCCGGACGAAGGCTTGGGCAAGTCGGAAGACGCTCGCGAAGACGTGGAGCGGCTGGCCGGACTGCTCGGCGGCGTGAATCGCACGGTCTGCGGCGACCCATGCCGCGTCCGGGTCGTCCTGGCGGACGAAGGCGGCAGCAAGGGCCTGGTAGGTCCGGCTGAGCAGGAGGAAGAGTTCCGGGCGGTCCTTGGCTGGGGCCGTGCGGACGGCGCGCTCCAGACGCGGGACCAATGGGCCAAGAGCAGCGCTCAGCTCGGAGAAGCGGTCGTCGTGGGTCAGCTCCCAGATGCGCTCGACTGCCGCGCGTAGCTCGGGCAGGCTGCCGTGACTGCCTGTGGGCTGATGGCCCAACAGCACCTCGGGCACGGGGTGGCCGGAGATGACGAGGCGGGCTTGGTCGAGATCGTTCGATCCCTCGCCGTGCTCCTCGGGAGCGTTCCGCGGGGCCTCCGCCGGCACTTCGGGACGGAGCGTCTGGACGGAGACGCCGAGCCCATCGGCGAGCAGGCGCAGCACATCGAGGCGGTTGACCGGCTGGACGCCGCGCTCGACCTGGGAGACCCAGCTCGCAGTTCGGGAGATGGCTGCGGCCAACTCCTCCTGCGTCATGTCGCGCTGCTTGCGCAGCTCTGCCACGCGGCTGCCGAAGGCCCGGCGCTCCTCGGGGGTCACGGCGTCACCGGACCCTTTCCGGCCTGGGCCTGGAGGAAGGTGACCTGGAGGCCGCTGACGTACTGCTCTCGCTCAGCGAGGAAGTGCTTGGTGTGCGGCTGCTGCTCGTGAGCGTCGAAGGCGGCCCGGTCGGCGTACAGCTCGTAGAAGACACGGACGTTGGGCTCGTCCGGCACGGCGTGCACGACGTAGGCCAGGGTGCCCGGCTCCTGCGCCTTGATGCCGGGCAGCGTGCGGGACACCAGCTCATCGAAGCCCTCGGCCGCTGCTTCGTCGTGAAGTTCGAAGCGGACGACAAGGCCAAAACCGCTGCTCATCAAGCCTCCCTGGTAGTCGCAAATCAGCTTCGCAGAAACGCAGGACTGCTGCTAGTCGCAGAAACTCTTGACTCGCAGAAACACTGTTAGTACCTTCGTGGGGAAGCTGCTACTAGGGGTGAGATTCCTCCGGTCGGCTCGATGGTCCACACGCCGAGAGCGGCGCTCCACCGCCAAGCAGATGCGCCGCTCTCCGTCCCACGAAGGGAAGTTCCATCATGCCCGCAACGCTGCTCTCTTCGCTCTCCCTCGCCGACGACGCCTGCGGCGACTGCTCCGGCACGGGCGTCTACCAGGATGCGGACGGCTCGGTCTCCGGGTCGGTCGGTGCCCTCGTGCCCTGCGGCTGCTCCGACGAGGAGTTCGGCGCGTCCGCGCTCTGCCCGTGCCACATGGAGTGGTGGCCGACGAACGGCGGCTTCACCGGCTGGACGCTCACCCCGCGCTCGGAGCTGTCCGACGACTCCACGTTCCTGCGGCCCTGCCCGACGCACGGTCACCTCGCTCTGCCCCGGCTGGCGGTGGTCGCGTGACCAACGAACTGGACGCGGTCACCCTCGCCGACCTGGTGAGGGTGGCCACGGCCCCCGACTTTCCGCGCTGGCAATGGCAGATGGAGCGCACCGGAGGCTGTGCCCATCCGGTCCGGATCGCGGGATGGCGCAAGACGGTCGACAGGGCCACGGGCGAGATGATCGCCGAACGCTCCTACTCCACCGCTGACGAACCGGGCGGCGCGCTTCGCCTGGCCTGCGGCAATCGCCGGGCGTCCCGGTGCCCCTCGTGCGCCTGGCTCTACGCCGGTGACACCTTCCACCTGATCCGTGCGGGCCTGACTGGCGACCACACCAAGGGCGTTCCCACCGTGGTGCGCTCGCATCCCAAGGTGTTCGCCACGCTGACTGCACCCAGCTTCGGGCCGGTCCACAACATCCCTGAGTCCGGCCGCTGCCGGTGCCGTTTGCGGCATGCGGACGGAGATCCCCAGTTGGGTACGCCGCTCGACCCGGACCGCTACGACTACGCGCACGCCGTGCTGTGGAACAACCACGCCGGAGAACTGTGGCAGCGCTTCACGATCTACCTCGGCCGCGCCGTGGCCGACCGAGCGGGCATACCGCGCAGCAAGGCGGGTGAGCACTTCCGGCTCTCCTTCGCGAAGGTCGCGGAGTACCAGCGCCGGGGCGCGGTGCACTTCCACGCGATCGTGCGCCTGGACGGTCCAGAGGGTGCGGGGGAGGAGCCTCCTGCCTGGGCGACGGCGGAACTGCTGGCGGACGCGATCCGCTACGCGGCCGGGCGTGTCTCGGTCTCGGTGGCTGCTGCCGGGAGCCGTCCGGCTCGGATGCTGCGCTGGGGCTCGCAGGTCGAGGTGCATGAGATCACGCGCGTGGGCAATGGCGGGGAGCTGACCGAAGAGGCAGTCGCCGGGTACGTCGCCAAGTACGCCACCAAGGCGGCGGAGACGACCGAGACCGTTGACCGGCGCATCGGTGAGCTGGCGGAGCTGGACAAGCTGAGCATCCCGCCGCACACGCGCCGCCTGATCGAGGCGTGCTGGGAACTGGATGAGTACTACCCCGACCGCAAGTTGGCGCATTGGTCGCACATGCTCGGCTTCCGTGGCCACTTCGCCAGCAAGTCCAAGCGGTACTCGACCACGCTCGGGGCGCTGCGTCAGGTGCGGGCCGACTGGCGAGCGCGACAGGAACGGCGTGATCACGGGATGCCAGAGCAGGACGACGCCGACACGGAGGGCAGCACGCTCGTGGTCGCGCACTGGCGCTACGCCGGGTCCGGGCTGACGCCGGGGGAGTCGATGTTCGCAGCGGGCATCGCCCGGCAGCTCGCGTTCAACCGCGAGATGAGGAAGGAGCTACAAGCCACCTGGGAGGAAGAGGACGCATGGCTGGTCGCGTGAGCCGCAGGACGCGGCTGAACGGCGAAGGCACGGTGACGCTGCGGAAGGACGGGCGTTGGGAGGCTGCGGCCTACGTCCCGACTTCCGCCGGCACCATGAAGCGGGTCCGGAAGTACGGCCGGACGCGGGCCGAAGCCTTCGTGGAGCTGGTGAAGCTCCAGGCCCAAGCGGGCCAGGGCATCCCGGTGGCTGATCGGTCCTGGACTGTCGGCACCTACCTGGCGTACTGGCTGGAGCACGTGGTCACGCCGCGCCGTAGGCCCAAGACGGTGATCGCGTACGAGGGCGCTGTCCGGCTCTACCTGGTGCCGCTGCTCGGGGCCAAGCGGCTGGAGAAGCTGACGCCCCGTGACGTGCGCGCCATGCTCGACCGTTGCCGGAAGCTCTGCCTGTGCTGCGCGCGGAAGCTCGACGGTCGCCGTCCCGAAGAGGATCAGTGCTGCTCGCGTGGGAAGTGCTGTGAGCGTCGGCTGTCGATGCGCATGGTTCAGCTCGTACACGCCGTGTTGCGGAACGCGCTCCAGAACGCGGTCCGGGAGGAGCTGGTCACCCGCAACGTGGCCAAGCTCGTGCAGATCGAGGGGCCGGACTACGCCCGTGGGAAGGGGCTCACCCCGGAGCAGGCCCGGCAGCTGCTGGCTGTGGTGCGGAAGGACCGCCTGTACGCGCTGTACGCCCTGGCGCTGCTGCTCGGTCTGCGTAAGGGCGAACTGCTGGGCCTGCACTGGTCGGACCTGGACCTGGAGCGCGGGGAGTTGACCGTCAGCCAGAACCTCCAGCGGATCAAGGGCGAACTCGTCGTCGCGCTGCCCAAGACGCGCTACTCGAAGCGCACGATTCCGCTGCCCGCCCCGGTGGTCGCTGCGCTCAGGCAGCGCCAGCAGGACCAGCAGGCGGAGCGCGAGAGCTGCGGCTCGGAATGGCTGGACACCGGCTTCGTCTTCACGACGGCGGTTGGCTCGCCGTTCGACCCGAGGAACCTCAACCGCCACTGGTACGCGACCAGGAAGCGGGCCGGGCTCGACGCCTTCCGGTTCCACGATCTCCGGCACTCGTTCGTCTCGCTGCTGCTCGACTTGGGCGTCCCGCCTCACGTGGTCCGGGAGATCGCCGGGCACAGTGATCTACAGGTCACGATCGGGATCTACGCCCACGCGTCGGCGGCGGAGAAGCGCAAGGCGCTGACCAGCCTCTCGGAGCTGATCAAGTAGACCCACTGCCGTCATGCTGCCGTCAGCAGACACGAAAAAGCCCCGGCCGGATTACTCCGCTCGGGGCTTTCTGCTGGTCAAACGAGTGGCCAGGGCCGGGGTCGAACCGGCGACCTTCCGCTTTTCAGGCGGACGCTCGTACCAACTGAGCTACCTGGCCAGGATCCCTCGTGATGAGGGAGCCTGAGCGACTCCGACGGGACTTGAACCCGCGACCTCCACCTTGACAGGGTGGCGAGCTAACCAACTGCTCCACGGAGCCAGACGCACAGACTTCGTGCGAAGGCCTTGCTGCACTGCATGTACTGCCGTACTACGTGCCCCCAACGGGATTCGAACCCGTGCTACCGCCTTGAAAGGGCGGCGTCCTGGGCCACTAGACGATGAGGGCTGGTGGACCGTCCGGGTGCCTTGCGGCCGTCGGGGACGTTCAGAAGCATATGGGATGCGGGCGGGAACACCAAAATCGGTTTCGGGGCGGGTGTCCGTCCGGGCTGCCCGGGGCCAGGGGGCCGGTCCGGAGAAGGCGCGAGGAAGACGCGAGGAAACGGGGTGCGGCGTGCTGGAGATGGGCCGGGAGCGGTTCGAGGAGCTGGTCGGGGACGCACTGGACGGGATCCCGGTGGAGCTCACCCGTTTGATGGACAACGTCGTGATCTTCGTCGAGGACGAGGCGCCCGCCGGGGGGCCGGAGCTGCTCGGGTTGTACGAGGGGACGCCGCTGACCGAGCGCGGCGAGTGGTACGCCGGGGTGCTGCCGGACCGGATCACCGTCTACCGCAATCCCACGCTGCGCATGTGTGCCAGCGAGGCGGAGGTGGTGCGTGAGGTGGGGGTGACCGTCGTGCACGAGATCGGCCACCACTTCGGGATCCCCGACGAGCGGCTGCACGAACTCGGCTACGGGTGACGGCCGTGTCCTTTGGCGCGCTGTCCGCGTTGAGCCTGACGAGGGCGGGGACCAGGACGTCAGGCAAGGAAGCGGGGCCGGTCGCGGTGGGCAAGGTCGGAGCGGGGGTGCGTCGGGTCGCGGCGTGGGCGTTGGTGACCGGGGCCGCCGTCGGGGCGGTGGGGTCGCTGGCCGGGTGCATGGAGGTGGGTCCCGCCGTCGCGCCGGCCGGGGCCGACGGTCCGACGGTGGGTGCGGGCGACGTGGGCGGCTCGCAGGACGGCGTCGGCGCTCACCATGTCGGCGTGCGGCACCACCCCGGCGAGGCGCCGAGCGGCGGGACCTCCGCCAGTCCCGGGGCGAGCGCGGCACGGCCCAGTGCCGGTGCCACCGCGGTCGTGCCGGTGCCGGTCCTGACGACGCCCGCGGCCACGTCGTCCCCGGGTGGCTCGACGCAGACGACCCCGCCCGCGCAGCCGAGTCCGCCGCCCACGAGCCCGGCCGCAAGCCCCAGCGTGGCGCCCCCGCCACCCTCCTCCAGCCCGACCGCGGCGACACCTTCGGCGAGCTCTTCCGTCGGCTGACTCGGCGGGGTAGTGTGGCCTGGTTCGGCGCACGGTTTGGCGGTTCGGCCCCGTTGCGCTATCTTGGTAGATCGTTGTGTTAATTGCCCGGCGCCGTATCCATTTCAGGCGCACCTGGCGCGTTCCGGTACTCCGTGGCTTACCGCATTGAGGCGGTTTGGGAAATCTGCGGGTGTGGGCACGTGCCGACATTCGGAAGGTTTTTCATGTCCCTCGTTGACGACGCCCGCTTCGCCATGCCCGAAAACGGTCAGGACGCCTCTGGCGCCCTGGTCGAGCTCGAGGCCACCGAGGTCGAGGCCGACGCCGCCACCACCGCCGCCGACTCCACTGAGCAGGCCGCCGAGGTCGAGACCGAGAAGACGGTCACCTTCGGCGACCTGGGCCTGCCGGACGAGATCGTCCGCGGCCTGGCCAAGCACGGTGTGACCACCCCGTTCCCGATCCAGGCCGCCACCATCCCGGACGCGCTGGCCGGCAAGGACGTCCTGGGCCGTGGCCGTACCGGCTCCGGCAAGACCCTCAGCTTCGGCCTGCCGCTGCTGACCCGCCTGGAGCAGGGCCGCACCCGGGCCAAGCGTCCGCGCGGCCTGATCCTGGTGCCGACCCGTGAGCTGGCCATGCAGGTCTCCGAGGCGCTGGAGCCCTACGGCAGCGTGCTCGGCCTGAACCTCAAGGTCGTCTGCGGCGGTACCTCCATGCCGAAGCAGATCTGGGCCCTGGAGCGCGGCGTCGACATCCTCGTCGCCACCCCCGGCCGCCTGCGCGACCTGCTCGACCGCGGCGCCTGCACCCTGGACGAGGTCGAGATCGTCGTCCTGGACGAGGCCGACCAGATGGCCGACATGGGCTTCCTGCCCGAGGTCACCGAGATCCTCGACAAGGTCCCGGCCGGCGGCCAGCGGATGCTCTTCTCCGCCACGCTGGAGAACGAGATCGACAGCCTGGTCAAGCGCTACCTGGTCAGCCCGGTCACCCACGAGGTCGACCCGTCCGCCGGTGCCGTCACCACCATGACCCACCACGTCCTGGTCGTGAAGCCCAAGGACAAGGCGCCGGTCACCAACGCCATCGCCGCCCGCAAGGGCCGCACCATCATCTTCGTCCGCACCCAGATGGGCTGCGACCGTGTCGCCGAGCAGCTGCGCGACGCCGGCGTGAAGGCCGACGCGCTGCACGGCGGTATGACCCAGGGCGCGCGTACCCGCACCCTCGGCGACTTCAAGGACGGTTACGTCAACGTCCTGGTCGCCACCGACGTCGCCGCCCGCGGCATCCACGTCGACGGCATCGACCTGGTCCTGAACGTGGACCCGGCCGGTGACCACAAGGACTACCTGCACCGCTCCGGCCGCACCGCGCGCGCCGGCCGCTCCGGGACGGTCGTCACGCTGATCCTGCCGCACCAGCGCCGCAGCACCTTCCGCCTGCTGGAGGACGCCGGTGTCGAGGCCACCCGCCACATCGTCGGCGGCTCCTTCGACGCGGACCTGGTCCGCATCACCGGTGCCCGCTCGCTGACCGGCGTCCAGGCCGACTCCGCGGCCACCCAGGCCGCGCAGGCCGAGCGTGACGTCGTCGCGCTGACCAAGGAGCTGGAGCGGGCCACCCGCCACGCCGCCAACCTCCGTGACGAGGCCGACCGTCTGGCCGCCCGCGCTGCGGCCGAGCGTGCCGAGCTGGGTCTGGACGACGAGGACACGGACGAGGCCGCCGACGCGGCGACCACCCAGGCCGCCTCCGCCGACGAGACCTCGGCCCCGGCCGTGGCCGAGGCGGGCGACGAGCCGGTCGCCGTCGAGGCCCGTGCCCCGCGTTCGGAGCGTTCCTTCTCCTCCCGTGAGGAGCGCGGCCGTGACGACCGCGGTGGTTTCCAGCGTCGTGACGACCGTGGTGGTTTCCAGCGCCGTGACGACCGCGGCGGTTTCCAGCGCCGTGACGACCGTCGCGATGACCGTGGTGGTTTCCAGCGTCGTGAGGACCGTGACGGTGGCTTCCGCCGTGACGACCGTCGTGACGACCGTGGTGGTTTCCAGCGTCGTGAGGACCGTCCGTCCTTCGGTGACCGTGACCGTCGTGACGACCGTGGTGGTTTCCAGCGTCGTGAGGACCGTCCGTCCTTCGGTGACCGTGACCGTCGCGATGACCGTGGTGGTTTCCAGCGTCGTGAGGACCGTCCGTCCTTCGGTGACCGCGACCGTGACCGTCGTCCGTCCTTCGGCGACCGTGACCGCGACCGTCGCCCGTCCTTCGGCGCCCGCCGCGACGACCACCGCCCCGCCTCCTCGGGCAACTTCCGTCGTGACGACCGTCGTGACGACCGTGGCGGCTTCCAGCGCCGTGACGACCGTGGCCCCTCCGGCTACCGTGGCGGCTCCGGCGCCGGCTCCGCCGAGCGCAAGCCGCGCTGGAAGAGCTGACACAGCACAGCACGCAGCACGCAGTACGACCGACAGGCCGCTCCCTTTCCGGGGGCGGCCTGTCCGCGTTCCGGCCGGGCCGGTCAGCGGGCACAAAAAAGCGGCCCGCAGGCTTGCTCCCACGACCCCTGCGTCCAGGGGCCGGGGCATCGGGGACGATCCGATGAGCCTGCGGGCCGGGTGACTGCTCTGAATTGCGCTCGCGCGCCAGTGTTGGAGTGTCCTCGGACGGGAGCTACCCGCCGTCGGACGGGGCAGCGCTAGCGCGCAGCCACCTCACGCGTCCTGGTCGTACTCAACCTAGGATCACCTCCTTTCAGTGTGCGAACACAGTAGGCAGACCCCCTCCCGGGCCGCAACGGCTTTTTTCCCGGGGATCGACCCCGCCCGAAATCCGCTGGTCACGCCCCGGGGCCGCCCGCGACACTCGCACGATGAACGCGGCTTCGAACACCTCGAACACCTCGGCTGCCTCGCACACGGTCCTGTTGGAGGGCGTCGTCGGTTCGACGGCCTACGGTCTCGCCCACGCGGGTTCCGACGTGGACCGGCTGGGCGTGTTCGCCGTGCCGACGGAGCGGCTGTTCGGTCTGCACCGGCCGGGCGAGTCGATGGTGACGACGGCGCCGGACCGCACCCTGCACGAGGCGGCCAAGTGGTGCCGGCTGGCACTGAGCGCCAATCCCACCGCGTCCGAGCTGGTCTGGCTGCCGGACGACTGCTACCTGCTGCGCAGCCCGCTGGGCGAGGAGCTGATCGCGATCCGGGGGTCCTTCCTCTCGGAGCGGGCCGTCCGCAGCGCGTACCTGGGCTACGCCACCCAGCAGTTCCGCAAGCTCTCCGCCAAGGAGGAGCGCGGTGAGGCGCCGCCCGGCAGGCTGGCCAAGCACGCGCGTCACCTGCTGCGCCTGCTGGAGCAGGGCGTCCACCTCCACCGCAGCGGCGAGCTGCGGATCCGGGTGGAGGATCCGGAGCGCCTGCGCGCGGAGGGGGAGCGCATGGCCGCCCGGCCCTCGCTGGCCGGGGCACGACTGGCCGCGGCGGAGGAGGCCTTCTCCGCCCCGGGGGCGCTGCCGGACCGGCCGGACGAACGTCCGGCGGAGTCCTGGCTGCGGACGGTCCGCAGCAGCCTGCTCGTCGGGGCATGACAGTCGGGGCGTGACAGATGTCCCGAGGATCGCGGGAGCGGGGGCCCTGCCCGGGAACCGGGCGCGTGCCGGAGAGTTGAGCCACGGAGAACGAAGCCACGGAGAACGACGTCGCACGACGACCTGGGGGACAGTCACATGGACAAGCGTCAGCAGCGACGGCCGGAGCCGCTCCGGACGGTCTGCGCACCCCCGTCCCGGTCGGCTACCCGGGCCGTGGGTGATCGCCGCGCCGGATGACACACAACACCGGCCCCGGGACCAGGTAGGCTACGCCTGGCCGGGTCCGCCCCGGCCGGGCCGTACGCGGCCTGGGGCGCTAGCTCAATTGGCAGAGCTGCGGACTTTTAATCCGTAGGTTGTGGGTTCGAGCCCCACGCGCCCCACCGAACGACCAAGCCCCGGCCGGGGAGATCACCCACGGCCGGGGCTTCTCGTGTCTCCGGCCCGGAGGCCCTGGCCGAGCTCTAGCCGTGCGACCGGGCGTTCCTCGAGGGGATGGGAGGCAGGCCGCGGTCCCCGAACGGTTCGCTGTTCCGATGGGCGCGGGCTGAGAGCCACAACGCCCGTCCCGTCCAGCCGAGTCCCAGGCCCGCGGCCACGGCGACGAGCAGCGGTACCCACTCCTGCGTGGTGTTGTGGCCGGGAGAGTCCACGGTGCCGGTCGGATCGCTCGGGTCGTAGAGGACTTGGACCCTGGTGCCGTTGTCGCCACCGTCGATCGCTCCGGTCCAGGCGTCGACCGGGGTGCCGTCGGGGAGGGTGAAGCCCAGCAGGTAGTCCTCGTTCCGGCCGTTCTGCCGCTGGTCCACGATCACCGCGGTGGTCCGGGTGCCTGTCGCGTCGAGGTGGATTGCCAGGACGCTGCCGAGCACCCCGCCGAACGCGAAGAGGGCTCCGACGAGCCAGCACAGGATCGCCCCGCCGCGGGTGCGGGCTCGGCGCCATCGGCCGGAGGTCGTGTTCACGCGGACCATGATGCGCTCGGGCCCCGCACCGGACGGCACCGGGGGGCGTGGGCCACGAGGTCGGCACCGGGGGGGCGTGGACCGTGAGGTCGGCACCGGCGGCGGTTCGGCGTCAGTGCATAGAATCGCCGGACCGCGGGCCCGAAGGGCCAGTTCACCGACTTGTGGGGTTGCACCATGCTGACGATGCAGGAAGCTCTGCTCGCCCTCAACGCCTACTGGACGCAACAGGGCTGCCTAGTCGCCCAGCCGATGAACAGCGAGGTCGGCGCCGGAACCCTGAACCCGGCCACCTTCCTGCGGGTGCAGGGGCCCGAGCCGTGGCGCGTGGCCTACGTCGAGCCCAGTGTGCGCCCCGACGACTCGCGCTACGGGGAGAACCCCAACCGCCTGCAGACGCACACCCAGTTCCAGGTGATCCTCAAGCCCGAGCCGGGCAACGCGCAGGAGCTCTACCTGGGCAGTCTCAAGGCGCTCGGCATCGACATCGAGGCGCACGACGTCCGGTTCGTGGAGGACAACTGGGCCTCGCCCGCCCTCGGTGCCTGGGGGCTGGGCTGGGAGGTGTGGCTGGACGGGCTGGAGATCACCCAGTTCACCTACTTCCAGCAGGCCGGCGGCATGACGCTGGACCCCGTCTCGGTGGAGATCACCTACGGGCTGGAGCGCATCCTGATGGCGCTTCAGGGCGTCAGCCACTTCAAGGACATCGCCTACGCCCCCGGCATCACCTACGGCGAGGTCTTCGGCCAGGCCGAGTACGAGATGAGCCGCTACTACCTCGACGACGCGGACGTGGAAACCAACCGCGAGCTGTTCGAGGCGTACGCCAGGGAGGCACGCCGCCTGCTCGACCTGCGGCTGCCGGTGCCCGCCTACTCCTACGTGCTCAAGTGCTCGCACAGCTTCAACGTGCTCGACGCCCGCGGCGCCATCTCCACCACCGAGCGCGCCCGTTCGTTCGCCCGGATGCGCGGGCTCGCGCACGACGTCGCCGAGCTGTGGGCCGAGCGGCGGGCCGAGTTGGGGTACCCGCTCGGCACGGACGCCGCGACGGAGGAGGGCGCGGCCGCCCAGGAGGCGCCGGCGCCCGCCGGGCCGACGGGGCTGCGGACGCTCGCGTTCGAGATCGGCTTCGAGGAGCTGCCGCCCGCCGAGGCCACCCGTGTCGTCGACTCGGTGCGTGAGGCGCTCGAGACTGGGCTCGGGGCGGCCCGCCTCGGGCACGGCGCCCTGCACGTCGCGGCCACGCCGCGCCGGGTCGTGGTGACGCTGGAGGGTGTCGAGACCGCGGAGCCCGACCACGAGCAGACCGTCAAGGGCCCCAAGGTCGCCGCCGCCTACGACGCCGAGGGCGGGCCGACGCCCGCGCTGCTCGGCTTCGCCCGCAGCCAGGACGCCGACCCGGCCGAGCTCGGCCGCGCCGCGTTCGGCAAGAACGAGCACGTCGTGCTGACCCGCCTGGTGCGCGGCCGCCCGGCCGAGGAGGTGCTGGCGCAGTTGCTGCCCGGCGTCGTCTCGGGCCTGCGGGCGGAGAAGAACATGCGCTGGAACGCCTCCGGCCTCTCCTTCAGCCGCCCGATCCGGTGGGTGCTCGCGCTGCTCGGCGACGAGGTCGTGCCGTTCTCCGTCTCCGGCCTGGACGCGGGCCGCACCACCCGCGTCCACCGGACCGCCGCGCAGCCCGTGATCGAGGTCCCGGCCGCCGACGGCTACGTCGAACTGCTGGCCCGGCACGGCATCATCGCCGACACCGCTGCCCGCCGCGCGGCCATCGAGGCCGCCGCGCTGCGCCTGGCCGCGCAGGTCGGCGGCACCGTCGATCTGGAGGCCAACAGCGCGCTCGTCGACGAGATCGCCAACCTGGTCGAGTACCCCACCCCGATCCTCGGCACGTTCGACGAGAAGTACCTCGAACTGCCCGACCAGATCCTCACCACGGTCATGCGCAAGCACCAGCGCTACCTGCCCGTGCAGGGCGCGGACGGCGCACTGCTGCCCTGCTTCGTCACCGTCGCCAACGGCGCCTGCGACCAGGACGTGGTGCGGCGCGGCAACGAGGCGGTACTGCGGGCCCGTTACGAGGACGCCGCGTTCTTCTGGCGCGCGGACCTGGACACCCCGCTGGAGGCCATGCAGGAGCGGCTCCAGCTGCTCACCTTCGAGGACACCCTGGGCTCGATGGCGGACCGCGCCCAGCGGATCGGCTCGGTTGCCACCGAGTTCGCCTCGCAGCTGCCGATCGGCGCGCGCGACGTGATCACGCTGGAGCGGGCCGCCGGGCTGGTCAAGTTCGATCTCGGCTCGCAGATGGTCACCGAACTCTCCAGCCTGGCCGGGGTCATGGCCGAGGTCTACGCCCGCAAGGCCGGTCAGCCGGAGGAGGTGGCCCAGGCCCTCTTCGAGGGCGAGCTGCCGCGTCACTCCGCCGACCGGCTGCCGCAGACGACGCCCGGCGCGCTGCTCGCCCTCGCCGACCGCGCCGACCTGCTCGCGGGCCTGCTGCCGCTCGGCGGCGCGCCCACCGGCGGCTCGGACCCGTTCGGCCTGCGCCGGGCCGCGCTCGGGATGGTCAACATCCTGCGCACCCACCCCGCGCTCGCGCCGCTGACGGTCTCCTCCATGCTGCGCATCGCCGCCGAACGGCAGCCGGTGCCGGTCACGGACGAGAGCCTGGCCGAGGCCCAGCAGTTCGTCGTCCGCCGCTTCGAGCAGCAGCTGCTGGAGGCCGGGCACGCGGTCCACGACGTGCGGGCGGTGCTGGCGCAGGCGGACCGTCCGGTTCCCGCCGCGGCACGCCTCGCCGAGCTCGAAGCGGCCCACGGGAGCGAGGAGCTGGCGCTGGCCACGGCCGCGATCCAGCGGGTGCTGCGGATCGTCCCGGCCGGGACCGCGCCCACGCCCGACGCGGCCCTGTTCTCCACGCCGCTGGAGGGTGAGTTGCAGCAGGCGGTGGAGAAGACCCGCGCGGTCCTGGGGTCCATGCCCGACCTGCGGACCTTCCTCCAGGAGAGCGCGGTGCTGGTCCAGGCCGTCGACGCCTTCTTCGAGGGCGTCATGGTGATGGACGAGGACCCGGCGGTCCGCGCCAACCGCCTCGCGCTGCTGGCCACCGTCCTGGAGCTGACCACCCCGCTGCTCGCCTGGTCCGAGCTGAAGTGACGCCCGGGGCCGCCCCGCCGACTCCCTCGGCGGGGCGGCCCGGCTTCGCGGCGCCCGGTGGCGACACTGGGCGGATGAGCGAGCGAATCACCATCACGTGGGCGGAGCTGCGGGCGCGGCTGGCCGGGGCGCGCAGCTACTGGGTCTGCACCGCGTCGGCGGCCGGGGTGCCGCACGCCATGCCGGTCTGGGGCGTCTGGGTCGGGGGGCGGTTCTGGTTCTCCACCGGCGCCGGGACGGCGAAGGCACGCAACCTCGCGGTGAACCCGCGGGTCAGCGTCCACCTGGAGAGCGGGACGGAGCTGGTCTCCGTCAGCGGCGTCGCCGAGCAGGTGCCCGCACAGGCCCGTCCGCCGGAGGTGGACGCGGCGTACACGGCCAAGTACGTGCTGCCGCGCACCGGCGAGCCCGCGACGATCGTCGTCGGCGCCTCGCCGGTCTTCGCGGTCCGGCCGACCCGGGCGCTCGGCTGGTACGAGGGCGCCTTCGAGGAGTCGATGACGCGCTGGCGGTTCCCGGCCGGGGGAGAGGGTGAGCCCGTGGCAGAGCCGATCGGCTACCCGGCGGATCCCGCCTAGCCGCCGCGGCGTCCACCACAGAGAAACCACAAAGAGGCTTCCTACTCTCCGTGTGCCAGCGGGTGGACGCACCACCGCGTTCGCCCGCTCCGGAGTCTGTAAGGAGACGTCCATGCCTCTCGTCATGTCCAAGCGCGCCCGCCTCGCGGCGGCCGGACTCGCCCTCGCCGGCACGCTGCTCGCCGGCGGCCCCGCGTTC
The DNA here is from genome assembly GCF_041261265.1 of Streptacidiphilus sp. MAP12-33. Taxonomy (NCBI): domain Bacteria; kingdom Bacillati; phylum Actinomycetota; class Actinomycetes; order Kitasatosporales; family Streptomycetaceae; genus Streptacidiphilus; species Streptacidiphilus sp. MAP12-33. The sequence goes on from NZ_JBGCCA010000039.1 coordinate 59,711, forward strand.
GCCGCGTCCGCCACGCCCGGCGCGTCCGGCGGTGCCGCGAGCACGGCCGCGCACGCGCCGAAGGGCGACGGCGCGCACGCGCTGTGCCTGCGCGTGCCCAAGCTGGAGCGCCGCATCGAGCGCGCGCTCGACCGCATCAACGGCGGCGTCACCGTGCGCGGTTCGATCGCGCACCTGGAGGCGCGCGTCGACAACGCGAAGAAGGCGAACCACACCGCGATCGCCACCTACCTGCAGGACCGTCTGAACACCCGCAAGGCGCTGGTCCCCACGTTGCAGCAGCGTGAGACCGACCTCAAGAGCGTCCAGGCCTGGTGCGGCGCGAACGACAACGGCAAGGGCGCGTCGTGAAGCTCCTCGCGGCAGGCGCGCTCGTGGTGGCCGCCCTGCTCGGGGTGACCGCCTGCGGCGGCAACGGTGGCGGCAGCGCCGCGCCCGCCGCCCCGGCGGGTTCGTCGGTCACCTCGACGGCGAACCCCGCCGGCGGCACGCTCCAGCAGCAGCAGGCCAAGGTCAACGCGGCCCAGTCCGCGGCGGACGCGGCGGACTCCGACGCGGCGTCGGACCCGAACTGACCCAGGGGCGCCCCGCGCCCGTGAAGCGCGTAAAGAGTTAGTGCAATGACTGAGCGTGTGTCACGCTCCGCCGCATGACCCCTCCCTCAGTGCCGCCGTTGCCGCGCCAGCTCGCGCGGACCCGCCGTTTCTCCCTCGGGACGCCCACGCGGCTGTCCCTCACCGCCGACGGTTCGACCGTCCTGTTCCTGCGGGGACGCGACGGCACGGACCCGCAGGCCTGCCTGTGGGCGCGGGACCTCGCCTGAGGCGAGGAGAGGGTGGTGGTGGACGGCACCGAGGGTGCCGTCGGCGAGTACGAGACCGACGCAAGCCCGTCGTCGCCCTGCGCCGGACGCCGCACCGGGTGGCCGGGCGACGGCTCTGCACGGCCGTGCACCTGCCGTCCTGGCACACCCCGGGAACCCGGCTGCCGGTCCTGCTCGACCCCTACGCCGGTCCGGCGATGCAGCGGGTCACGGCGGGCGCCGGCTGGACCGCCCACCTGTCGCAGTGGTTCGCCGAGCTCGCGGTGCTGCGCCGTCCGGACGTCTTCCACGCGGCGGTCGCGGGCGCGGGGGTGACCGACCAGACCTTCTACGACACCCACTGGCGCGAGCGCTTCCTCGGCCACCCGGTCACCTCGCCGGAGACCTACGCCGCGTGCGACATCGTCGCGGAGGCACCGAACCCCACCCGCCTGCTGCTGCTGATGCACGGCCTCGGCGACGACAACGTCTTCCCGGTGAGCACCCTGCGCCTCTCCGCGGCGCTGCTGGCGGCCGGCCGGCCGCACGAGGTCCTGCCGCTGAGCGGTGCGGGCCACCGGGTGACGCAGGAGGCGGTGGCGGAGAACCTGATCCTGCACCAGCTGGACTTCCTGCGGCGCTCGCTGGGCCTCCGGACGGACCGCCTCCGGACGGACCGCCTCCGGACGGACCGCCTCCGGACGGACCGCCTCCGGACGGACCGCCTCCGGACGGACCGCCTCCGGACGGACCGTTAGACCCCGGTGACGGTGGTGAGCAGCACGACCGAGTCGGCCAGCGCCATCAGGTCGTGCCGCTCCTGCGGCACCTCGGCGAGCTCGCCCGCGGCCAGCGAGACCATCCCGCCGGACTCGGTACTGATCTGCACGCTCCCGCTCAGCACGAGCACGCTGGCGGCGTGCGGGGCGTCGTGCTCACCCAGCACGGAGCCCTGGGTGAGGGCGATCAGGGTCTGGCGCAGCATGTTCAGATGCAGCAGGAGTCGTGCGGCCCGGCCGTGGGGGGACTGCCGCGCCTGTTCGAGCTGTCCTCGGGCGACGAGGGTGAGTTCGTCCATGGGATCAGTGTGAGGTCGGGCCGCGACATGTGCACTCCCAGGTAGGTGCACCCCCCAGGGGCGCGGGGAACTGCGCGGCAAGCCACCGGCGTGCGGACGGTCCCGATGCGGACAGGAACATCCGCCTCGGTTGGGTTTCTCGCGCAGTTCCCCGCGCCCCTGAGGAAAAAACCGTGTGCCGGAAGGCTCGCCGGGCTGCGACCATGCCGCATGGTCCTCTTCGCAGACGCGCCCGAGAGCGCGCACGCCGTTCACACGCCCGTCGAGTCGCTCGCGGTCGTGGTCGAGCGACGCGTCGCGGACGCGTTGGGTGGGGCGGAGCCCCTGCTGCGGCGGAGTGACCGGGCCGACTTCCAGGCCAACGGCGTGCTCCCGCTGGCCAAGGCGCGGGGGACGAACCCCGCCGCGCTCGCGGCGGAGGTCGCGGCGCGGCTCGTCGACGCCGGGCCCATCGTGCACTGCGTGCCGTCCGGCCCCGGCTTCCTGAACATCGGCGTCGGTGACGCCGCGCTGCTGCGGAACCTCGCCGCCCGGGCCGTCGACTCCCGGCTCGGGGTGCCGTACACCGCGGACCCCGGCGTGACCGTCGTCGACTACAGCTCGCCCAACATCGCCAAGGAGATGCACGTCGGCCACCTGCGGTCGAGCGTGATCGGTGACGCGCTGGCCCGGGTCCTCGACTTCACCGGTGAGAGTGTCGTCCGGCGGAACCACCTGGGTGACTGGGGGACCGGCTTCGGCATGCTCATCGAGCTCCTCTGCGAGGACGCGGAGGTCCCCGACGACGTGGCCGCACTGAGCGCGGCGTACCAGCGGGCGCGGGTGCGGTTCGACGCGGACGCGGACTTCGCGGAGCGGGCGCGGTTGCGGGTCGTCGCGCTTCAGGCGGGGGACGAGCCGACGCTGGCCGTCTGGCGGCGGCTGGTGGAGGTGTCGCAGGAGCACTTCCGGGAGGTCTACGCCCAGCTGGGCGTGCTGCTGGTGGACGCCGACGCGGTGGGCGAGAGCCACTACAACCCGATGCTGCCGCAGGTCTGCGCTGAGCTGGAGGCGGCGGGGGTCGCGACCGAGTCCCAGGGGGCCCTGTGCGTCTTCCGGGACGACGACGCGGGCGCGCCGCTGATCGTGCGGAAGGGTGACGGCGGCTACGGCTACGCGGTCACGGATCTGGCGGCCGTCCGGCAGCGGGTCGGCACGCTGGGGGCGCGGCGGTTGCTGTACCTGGTGGACGCGCGGCAGGCCCGGCACTTCGCGCAGGTCTTCGACGCCGCCCGGCGGGCGGGGTGGCTGCCGCAGGAGGTGACCGCGCGTCATCTGCCGTTCGGCATGGTGCTGGGGGCGGACGGCCGGCCGTTCAGGACCCGGTCCGGGGAGACGGTCCGGCTCCAGGAGCTGCTGGACCAGGCGACGGGGAAGGCGACGGAGATCGTTGCGGCGAAGAACCCGGGGCTGACCGGCGAGGCGCTGCGGACCCGGGCCCGGCAGGTGGGGATCGGGGCGCTCAAGTACGCGGACCTGTCCAACAACCGGATCAAGGACTACGTCTTCGACCCGGACCGGATGCTCTCGCTGACCGGGGACACCGCCACCTACCTCCAGTACGCCCACGCCCGGATGCGCTCGGTGCTGCGGAAGGCCGGGGAGGCGGGTGCCGTCTTCGAGGGCGCGCTGCTGGAGCCGGCCGAGCGGGCGCTCGGGCTGCTGCTGGACGAGTTCGGCGCGGCGGTCGCGGCGGTGGCGGAGACCTGCGAGCCGCACCGGCTCTGCGCCTACCTGCACGCGCTGGCCACCGCGTTCTCGGCCTTCTGGGAGCACTGCCCGGTGCTGAAGGCGGAGGACGAGCGGGTGCGGCGGAACCGGCTGCTGCTCTGCGCGCTGAGCGCGCGGACGCTGGAGCTGGGCATGAGTCTGCTGGGGATCGAGGCACCAGCCGAGCTGTGAGATCACGACTGAGCACTCCAGTGATCCACAGGCCGCGGTCGTGGACTGCGTCCCTGGGGAAATCGCGACGCTCGTCGTCGGCAACGACCTTCCGGCCGGCTCACTCGTCGTTCAGCAGTCCCTGTCCGGCCCCGGCGCGAGCCGTGCCACCGGCCCGTTCGGGTCTTTCGCCTCCTGCTCCCGCGACGGAAAGGGCGATATGGTGAAGCGTCAGATCGCTTTGTTCACAACGAAGTTGAGTTTGAGCATGGCCGGGGTGCCGGCCGGGGCGAGCCGCTCGGTGCGGCGGACGGCCGGCGGCGGCGCGGACCGCACCGCCCTGCCCGCGGGCCCGGTCGCGGTGCCGGCGAGTGGCGTCGCGACCGTCCGGGCGGTGACCCACGTCCCGGTGTCCGGCTCGTCCGACGGCGGAGTTATCCACAGCAGTGCGAGCCCCACGCCCGGATCTGTGGATAACCCGAACGGCCCAGCACTCCCGCATCCGGACCCGTCCGGCGGGCCTCTGGTACGTGAGGATGAGATCGCACGGGACCAGGGGCTGATGAACCTCATACCTGTCCGGGCTAACGTTCAGTCGTGCTGACCCACCTGTTCGCAGCGGTGAACCTGATGAACGGCTCCTCGCTGCTGTCCGCGTTCGGTGCGCTCGCCGTGCTGGTCGTGACCTTCGCCGAGTCCGGGCTGTTCATCGTGGGCTTCTTCCTGCCCGGCGACACCCTGCTGTTCCCTGCCGGTGTGCTGTGCGCGGCGCCGGCGGCGGGCGGCACGGCGCTCTCGCTGTGGCAGGTGCTCGTCTGCGCGGCGGTGGGCTGCTGCCTCGGCGCGCAGTTCAGCTACTACGTCGGCCGCCGCGGCGGCGTCGCGATGCTCGCGCGGTCGCGCAGCGCGCGGCTCAAGGTGGTCGTCGCCCGCGGCGAGGACCTGCTGGAGCGCTACGGGCAGCGCAAGGCGATCGTCATCGGACGTTTCATCCCCATGGTCCGCACGGTTCTCGGCCCCGTCGCGGGCGTCCTCCAGGTCCCGACCCGGACGTTCACCCTGTGGCAGATGGTGGGCGGCATCCTGTGGTCCCAGTCGCTGGTCCTGCTGGGCTACTGGCTCGGCGCGACGATTCCGGGCGTGGACAACTACCTGCTGCCGCTGGTCGCCCTGGTGGTCGTGGTGAGCTTCCTCCCGGTGCTGCTGCAGCGGTGGAAGAGGCCCCACTGATCCACCCGCGCGGGCGGCTACAGCACCGAGACCAGGGCCCAGCCCGCGCTCGCGGCGGCGAGGCCCGCGGCCAGCGAGCCCGCGACGTTGAGGGCGGCCATCCGCAGCGCTCCGCCGCTCATCAGCCGGACCGTCTCGTACCCGAAGGTCGAGAACGTCGTCAGCCCGCCGCAGATCCCCGTCCCGACGAACAGCCCGGCGTTGTTCGGCCACCCGTGCCGGGCCACGCCGCAGGCGATCATGCCGAGGACGGACGAGCCCACCACGTTGACCGTGAAGGTCCCCCAGGGGAACACGCTGTCGTGGCGCTTCTGCACGGCGCGGTCGGTGAGGTAGCGCAGAGGGGCACCCAGCATGCCGCCGAGGAAGACGAGAAGCACGGCCATCAGGGGACGATCTCCACGGGTTCCAGAGTGATCAGGCCGTTGTCCTCACCGAGAACCTCGCGCACCGACGGCACGAACGCGCGCACCAGGGCCTCCTCGTCGACCACCACGACGGCCACCGGCAGGTCCTCCGCCAGGTCCAGCAGCCGCGTCGTGTGGACGCGCCCGCCGCGGCCGTAGCCCTCGATGCCGCGGAAGACGCCCGCGCCGGCGAGGCCGGCGGCGTGCGCGCGGTGCACGATCTCGGCGTAGGCGGGCCGATGGTGCCAGCGCGCGCTCTCGCGCACGTAGACGGTCAGCCGCAGTCCGGTTTCCGCCGTCGGAGGGGTCATCGCAGCTGTCCTTCCCGCTCCGCCGCCCGCTCCTCGCGGCGGACCCGGCCGCCGCCGGTGGTCGCGCGGGTCAGGGCGGCGCCGCCGAAGACCGCGAGGATGCCGAGGACGACACTCGCCAGCAGATAGAGCCCGGCGGAGCCCAGGAGACCGTCGCTGAGCAGACCGCGCGTCTCCACCATCGCGGTCGAGAAGGTCGTGAACCCGCCGCAGATGCCGACGCCGAGGAAGGGGCGGCGGTAGCGCGAGGGCGGCCAGACCTCCAGGACGAGGTACATCAGCCCGCCCAGCACGGCGCAGCCGGCGACGTTCGTGACGAGGGTCGCCCACGGGAAGTCCCCGGCAGGCGTCGGGATGGCCCGGGCCAGCCCGTAGCGGGCGATGCTGCCCAGCCCGCCGCCGATCGCGATCACCGCGAGGACGTCGAGATCCCGCCGCTTCGCCGGTGATCGCTCTGCCATGGGACCAGCTTAGGGCGCGGAGTTCGGGACCTTCGGGCTGAGGTCGTACGCGCGGGTGGGGGTCATTCCGCCGTAGCCGGGGAGGGAGACCGTGTCGAAGGTGCTGACCTGGGCGCATCCGGACTCGCCGGCGGTCTGCGCGTGCGAGTCGGCCAGCGCCTGCTTGGTGTCGGCCGGGGCGGGCGCCGCGGTGCCGCCGGGGAAGGTGGCACCGGAGGTCCAGTCGGAGCCGATGAGCAGGACGATCGAGCCGCTCGCGCCCGACTGCCTGAGCGCGGAGGCCTTCAGGCCCAGCGACTTCGCGACGGCCTGCGCCGCGGCGGCCTGCCCGGCCGGGTAGCTGAGCGTCGTGGTGGTGGCGGAGGGGCCGCCGAGGGCGGTGGTGTTCTGGCTGTAGCCGTCGCTGACCAGCTTCTGGCTGACGGTGCTCGCGCGGCCGGACACGCCCGTGCCGTTCTCGACCTTGACCGCGACGTTCGCCCGGTTCACCGAGGGCGCGCTCGCGGACGGAGCGGCCTGCGCACCGCCCTTGCTCTGGCTTTCCTTCTTGATCTGGGTCAGCGACTGGTCGCCCGCTATCGCGTCGAAGAGCTGCTGCGCACCGGTGCCGACGACCAGGCGGGCGTTGTTCGCCGGGTCCGGAGCGGTCTGCATGGTGGCGAAGGTGATGTTGTCCATCGAGATGCCGCTCAGCTCCTGGCCGAGGCCGGCCAGCTTGAAGACGCTGTTGAGGCCGGTGTCGACGGTCAGCGCTTTGGTCGCGGCCTGGGCCAGGTCGTACATGGCGGGCACGTCGGTGAGCGTCCCGGCGCTCTTCATCTTCTTGACCATCTGCGACATGAACAGGTGCTGCGCGTAGGTGCGGCCGAGGTCGCCGCCGTCGCCGAAGCCGTGCCGGGTGCGGACGAACTTCAGCGCGGAGACGCCCTTGAGGGTGTGTGTGCCGGCGGCCAGCTTCAGGTGCGAATAGGGGTCGTAGACGTTCTTGTCGACGCAGACGTTCACGCCGCCCACCGCGTCGGACATGGCCACGACGCCGCCGAAGTCGACCTTCATGAAGTGGTCGATGGGTATGCCGGTCAGCTGCTGCACGGCCGCGACGCTACAGCCGGGGCCCCAGTTGAGCGCGCTGTTGATCATGTCGGTGTGGGCGGGCTGGCTCGCCGCGTCCTTGGTGGCGTCGCACCGCGGGATGGTGGTCTCCAGGTCCCGCGGGATGCTCATCACCGTCGCGTTGGAGCGGTCGGCGGAGACGTGCAGCACCATCTCGACGTCCGCGCGGGCACCGGGGCTGCCGCAGTCGCCGCCCAGGCTGCAGTCGGCGGCGCTGGAGCGCTCGTCCGAGCCGATCAGCAGGATGTTGATGGGGCTGCGCCCGAAGGCGTCGACCTTCTCCTTGGTCTTGCCGCAGCTGCCGCCCGAGCAGAGGCTGGACGAGCTGATGTTGCCGTTGAGCTGGTTCACCAGGTAGCAGCCGCCGGCCGCCGCGATCACCGTGAGCGCGCCGGCCGAGGCGAGCGCGATCTTGAGCCCCTTGCGCCGGCGGGCCTTGGCCCGCTTCCGCCCGCGCCGTGCGGCCGCGCGTCCGCCGACGGCGGAGGAACCAGCAGAGGCACCCGGCCCGGAGCTCGGCTCTTCGGCGTGGTTCTCGGACACGGTCACATCCTCTGCGGTCCCGCTGGGGTGGGCATGAGCGGCCGACTCTGCCATAGGTTCGCACCGAAACGGAATGTCGCAAATCACTTCTTGGAACGGGAACCCTGGCGGACCGACAGCAGACGTCATCGCGCTGTCACCTACGCGGATTGACGCTCCCCGTGCCACCACAGGAAGATGAGGGACCGTTACGCAACCCGGTCATCCCATCCGGTCATCGGACCGGCCCAAGGCCCGAAGGGCGCTGCGCACCCGTGATAGTGATCGACGCCGTGACCAAGCGGTATCCGGACGGAACCACCGCGGTCGACCGGCTCACGCTGGAGATACCCGACCGCTCGATCACGGTGCTGGTCGGCCCCTCGGGCTGCGGCAAGACGACCACGATGCGCATGATCAACCGCATGGTCGAGCCCAGCGAGGGCCGCATCCTGCTGGACGGGCAGGACGTCCGCGAGCGCCCCGTCAACGCGCTGCGCCGCTCGATGGGCTACGTCATCCAGCACGCCGGGCTCTTCCCGCACCGGACCGTGATCGAGAACATCGCCACCGTCCCGCGCCTGCTCGGCTGGGAGCGGTCCAGATCCCGCGGCCGCGCGCTGGAGCTGATGGAGCGCGTCGGCCTCGACACGGCGCTGGCCAAGCGGTACCCCTACCAGCTCTCCGGCGGCCAGCAGCAGCGCGTCGGCGTCGCCCGCGCGCTCGCCGCCGACCCGCCGGTGCTGCTCATGGACGAGCCCTTCTCCGCCGTCGACCCGATCGTCCGCAAGGGACTCCAGGACGAACTGCTGCGGATCCAGGCGGACCTCGGCAAGACCGTCGTCTTCGTCACCCACGACATCGACGAGGCCATCAAGCTCGGCGACATGGTCGCGGTGCTGCGCGAGGGCGGCCGCGTCGCCCAGTACGCCCCGCCCGCCGAGCTGCTCTCCGCGCCCGCCGACGCGTTCGTCGAGGACTTCCTCGGCGCCGACCGCGGCATCCGGCACCTCTCCTTCTTCGGCACCGACGGCCTGGAGCTGACCGCCGAGCCGATCGTCGCCGAGGACGCCACCACCGAGCAGGTCCGCGCCCACACCATCGCGCAGACCCCCTACGTGCTGGTCACCGACACCGAGGGCCGCCCGCGCGGCTGGACCCACGCCGCCGACCGCGCGGCCGGCCTGCCCACCGAACTGCTGCCCTTCGGCCACGCCTTCGTCTTCGGCAAGGACTCGCTGCGCGCCGCGCTCGACTCCGCCGTCCTGTCGCCCACCGGCTGGGCCGTCGCGGTCGACACCGAGGGCCGCGCGATCGGCGTCGCCGCCCAGGAGACCATCGCCGCCGCGATCCGCGGCGCCCACGCCGCGGCCGGGCCGCGCGACACCCCGCGGGGCGTGCTCGCGTGAGCTTCTTCGACCAGTTCTTCCAGGTCCCCAGCGACCTGCAGAACACGTGGTGGGGCCTGGTCGGCTGGCAGTTGCAGCTGACCCTGCTGCCGGTGCTGTGCGGCACGCTGATCGCGCTGCCGATCGCCCTGCTGTGCCGCCGCTTCGGCTGGATCTACCCGCCGGTGCTCGGCGTCGCCACCGTCTTCTACGCGATCCCCTCGCTGGCCTTCTTCGTCTTCCTCATCGACGTCTACGGCGAGAGCGACATCACCGTCGAGATCCCGTTGACCGTCTACTCGCTGGTGGTCCTGGTCCCCGCGATCGTCGACGGCATGCGGTCGGTCTCCGAGGACGTCCGGGCGGCGGCCACGGCCATGGGCTTCGGTACGCTCCGGCGCTACTTCCAGGTGGAGCTCCCGATCGCGGTCCCGGCGCTGATTGCCGGCCTGCGCGTGGCCACGGTCTCCGGGGTGAGCCTGGTCAGCGTCGGCATGCTCATCGGCAACGAGGGCGCGCTCGGAAACCTGCTCTCGGACGCGCTCAACTACCACCGGCCGCTGCTCGCCTGGGACGCGGTGCTCTCCATCGCCGTCATCGGCGTGCTGCTGGACGTCCTGCTCGTGCTGGCCCGCACCCTGCTGACGCCGTGGGCGAGGAAGGCGACCGCGAAGTGAACCTCTTCGGTTACGCCCAGCAGTTCTTCGACGCCCCCGGCCGCTGGTCCGGCGCGGACGGCATCCCCAACCGGCTGCTGGAGCACACCCAGTACAGCGCGCTGGCCCTGCTGATCGCGATGCTCATCGCGCTCCCGGTGGGCCTGATCACCGGCCACACCGGCCGCGGCGGCAACGTGCTCGCCGTCCTGGCGACGGCCGCCCGGGCGCTGCCGTCCTTCGGCCTGCTGGTGCTGCTGACGCTGCTGATGGGTCTCGGCATGACCCCGGTGATGGTCCCGCTGGTCGCGCTGGCGGTCCCGCCGATCCTGGTCACCACGTACGAGGCGATGCGCAGCGTCGACCCCTCCCTGGTGGACGCGGCGCAGGGCATGGGCCTGCCGCGCTGGCGCGTGCTGTGCCAGGTGGAGCTCCCGGTGGCGCTCCCGCTGATCCTGAGCGGCATCCGCTCGGGCGCGATCCAGATCGTCGCCACGGCGACGATCGCCGCCTACGTCTCCTTCGGCGGCCTCGGCCGCTACATCGTCGACGGCCTCAGCCAGGTCGACTACGCCAAGGTCGTCGGCGGCGCGGTCCTGGTCGCAGCGCTGGCACTGGCCACGCTGGGGGTGTTCTGGTTGCTCGGCCGGGTGCTGGTGTCGCCAGGTGTGCGACGAGGCAGGTAGTTGCACCTTCAGGGGCGCGAGGAACTGCGCGACAATCCCCCAGCCTTCGGCCGGGAGGTGCCCCCTCCGGCGTGCGGATGGTCCTCGACGTGCAGGGCCATCCGCACAGGGTGGTTTCTCGCGCAGTTCCTCGCGCCCCTGGGCTGAGTGCAACTACATCTCGGCGCGCTCCAACGCGAGCTCCAGAACGACGAGCAGCGCGTCGCGGACGCTGCCGCGTTCGCGGGCGTCGAAGAGGACGAGGGGGACCGTGTCGGGGATGTCCAGCGCCCAGCGGACCTCGTCCAGGTCGTGGTCGAGGTTGCCGTCGAAGACGTTGATGCCCACCGCGAACGGCAGACCCTTGTTCTCGAAGTAGTCCACCGCCGCGAAGCAGTCGTCCAGGCGCCGGGTGTCCACGATGACCAGGCCCCCGAGCGCACCCGCGACCAGGTCGTCCCACATGAAGCCGAAGCGGTCCTGGCCGGGCGTGCCGAACAGGTACAGCTTCAGCGTCGGGTCGAGCGTGATGCAGCCGAAGTCCATGGCCACCGTGGTGGTGGTCTTGTGGGGGGTGTGGGTGAGGTCGTCGACGCCCGCGGCGACCTCCGTGATGGAGGCCTCCGTGGTCAGCGGTTCGATCTCGGAGATGGAGGCGACGGTCGTGGTCTTGCCCACGCCGAAGCCGCCCGCGATGACCATCTTGACCGGCAGCGGCGGGCGGCCCGCGCCGGTGACGGAGGAGTTAGGCAGGGCGGTCGTTGTCACGCGTGAGGCCTCGTGAGTCGGGGACGGCACGCAGACCATCGATCACCCGGCGCAGGACGGAGAGATCGTGGGCGGTGCCGACCTGGGGTGCGTGGACGGTCAGCCGGCGCGCGGCACGCAGGTCACCGGCCAGCACCCGCACCACGTTGAGGTGCAGGTGCAGCCGGGCCGCGATCTCCGCGAGCGACAGCGGTTCGCCGCAGGTCGCGACGATGTCGTGCTCTTCGAAGGTGAGCGTCGGCAGGGCCGAGAGGCCCTCCGCCGTGGCGACGACCTGCGTCTCCAGCGGCAGCCGCTGCTCGTCGGTCACGCGCCCTGCGGTGACCAGGAAGGGTCGGACGGCGAGGCTGCGACGCACCGGCTCGCCCGCGGAGCCGGCTGCCCCGGCTCCGTGGGGCGACGCGGGTTCGTCCTCGGGGAGGGCGACGTAGGGCCGCAGGGGCCGCACCACCGCCTCCTCGCGTCCGGCGTCCGACGGACTCACGCCCCGACGCCGTTCTTCAACTCCATGATCAGCTGCGGGCTGAGCGCGGCGCCGGCGCGGTTGGCGAAGAGGGTCATCTCGTAGGCGATGTTGCCCAGCTTGGCCTCCTTGGAGGCGACCACACCGAGCACGCAGCCGTTGCCGATCGAGCTGACCAGCAGGTGCCCGCCCTCCAGGTCGATGATGACCTTGTTCAGGCCGCCCAGGCCGTAGTTGCCCGAGGCGCCGGCCGCCAGACTGGTGATGCCGGAGACGATCGCGGCCAACCGCTCCGAGTCGGCGTGGTCGCGCAGCCGGGAGACGGCGATGAGCAGGCCGTCCGAGGAGACCGCGATCGCGTCGACGACGCCTGCGGTGTCGGTGGCGAAGCGGCCCAGCAGCCAGGTGAAGTCCGCCGCGGCGCTCTGCAGGTCCTGCACGGTGGGCTCGGTGGTCACTGTCCCACTCCTTCCGTTCGCTCGGGATTGCTTGTCGCACCGGTGGTGCTCGTGGTGCGTGTCGTGCTCGTGCTGCTCACGTCGCTGTCGCGCTCGGCGCGGCTGACGGCGGCCTCGAACTCCTCCAGGGAGGAGCGGACTTCGTCCGGATCGGCCGGGCGGGCGGCCAGGCGGTCCGCGCCGCTGAGGCCCTCGCGCAGCGTCGCGCCGCGCACCCGCCGCCGCAGCCCGCCGCCACCTCCCGAGCGCTCCGAGCGCTCCGTACCCTCCGGGCGATCCGGGCGCTGGGCGCGCTCGGCGCGCGGGGGTTCGTCCGCCGTGGCCGGGCTCGGCGCCGCCGGGGGCGCCTTGCGCACCGGCAGGCCCGCGTCCGTGGTGCCCACCGCCGGGCCCGCCGTCGCGGCCGTCGGCCGGTCCGTCGCGCGGGTGCGGGGGAGGGCCGGGACCGGGTCCTCGGGGCGGGCGTGGGTGGAGTCCGGCTCGCGCCGGGGCGCGAACAGGTCCACCTCGGGCTCGACCTCGACCGCCACAGGCACCGGCACCGCCACAGGCACCGGCGCGGCCGGCTGGTGGCGGCGCGCGGCCGGGGGCAGCATCGTCGCCGTGGCGGCGGCCGGAGCCTCGATCGCGGCCCGGCCGGTCGCGGACGACGCTCCGGCCGGGGACCAGGTCAGTCCGGCCCGCGGCGCGCTCGGGGTGACCAGCTCGCTGGGCACCACGACGCGGCAGGTGACGCCGCCGCCGGGGGTGCGGCTGAGGGTGACCTGGATGTTCCAGCGCCGGGCCAGTACGCCGACCACGAACAGGCCGAGCACCCGGGTGGGGGCCAGGTCCAGACGCTCGCGGCGGACCAGCCGGGCGTTCTCCTCCGTCAGCCGCTCCGAGCTCATGCCCAGACCGTGGTCGACGATCTCCAGCACGGCCTGCCCGTGCTCCTCGCGGAGCAGCACGGCGACCTCGCTGTGCGCGGGGGAGAAGGAGACGGCGTTCTCCAGCAGCTCGGCCAGCATCAGCACCAGGTCGCCGACGACGTCCGGCGCCACCGTGGCGTCGACCCGGGCGGCGAGGCGGACCCGCTCGAAGCCCTCGATCTGGCCCAGCGCGGCGCGTACGACATGGCTCAACTCAGCCGGACGGCCGTCGAGTTCGGTCTCACGGATACCGGCCAGCAGCATCAGCGAGTCGGCGTTGCGCTGGAGGCGCACCGCGATGTGGTCGATCCGGTAGAGCTGGTCCAGCAGCTCGGGATCGGTCTCGCCGCGCTCGACGGAGTCGATCAGGCTGAGCTGGCGGCCGGTCAGGTTGGCGACCCGGCGGCCGATGTTGCCGAACATCTCGGCGATGTTCCGGCGGCTCTGGACCTGCCGCTCCAGCAGCGCCCCGGCGGTCGACTGCACCTGGTTGAACGCCTTGGCCAGCTCGCCGATCTCGTCCTCGGCGGGGATCGGCAGGTCCTCCAGTTGCGGCGGACCCTCGCCGTTGTCGACCGCGTCCTCGTCGGCGACGCGCGCCAGCTCCTGGGCGGAGAGCTCGGAGACCCGGCGGGCCGCCTCGGTCACCTGCTGGAGCGGGCCGAGGATCGAGCGGCGGATCAGCGCCAGCATCAGGACCCAGCCGAAGAACACGACGACGGCCAGGCCGAGCAGGATCGAGGCCCGCCACCAGGCGCGGGTGGAGGCCAGTTGGGCCTCGCCCGCGATCTGCGGGATCAGCTCGCCGACGACGGCGGCGCGCTTGGCGGACTCCCGGACCGCGGACGGCTGCAGGGCGAGGGCGGCGAGCCGGGCCTGCTTGAGCTCGGCGGGGCTTCCGTCGCTCAGGCTGGAGATCTTCAGCGAGAGCTTCTTGAGCGTGGTCTCCAACTGCAGCTCGTCCGGGCCGTACTGGATCGTCCCCAGGGTGTTGGAGCGGTCGGTCGGCGCGATCGTGGTGAAGCGTGCCACCTGGGCGTCGAAGAGCTGGAAGCTGCCCTCGGCGATGCCGAACTGGGTGGTGGCGTCGGAGTCCATGGTCAGCGCCGAGACGACGGCCGTCTCGAACTCCGCGTGGGATGCGTCGGCCCGCAGCAGGGCGTCGAGCTGGTCGGCGAGCCGCGCGGTGGTCTGGTTGCTCTGCGGCGAGCTCAGCCCGAGGCCGTCGATCAGGCTCTCGGCGATGTTGCCGTAGGCGGAGTCGATGTTGTCGGTCGGCAGCTGGCCGGAGGTGATGGTCTGCCGCGGGGTCTGCAGGCCCGCCTGGAGTCCCTGGATCGCGTAGGCCAGGTCCGCCGGCATCGCGTCGCCGAAGGTCCGCTGGACCTTGACCACCTGCGCGTCGGTGGCGGCCTGCGCGGCCAGGTAGGAGTCGCGGTCCGGGAGGCTCTTGGCCCGGTTGGTGGGCGACTCCCAGTAGCTCTCGTAGTAGAGGATCGCCTGCGCCTCTTCGCGCTGGACGTCGTCGGCGAGTTGGGCCACGGAGGCGCTGCGGCTGAGCAGATCGGCTTCGTTCGCCGCGGATTCGGCCTGATTGACCTGGCCGTTCACGTAGACGGCGAAGAGCGTCGAGACCATCACGAGCGGGACCGCGATCAGCGCGTTGAGCTTGCGCCGGAACGGCAGTCGGGCAAGACGGCGTCCGAGTCGGTCGGCCAAGGTGTCCAGGGAGGACAACGGGAACTCCTACTGTCCCTGCGAATCGTGCTAATTGACGATGTTTCCGGCGTCGGGTCGAACCTGAGCCCGCCCCCCGAACCCGTGACCGCGGGCGAGACTACCGGTTGAGCCGACTGTTTGTCAGAGTCGGCTGTGAACATTGCGCTACAAAGCCCCCATTGGTCTTCCGGTTTCGGCCAGAGACGGTCCACTATCGGTCGGTCCAGAGGGCGGATCGTGACCAGACCGGCGTTGACTCGTGTCTCTGGCAATGGATTTGATCAAACGTGACTGAGCAAGCGACAACAAGCGACAACAGCAGAAGCCGGATTGGAACCGTGACCCCCTTCCTCGTCTCCCGCTCCACCCGTACCCGCGCGGCCGCTGCCCTGGTGGCCTCCGCAGCCGCCGTCGCGCTCTCCGCCTGTGGCTCTTCCAGCTCCACCGCCACCTCGGGCAACCCGCTCGCCCCCACCACCGCGGCGGGCGGCGGCGCCATCACCGTGGGCAGCAACAACTTCCCCGAGAGCACGATCCTGGCCGACATCTACGGGCACGCCCTCGCGGCGAAGGGCTTCCAGGTCAAGTACCACGCCAACATCGGCAGCCGGGAGATCTCCTACGGCCTGATGAAGAACGGCCTGGTCACCCTGATGCCGGAGTACAACGGCGCGCTCCTGTCCTACCTGGACCCGACGGCGGTCCCGACCAGCACTGCGGACACCGACGCCAAGGCCTCCGCCAAGCTGGCCCCGATCCTGCAGCTGCTCAACCCGTCGGCGGCCGAGGACAAGGACTCGCTGACGGTCAACGCGGCGACCGCCAAGAACCTCAAGCTGACCTCGACCTCGACGATCAGCTCGCTCACCGAGAAGGTCGCCGGCACGCTCACGCTGGGCGCGGCGCCCGAGTTCCAGACCCGCGAGCAGGGCCTGGTCGGCCTGAAGGACAAGTACGGGCTGACCTTCAAGGGCTTCAAGGCGCTGGACGCCGGTGGCACGCTGACCGAGACGGCGCTGAACAACAACGACATCCAGGTCGGCGACATCTTCACCACGGACAGCTCGATCCAGAAGAACGGCTGGGTGACCCTGGTCGACGACAAGGGCCTGTTCGGCTTCCAGAACGTCGTGCCGCTGGCCAACAAGTCGCTCCCGGCCGGCGCGGCCTCGGTGCTGAACGACGTCTCGGCCAAGCTCACCACCGCCGCTCTGATCCAGCTGAACGCCCAGGTCGCCGCCCAGGGCGCCGACCCGGCGGCGGTCGCGGACACCTGGCTGAAGGCCAACGGCCTGTCCTGATTGCCGTGCGGCCCCCACGAGGGGCTCACGCCCGAGGGGCCCGGAACCGTCCTACGGTTCCGGGCCCCTCGGGCGTTCACGGCGTGTGCGTCACGCCTGCTCGTCCGCGACCAGGTCCGCGGTGCGTCCGTGCGCGTCGGGCTGGGAGTCCTCGACGCGGCGCAGCATCCGCTCCAGCGCGCCGGACAGCTCCGCGCGCTCCTCCGGGGAGGCGTCCTGGAGCAGGCTCTCCTCGAAGACGGCCGCCATCCGCATCGACTCCAGCCACTTCTCGCGCCCGAGCTCGGTCAGCTCGATGTTGACGCGGACCCGGTTGCTCTCGTCCCGGGAGCGGGTGACCAGTCCGGCGGTCGCCATCCGGTCCACCCGGTGCGTCATCGCCGCGGGCGTCAGTCCGATCCGCTTGGCGAGCTCGCCCGGCCCGAGCCGGTAGGGGGCCCCGGCCACGATCAGCGCCTTGAGCACCTCCCAGTCGGCGGAGGAGATGCCGAGGTCGTTGAGGTGCCGCCCGTAGGACACGGTCATCCGGCGGCTCAGCCGGCTGAGCGTCGAGACGATCGTCTCGACCTGCGGATCCACATTGGGGAACTCGCGCTGGTACACCGCGACCTGCTCGCTGATCGCGAGTTCGTGCGGCTCCGGGGACGACTCTGTCATGCGCCCAGTGTCTCATGCTCAAGCCTTACGGGATTAAAACTTGCGCTCTGAAGACTTTAGTAGTGTATTCTTTCGTTCGATACGAAGACGGAGTCAGTGGGAAGGGCGGTGTGGGACATGGTGATCACGAGGGAGAACGCGACGCAGGGGGCGCTTCGCCGCGTCCAGGTGGGGAACGCCCTGAGTGCCTTCGGCAGCGGGTTCACCCTGCCGTACATGTTCGTGTACGTGGAGCAGGTGCGCGGTCTGGGATCGCTGACCGCGTGGCTGGTCTTCACGCTGTTCGCGGCTGCCGCCCTGGTGGTGCTGCCGCTCGGCGGACGCGGCATCGACCGCTTCGGCCCGCGCCCGGTGCTCGTCGCCGGCGCGGTGCTGACCGCCCTCGGCGCGGCCTCCTTCGGGCTGGCCACCACGCACTGGACCATCCTGGCGGCGGCCTTCCTGTTCGGCGCCGGCGTCACCACCTGCCAGCCCGCGCTGGCCACGATGGTGGTCCGCTGCTCCACCCGCGCGACCAGGGCGCACGCCTTCGCGCTGCAGTTCACCCTGGTCAACCTGGGCATGGGCATCGGCGCGATGCTCGGCGGCCAGATCGTCGACGTCTCCCGGCCGGGCAGCCTGACGCTGCTCTTCTCGATCGAGGCGCTGATGTTCCTGGTGCTGGCCGCCGTCACCGGTACCGTCAGGCTCCCGGCGGCGCCGTCCGTCACCGAGGCCACCGCGGCGGAGCGGGGCCGCTCGGACTTCCGCACCCTGCTGGGCGACCGCGCGATGGTCAAGCTGTCGATCCTGGCCGGGCTGATCTTCTTCGCCTGCTACGGCCAGTTCGAGAGCGGCGTCGCCGCGTACGCGACCAGCACGGTCGGGATCTCCCCGTCCGCGCTCGGCCTCGGCCTCGGCGTCAACACCTTCGCGATCGTGCTGCTGCAGATGGTCGTCGTGCGGATCACCTCCCGCCGTCGCCGCACGACCGCCATCGCGGCGACCGGTGTGGTGTGGCTGGCCGCCTGGATCTTCGCGGCGGTCGCGGGCCTCTTCCACGGCGGCTCGTTCGCCGCGATCGGCTCGATGATGACGACCTACGCCCTCTTCGGCGTCGGCGAGGCGCTGCTCGCGCCGACGCTCGGCCCGATCGTCGCGGACCTCGCCCCGGCGCGCCTGCTCGGCACGTACAACGCGGCGTTCGCGCTGGTCAAGCAGGTCGCGATCGCGCTCGGCCCGGCGCTGGGCGTGCTCCTGGTGGGCGCCGGCCTGTCCACGCTCTACCTGGCCGTGCTCTCCCTGTTCTGCGTCGCCATCACGGTCGCGGCCTGGCGCCTGCGCCGCGTCCTGCCTGCGGCCGCGGACAACGCGGTCCCGGCCCGCTCGACGGTGGTCGCCGGCTCCCACCTCCAGCCGGCGGAACTGGCCACGGCGGCATAGCCACCTCAGGGGCGCGGGGGTTCCCCGCGCCCCGAGGCGAGGGGGACCGACCGCATCGACTGCCGCTCCGGCTCGCCCCGGTGAACATCACTCGACGGATGAATGAACACCCGTCATCTCGGCTCCTTGCGTCTACACGCTTGTAGTAATTTCGGGCTGATCGACGTCCACGTCCCTCCAGCAGCCCAAGGTCGCCATACCGATGTCCGTGATCACCTATCCCGAAGCGATCGGCGTCGGCCTGCTCCAGGGCGTCACCGAGCTGTTCCCGGTCTCCAGCCTCGGCCACAGCTTCCTGATCCCGGCGCTGCTCGGGAAGCCGTTCTCGGACGACCTCAACGTGGCGGGCGACAAGTCGCCCTACCTGAGCGTCCTGATCGGCCTGCACCTGGCGACCGCCCTCGCGCTGGTCGTCTACTTCCGCAAGGACTGGGCGCGGATCATCCAGGGGCTGTACAGCTCGATCCGGGACCGGCGCGTCGAGACGGTGAACCAGCGGCTGGCCTGGCTGCTGATCGTGGCCACCATCCCCGTCGGCGTCGCCGGGATCGCGCTGGACAAGTTCTTCCGCGAGCACCTGGGCAAGCCGGAGGTCGCCGCGTTCTTCCTGATGCTCAACGGCTTCGTGCTCTTCACCGCCGAGCGGCTCAAGCGCGGCGGCACCGGCCGCCGCCGGGCCGGGGACGCGGCCCTGCCGGGCGACGAGAACGTGGACCCCGACGTCCTCTCGGACCGGCGGATCGTCAAGCTCGGCTGGGTCAACGCGCTCTGGGTCGGCGCCGCGCAGATCGCCGCGCTGCTGCCGGGCATCAGCCGCTCCGGCGTGACCATGAGCGCCGGCATCTTCAAGGGCCTGCGCCACGAGGACTCCGCCCGCTTCGCCTTCCTGCTGGCCACCCCGGCGATCGGTGGTGCGGCCCTGCTGAAGATGCCCGGCCTGCTCGGCTCCGAGGGCGCGGGCATCCACGGCCAGCTGCTGGCCGGCAGCGTCGCCGCCTTCGTCGCGGGTTACGTCGCGGTGCGGTTCCTGGACAAGTACTTCGAGACCAAGACGCTGACCCCGTTCGCGATCTACTGCTTCGTCGCCGGTGCCGGCAGCCTCGCCTACCTGTCCTTGCAGTAGTCCCGTGGCCGGGCGGTGACGGCGCGTCGAACACTTTCCGGTGCCGCGCGGGTGTTGCACTGGACGATGTGCGACGACGACCACTGCGGGCCCTGTGCCTCCTCACACTGACCGCCCCGCTGCTCACGCTGGCCGGCTGCGTGGAGGTGGACGGGCGCGGGGCCGCCCTCGCACCGCACTACGCGCAGCCCTTCGTCAGCGTCGCGCCGGTCGCGCCCGCGCCGGTGCCGACCGGGTACGACGCCAAGGCCGACGCGGCCGGTGCGGTCGCCGCGGCGCTCGCGCGGTCGCGCCGGGACGGGCGGCCGGTCCTGGTGGAGTTCGGCGCCTCCTGGTGCGTGGACTGCCAGGCCCTGGCCCAGCGGACGACCGAGCCGGCCGTGAGGCTGTTGCTCCAGCGCGACTACCGGCTGGTCACCGTCGACGTCGGGCACTTCGACCGCAACACCGCCCTGGCGGCCCGCTGGATCGACCTCAAGCGCAGTGGCATCCCGGCGCTGGTGGTGCTCAACCCGGACGGCAGCGTCCGGGCCACCACCCAGGACGGCAGCTTCGCGGGCGCCCGCACGCTCTCCTCCGACGCGATCGCCGGACAGCTCGTGGCCTGGCTCTACCCTGTGCACCCCTCTTCCCGATCATGACGAGATTCGCTCGAAGTCATGAATCGTCGCAGGTCCGCTGGATGGTGCGGGTACGCACCTGATCTGATGCCGCCACAGGCGCACGATCAGTTGCGCACGTGTGCCGGAAGGCGGTCCACGATGAACTCCACCCTCTCCGTTCTGGTCGCGTCGGCCCAGCGACGGCTGCTCTGGATCATGTTGCTGGCCTACGCCCTCGCGGCGGGCTGGCCCGAACCGGGCCTCACGCTGCGTGCGGTGACGCCGCTCCACCTCGGCGGGGCCGCTGTCCCGCTGCAGGCCGGCCTGCTGGCCGCCGTGGTCTTCAACGCCGGGCTCACCGCCCGCGCCGAGGCGCTGCCCGGCCTGCTCCGCCACCCCCGGGCCCTGCTCGTCGGGATCGCCGCCAACGCGCTGGTGCCCACCGCCCTGCTCGCCGTCGGCGCCCTCGCGGCGGACGGCTGGCACAGCCCGCACGAGGCCCAGAGCCTGCTGGTCGGGCTCGCCCTGGTCGGCGCGATGCCGGTCGCGGCCGGGGCCACGGTCTTCGCCCAGGGCAGCGAGGGCAACGCGACGCTGACGCTGGGCCTGGTCATCGGCAGCACCCTGCTCAGCCCGCTCACCATCCCGCTCGGCCTGCACCTCGGCGGCTTCCTCGCCTCGGGCCCGTACGCGGCCGATCTGCACGCGGCGGCCGCCCACGCGTGCAGCGTCTTCGCCGTCGTGACGGTGGTCCTGCCGTGCGCGGCCGGTCTGGCGCTCGGCCGGTGGTCGCGGGCCCGGCACCCCGGCGCGCTCACCGCCGCGCTGCCCTCGGTCCGGGCGGCGAACCTGGCGGTGGTGGTCCTGCTCAGCTACACCAACGCCTGCGGCGGGCTGGGCCAGGTGGTCGCCCGCCCCGACCCGGACTTCCTGTTGCTGGTGGCCGTCGCCACCGCGGCCATGTGCGGGGGCTCGTTCCTGACGGGCTGGATCCTGGCCGGGCGCCTCGGCCTGCCGCGCGCGGACGCGATCGCGCTGGCCTACGCGTCCGGCATGAACAACAGCAGCGCGGGCGCGGTCGTCGCGGTCACCCGCCTGCCGGGGAACCCGGCGGTGCTGGTCCCGATCCTCGCGTACAGCCTGCTCCAGAAGCTGCTGGCCTCGGCATTGGGAGCGTTTGTCCGGCATGCCCGGTTCGATGACGAAACTTCAGTCGGACGGTGAGCCGGCGGGAGCAGTGGCCGCTGTGGTCCCAACTGCACCCCGGGAACCACTTGGATTCAGGCCGCTTTAGTATTAACTTTCCATAACAGTACGCACGGACGTCGTGTGTATCGCCTAATCCTCATGGAACCGGGGACCCAACGCACCTGGGGTGTATCGGCCTTACGGCCGTAGGAGACCTCCCTCTCCGAACCCGTCAGCTAACCCGGTCGGCGAAGGGACGGAAAGGAGCACGCCAGTCATGGCGGCATACCCGGCCGAGGTCGAGACCCCGGCGCCGACCGAGCAGCCCTCCCTCGCCCTGCCGCGCCAGCGCGGCGCCGCGTTGGGCCTGGCAGC
Organism: Streptacidiphilus sp. MAP12-33; assembly: GCF_041261265.1. Lineage (NCBI taxonomy): Bacteria > Bacillati > Actinomycetota > Actinomycetes > Kitasatosporales > Streptomycetaceae > Streptacidiphilus > Streptacidiphilus sp. MAP12-33. Next base: position 81,251 of record NZ_JBGCCA010000039.1, read on the forward strand.
GATGGCCGTCGGCGCCAGCAGCGTGATCGGCCTCGCGGGTCCCGCGCTGGCCGCGGACCACGGCGAGCGCGTCGAGCACGGCGGCGCCGCGGGTTCGCTCTTCGTCGACGAGCACGCACACGCGTCGGCGGCGCACGGCTCGGACGCCGGTTCCGCACTGCTGGACCGCATCCGCACCCAGGGCACCCCGGAGCAGCACACCGCCGCCGCGCCTGCGGCGGCATCGGCCCGCATCGAGGCCGCGGCCGCGGCCTCCGCCAAGGCCGCCGCGGCGGAGCGCGTCCGCGCCGTCGGCACCCTGGTCCCGCCGATCGCCTTCGCCGCGACGGGCCTCGGCCGCGATGCCTCCTACTGGTCCCACCTCCACCCGGGCCAGGACTTCCCGGCCCCCGCGGGCACCCCTGTCCGCGCGGTCGGCGCCGGCACCGTCACCTCGGCCGGCTGGGCCGGCTCCTACGGGTACCGCGTCGTGGAGACCCTGCCGGACGGTACGGAGATCTGGTACTGCCACCTCTCCGCGATCGCCGTCGGCCACGGGGCTGTCACTCCCGGCCAGCCCCTGGGCCGCGTGGGATCCTCCCGCGGCTTCACGTCCCCCCACGTCTACCTCGAGGTCCGCCCCGACGGCGCGGAGCCCGTCAACCCCACGGCCTGGTTCGCCGCCCACGGGCTCAGCCTGTAGGGGCAACAGGGGCACGGGGCCCTGCTCGACGTACCGCGTGCGCGACAATCACCCAGCCTTCGGCCGGGAGGTGCCCCTGAGGTGCCCCCTCCGGCGTGCGGATGGTCCTCACTGAGCAGGGCCGTCCGCACGCCGGTGGTTTCTCGCGCACGCCGTACATGAGCAGAGCCCCGCGCAGTTCCTCGCGCCCCGCAGGTTGCTGAGCTACCTGCGGGAGCTGACGGGAACCCTTACTTGCGGTCGGCCACAGCCCAGCTGGCCAGCGCCACCGTGCCCGCCACCGTGAGGACCGACGGCCAGGCGCCCAGCTTCTTCGCCAGCGGGTGGGAGCCCGCGAACGCGGCCAGGTAGAGGCCGCCCAGGCCCGCCGCCGCCTTCGGCCCGGCGGCCTTCTGCCACTGCCGCGCGGCCAAGCCGCCCGCCGCGGCGAGGGCGACGCCGCCGAGCTCACGGCGCTTCGTCGCGCGGGCGACGGCGAAGCCGCCCACGAGGCCGGTGGCGGCTATCAGCGAAGAGGGGACCTGAGCCATGGAAAGTGAACCTCCGTCAATCAGTTTGTGCGCGTGTTGTGAAGATGGAGTCCGACATAGCCGATGTAAATCCGGCCCGTTCCCGAGCAGTCGTCGTGGTAATGCAGTCGCGGTGCCGTACCGCCCCCGCCTATTCGCAGGTGGGCGCCCATGAAGACCCGGCCTGAGGAGTCGACCTCCACCGGGACGGGCAGCAGCCGCTCCCGCTTCCACTTGGCGTTCGTGCTCACCGTGCGGGACTCGCCGCGGATCACCTTGCGCGGCGGGAAGGGGTGGCAGTCGGGCGGGGTGTTCTCACACCAGCTGCGGAAGTCGCCGCCGGCCGAGCCCGCCTTCGCGGACTCCGCGTAGTCCTGGAGGGCCAGCAGCGCGTCCCAGGTCATCCGGACCCAGGTCGGGTGGTCGGTCTGCTCGTCCAGCTCCTTCGTCAGCCGCGCGTCGCCGGTGAAGTCGAGCAGCGGGAACTCGTCCAGGCGGTCCAGCAGCTCCGCGAAGGTCGCGGGCTCCGCGTCCTGCGGACGCACCGGGCGGCCGGAGAGCGTGCGCAGCTTCGTGCGGACCGCGCGCAGCTCGCTGTACTGCTCGTCGTACTCCGCCGCCAGCAGCGACTCGCGCTCCTCCGCGGCCCGCAACCAGCGCCGGACCTCCTGGAGCTCCTCCGCGCGGGCCCGCTGCTCGTGGGCCTCCTCCTCCTCGTGGTCCACGAGCAGGCCACCGGGCTGGATCGCGTCCGCCTCGGGCAGGCCCTCGGGCCGCAGCGGCGGCAGGCCGACCAGCTGGTCCGGCAGGGGAGCCTGCACCGCCAGCCGCCGAGGCAGCCAGGCCAGCAGCCCGGACGCCCGGCGCAGGTTCTCCTCGATCGTCGAACGGGACATCACCCGGTGCCGCGACGCTTCCGGCGCCCAGGCCGGGTCCAGGCCCGGCAGGTACGTGCGGACCGCCCCGCCGTAGACCCGGTGGTGCTCCAGCGCGGCGTTGAACGTCCGCTCCGCGCCGGGCGCGAGGGCGTAGAGGACGGCGATGCCGCTGCAGCTGCGCAGCAGCGGATCGACGGTGTCGTCGAGCCAGTCCTCGAAGTCGGTGTGCAGCGGCGTGCTGGCCACGACGATCGGCAGCCGCCGGTCCGGGTCGCACAGCTCGTCGAGGATGGTGTCGACGTCGGCGCGCTCGATCACGCCGGGCAACGCGTGCACCCGCGCCGAGCCGGGCTGCTCGCCCTCCGTCGCGTCCAGCACGTCCAGCAGGCCCCGGGCCAGCGCCGGGACCGGCGCCTTGGCGGGCTCCTCGCCGCGCACCGGCAGTTGCTCCGCGTCCAGCTGGACCCAGGTGCGGCCGTCCTTGGCCGTGGCCACGGTCAGCGAGGTCTGCCAGATCCCCTGCACGGTGAACTCGCGCAGCCGCCAGCGGGCCAGCCGCCCCTGCACGGCCTTGCCACGCGCCACCTGGTCGAGCACGGCCTGCGGCCCGACCCGGCGCCGCCCGTTTCCGGTGCCCGGCTCGTCGTAGTGCAGCGCCTTGAGCCATTGGCGCAACTGCTGTTCGGCCAGGGCAACAGTCTCCTGATGCCCGTGCCCACTGGTCACGGCCATCCGGTAGATGCCATCGGTCACCGGCGCTGCCTCCTGACGCTGTGTCGGCGTCGCCGCACGTCAGTGTGCGGATATCAAGAACAACGCGTCGGGGGGTGCTGATGGTTCCGGTACGGCCCAAGTCAGCGTGCGGGAATCACGGCCCGGCGGGCGGGTCTTGGGGTTGCCCGGCCTGGGGCTCGGCGGTGGCGGGCCGGGTCGCGGGGTAGTCGTAGGTCCGCGGCACCTCGGGCTGCTGCTGGTACTGCGGCTGCGCGGGAGGCTGGGCCTGCGGATACGGCTGGGTCTGCGGGTAGGGGCCGGCCTGCGGGTACGGCTGGTGCGCGTACGGCGGGTACTGGGGCTGCGGCTGCTGCGGGTAGGGGCCGGCCTGCGGATACGGGCGCGGCCCGGGCTGCCCGTAGGCGTGGGGCTGCTGCGGCTGGACTCCCGGCCGGCCGTACGGCGAGTACGGCCCGTACGGACTCGGCCCGTACGCGCCCTGCACCGGATACCCCGGAGCAGGACGCTGCATCGGCACGCCCATCGGCACGCCCATCGCGACCGGCCGACCGAAGGCCGGAACCAGCGGCGGGTGCTTGCGGAACCACTCCTGCTCGCCGACGCGGGCGAATACCGACCCCACCGCGTCCTTGCGCTCCCACAGGTGGTGCAGCAGCTCCTGCTCGCGCTCGGTGAAGTGCGCCACCGCGAGCCCGCGCGCGACCCGTTCGCGCAGCAGCGCCAGCGAGGTCGCAAAGGACAGGTACTCCCGCATCGCCCGGTCCCCGGGTGGACCCTGCTGGAACTTGGCCAGCGCCCGAGCCTGCTTGCGGGTCCGCATCGACGACAGCACGACCGGCACCGGCGCGCTCATCCAGCCCGCGGTCACGTAGACGGCCAGCTGGCGCCCGACCGTCCGCAGCTCGTTGCCCCGGGCCCAGACCAGCAGCCACACCATCAGGGCGAAGACCGGGACCATGAAGAGGAAGTAGACGGCGAAGAAGCCCGACGTGCCGAGCGAGGGGGAGCTGTTCCAGGTGCCGTGCATCAGCATCGCGAAGATCCAGCCCGCGATCGGCGCGCAGATCCGCTGCCAGCGCTTGCGGCTGATCGCCGCGACGCCGAAGCCCACCGCCGTCATCGAGGTGAACAGCGGATGCGCGAACGGGGACATCACCTCGCGCATCAGGAAGGTGAAGACCGTGACGACGACGGCACTCCCGCCGTCCGGGCTGCCCTCGGACACCGAGCGGCCGATGTAGAGGATGTTCTCGGTGAAGGCGAAGCCGGTCGCGGTGAAGCCCGCGTAGACCGCCCCGTCGACGATGCCGGTGAAGTCCCGGCGGCGGAACAGGAAGATCAGCAGCAGCGCCGAGCCCTTGCAGGTCTCCTCGACCAGCGGCGCGACCAGGCTCGCGCCCAGCGTCTCGCTCCCGCCGATCTGGTGGCTGACCAGCAGCGAGGTGAAGTAGTTGTTGGCCAGGTAGGCCACCAGCGCCGCCGCGCAGGCGCCCCAGCCGAAGCAGGAGAGCAGCAGCTTCCACGGCTTGGGCTCGACCCGGTCGAGCCAGTAGAACGCGCCGAGGATCAGCGGCACCGGCAGCACGGCCAGGGATATGCCGACCAGGAACCCGGAGGTGCCGGTCAGGTGCTGCACCTTGGCGAGGATGACCACCCCGCACAGGGCCAGCACCAGCACGACCGCGAGCAGGCGCAGCCACCGGTTCTCCAGCAGGTTGCGCCGCACCTTGTAGCGGAAGCTGGTGGGCGGGCTGAACGGCAGTGCGTCGGCGCCCCCGGCCTGAGGAGCCGCGGGCAGCCCCTCGGGCAGCGCGACATCGGCCCCGGCCCCGGCCCCGAGGCCGGCGGGTCGCGGTTGGGCTGTCGGTTGGCCTGTCGGCTCGGCTGTCGGCTGACCTGTTGGCTGAACCGCTGCTGTTGCTGCCCCCGCCGCCGGGTCGGCGGCGGGCCCCTCGTACGCGCTGCTCACCCCACGACCTTAGCGGGGGCGCGGAGCGGCGGATATGGAGTTCCAGTAGGAGTTGTCGCCGGTCAAACGCGCCGGAACAGCAGATCCCGGACGACGTGCCCCTTGGCGAGCCCCTGCCGCTCGAACTTGGTCACCGGCCGCCAGTCCGGCCGCGGCGCCCAGTCCGCGTGCAGGTTCGTCAGCTCCGGGGTCGAGCTCAGCACGTCGAGCATCTGCTCGGCGTAGGGCTCCCAGTCGGTCGCGCAGTGGACGGTCGCCCCGGAACGCAGCCGGGAGGTGGCGAGCGCGACGAACTCCGGCTGGATCAGCCGGCGCTTGTGGTGCCGCGCCTTGGGCCAGGGGTCGGGGAAGAAGATGCGCAGACCGTCCAGGCTCCGCTCGGGCAGCTGGTCCCGCAGCAGGACCACGGCGTCGCCCTCCGCGAGCCGCAGGTTGTCCAGCCGGTCGGACTCGATCCGGCGCAGCAGGTTCCCGTGCCCGGGGGTGTGCACGTCCACCGCCAGCACGCACCGGTCGGGCTCCGCCCCGGCCATGGTCGCGGTGGCGTCGCCCATGCCGAAGCCGATCTCCAGCACGACGCGGGCGCCCTCGCGTCCGAACCAGGCGTCGAGGTCGATCGCCCGCTTGCCGTCGACACGGATGCCGTACCCGTCCCACGAGCGCGCCAGCGCGTCGTGCTGGGCGGCGCTCATGCGCCCCTTGCGGGGGTGGAAGCTCCGGATCCGCTGCTCCCGGTGCAGCTCGGGGGAGAAAGGACTGCCCGGGCGGTCCTCGGCGGTCAGGGCGGGGGCGGTGGTCTGGGCGCTCACAATGCCGTCCAGTCTACGAGCCGGCGCAACTAACGCATGGCCCCCAGCGCCCGGGCGGCGATCTCGCGCCCGATCGGGAGGCTGGCCGTCGCCGCGGGGGAGGGGGCGTTCAGGACGTGGACGGTGCGGTCGCCCGTCGTGAAGGCGAAGTCGTCGACGAGAGCGCCGTCGCGGTCGACCGCCTGCGCGCGGACGCCCGCCGGAGCGGGGTGCAGGTCGTGCTCGGTGATGTCCGGCAGCAGCCTGCGCAGCGCCCGGGTGAAGGCCCGGCGGCTGACGGAGCGCCGCAGCTCCACCGTCTCTGCGCGCCAGTGCCGCGACGCCAGGGACCAGGTGCCCGGCCACGAGGCGGTCTCGACCAGGTCCCGCAGGCTGATCCGCCCCCAGCCGTACCCCTCGCGGGCGAGCGCGGGGACGGCGTTCGGGCCGACGTGGACACCACCGGTGAGGTCGCGCGTCAGGTGCACACCGAGGAACGGGAACGCCGGGTCCGGCACCGGGTAGACCAGCCCGCGCACCAGCGCGGCCGCCGCGGGCGAGAGCTCGTAGTACTCGCCGCGGAACGGCACGATCCGCAGCCCCGGCTCGTCACCGGCCAGCCGCGCGATCCGGTCGCTGTACAGGCCCGCGCAGTTGACCATGACCCGGGCGCGGACCTCGCCGAGCGTCGTGGTGACGGTCACCCCGTCCGCGCGGCGGTCGATCGCGGTGACCGCGTTGCCGGTGCGGATCCGCGCGCCGGACAGCTCCGCGTAGCGCCGGGCGACGGCGGGGAAGTCGGCCAGCCCGGTCGTCCCCACGTGCAGCGCGGCGACGCCGCGCACGTGCGGCTCGAAGCCGGCGATCTCGCCTGCGGCGAGCTCGCGGACCGGCAGCCCGTGCTCCCGCCCGCGCTCGGCGAGCGCGGCGAGACGCGGCAGCTCCGTCTCGTCGACGGCGACCACGAGCTTGCCGGTCACCTCGTACGGCAGCTCCTGCGTCTTGCAGAACTCCACCATCTCGGCCGCGCCCTCGCGGGCGAAGCGGGCCTTGAGGGAGCCGGGCTTGTAGTAGAGCCCGCTGTGGATCACGCCGCTGTTGTGCCCGGTCTGGTGGAGACCGAGCTGCGGCTCCTTCTCCAGCACGACCACGTCGATCCCGGGCCGTGCGAGCCCGAGCGCGTACGCGGCGCTGAGGCCGACGATCCCACCACCGATGATCACGACGTCACAGTCGAAGCCCATGCGGATGACTCTAGTTGCACTATCCAGGGGCGCGGGGCTCCGCTCGATCAACTGCGTGCGCGAGAATCCACCGCGCGCGGATGACCCTGGGCGCTCGGGGCTCTACCTGAGTGGGAGGCGGCACCTCGGGGCACCTCGGGGGCACCTCCCGACCGAAGGCCGGGGGATTGTCGCGCACGCAGGTGATCGAGCGGTTCCCCGCGCCCCTACCCGGCTACGCCGGGGCGGCGAGGGTGAGGCGGGCGCGTTCGACGAGTTCCTCCGCGATGCGTTCGCCCCGGTAGCGGTCCAACCGCTTGAGCATCTCGCCCAGGTACTCCCGGGTCCGCTGCGACGAGATCCGGCCGGCCACGTCCAGGGCGCGGTTGCCGGCCGCCACCGCGCGTTCCAGCTCGCCCTGGTCCAGCTCCGCCATCGCGGAGACGATGAGCCGCAGCCCGTGCGAGCGCACGTACTCCTCCGTCGGGCGGGCCAGCGCGCGCTCGGTGAACTCGCGGACCTTGCCGGGCATGCCGAGGTCGCGGAAGGCCTCCGCCGCGTCCGCGGCCAGGCGGTCCCAGGTGTGGAAGTCGATCCACGCCGGATCGGCGTCGCCTGTGCGCGCCCGTTCGAGCCAGCTCTCCGCGGCCGCCAGCGCCGCCGCGCACGCGGCCGCGTCGCCCGCGCGGGCGTGCGCCCGGGACTCGACGAGGCGGAAGAAGCTCATGGTGCGCGCGGTCGCCAGACCGCGGTTGCGTTCCACGGCGGCCTGGGCGAGGTCGACGCCCTCCTCCGCCGCGCCGCGATAGGTGGCCTGCAGGCTCATCGAGGCCAGGACGTAGCCGCCGAGCGGGACGTCGGCCGCCGCGCGGGCCAGGCGCAGGGCCTGGATGTAGTAGCGCTGCGCGGCCTCGTGCTGGCCGGTGTCGAAGGCCATCCAGCCGGCCAGACGGCTCAGCTCGGCCGTCGCGCCGAACAGCGCGCGGCCGACCTCGTCGCTGTAGGAGGCGAGCAGCAGCGGTGCCGCGTCGCGGCGCAGGCACTCGGGGACCATGGAGGAGCGCCAGTCGCCGCCGCCGTAGCGGGAGTCCCAGCGGCGGGCCTCCTCCGCGGCCTGGCGGAGCTTGGCCGCGTCGGCGTGGCCGACCCGGTACGGGCGGCCGTTGGCGTCCGCGAGGCGGGCCTGCTCGGCGGGCTCGTGCACGTCGGTGAAGGAGGCCCCGCCCACCGACGTGGCGGCGGCCGCGTCGCGGGCGACGGAGCCGTCGACGGGCGTGATCAGCCAGCGGGAGACGGGCGTCGCGTACGCGGCGACGGAGAAGGTTCCAGCCAGGCTGTCCCACCAACCGGGGCCGGCCAGGCCGGGCTTGCGCGCGCGCCCCGGGTCGAGCCGCCACAGCTCCGTCGCGGAGCGGACCGCGGCCGGGACGTCGCGTGGGAAGGAGAGGCCGACCTCGGGGGTGGGATCGGCGCTGCCCAGGCCGATCTCCTCCAGCGGGACGCCGCGCCCGAGCTTGCCGCCGATGGCTGTCGCGATCAGGTGCGGCACGGGCCCCTGCGGCACCATGCCCTTGGTGACCCAGCGGGCCACCGAGGTCTTGTCATAACGGAACGTCAGCCCCCGTTGGGCGCCGAGGTCGTTGACGCGCCGCGCCAGGCCCGCGTTGCTGATGCCGGCGAGCGCGAGCAGCGAGCCCAGCTTCTCGTTCGGTCCTCGCCCGCTGGTCACCATGCCCGGCTGCACCCCCTCGCCCGGTCGGCCCTCGCCCGGCCCCTGTCGGTCCGCGCCCCATGCTGCCCTGACAACACCCAGAGTAGTTCCCCGCGTTCCCAGGGTTAAGGGGTCTTGTTCCGGTTGGCCCGAACCGGTAGCGGCGGAGGCCGAGACGACCGACCTGCTGGGCGTGGTTTCCCGCAGGAAAGCTCGCACATCCGTACGGAGGGTGGTTGGCCTATGCCCCTGGCGCGTGCGGCGATGCGCCCCACTGTGCCCCCTCCCTGGCCCGTGGTCCCGGCAGTTGCATGGTGGCGTGGGTCGGCCTGCCGTCGAGGACCCGGCGGGTCGGGGGACGCCGCCGCCGTACATCCCCGCGCGGCGGCGGACCGGCCCGGGGGGTGTGCGGACACTCCCCGGGCCGTGAGGTGTCACGCAGTTCCGGAGCGGGTGTGGGGGCACGCCCGCCCGGGCCTTCCCGGTCCGCGGCCCCTGGGGTCGGGGCCCGGACCTGGGGGGTGGCGGCCGAGAGTCGCAGGAGCGCAGGAGATTTCCGCCGCTCTGTCCGCTTTGCCGGGAGCAAGGCGCTGACGAATGATCAACAACTCGGCCACGAACGAAAGTTGATCTCCGCGAGGCCACCGCCATCCGCACCGTGAGCTGGCACCATGTGAGCTGACGGTGCGGCACCGTGCTGCCCTGCGGGGAGGCGAGCATGCGGTGGGTGGTGGGCTGGAACGGGGTGCGCGGCGGCATGTCGGGGGCCGGGGCGGCCGCGCTGCGGCCGGTCGGCGGACGTCTGCTCTGGCCCGGGGCCGACCCGCTCTGGGTCGTCGGCGACTGGCGCCCCGACGAGATCCGCGGCGTCGCCGTCTACCGCTACCGCCGCCACTACCGGCACACCGTGCAGGTCGGCTTCCCCGAGCTCGACGAACGGCCCGAGTCCGCGCAGGCGGCGGGAGCCACCGCGCTGCCGCCCGAGGACGGTGCGCTGGCCCGCCTCTTCGTCCTGGGTCGCTGCGGTGCGGCCGACTCCGCGCTACGGACCGCTCTCCTGGCCACCACCGGTGGAGCCCTGCGTCACCTGACCACCTGGCCCGGCAGCTACGTCGTCGTCCTGCAACAGGGCGCACGCGTCGCCGTTCTCGGCGACCTGGCGGGCGTCCAGCCCGTCTACTACACCGGCTGGTGCGGCGGCACCGCCTGGGCCACGGCCGCGCTCCCGCTCGCCGACCTCGTCGACGCCCCGGTCGACCACGTCCACCTCGCGGCGCGCCTCGCCCTGCCGGACTCCCCGGAGGGCGTCGGCGACACCAGCCCCTTCATCGGCGTGCGCCGGGTCCCCCCTGGGCAGGCCCTCAGCGTCCGCGCGGGCGTCCCCGACATCGCCGTCTACGAGGCCCTGCCGGGCAGTGTCGGCACCTACGAGATGAGCGAGGCCTCGGCGACGGCCGAGGTCACCCGCTCCCTCCTGGAGTCCGTCCGGCTCCGGGTGCGCACACCCGCCCCACACACCACCTTCGGCCTCGGCGCCCTGCGGGCGGAACCCGCCCCCGAAGCCGGAGCGGCCCAGCCGGGCAGGGCCCGCCAGGGCACTGGCGCCGGAGCGGCCCACCCCGGCGCCGCCGCCCGCAAGGCCGACCCCGATCCGCCGCGGGCCGCGCGCGGCTTCCGCGCCCCGGGCGCCGACGGCTCCGCCGCGGGCCCGGACGGGCCCTTCGTCGGGCGGGCGTTCCGGCGGCGGGGCGGCGAGGCCGGGGGCGAGCACGGCGGTGAGCACGGGGGTGAGCTCGGCGGCGCGGTGCTCACGCCGCGACCGGCCGTCAGCGTGGACCTGTCCGGCGGCAGCGCCTCCACCGTGCTCACCCTGCTCGCGGCCGGCATCCCGCGCGCCGCCGCGCCCGGCGCGGTCCGGGCCGAACGCCCGGGCGGTACCTCGCTGTTCGGCCTCCGGAGCGAAGCCGAAGGCACCGGCCCGGACCCGGACCCGGAGCCGGAATCGGAACCCGAAGCGCAGGCCGCGCCTGACGGCGCGTCCGCGCGGCACCCGGCCCTCGGCACCTTCAGCGAGGAGCGCTGGGGCGATCCGCGCAGCTGGCGCACCCTGCGCCACGGCCCGCCGAGGCCGGAGCCCGCCGGGGCGAACGGGCACCCGCGCCGCACCGGCGCGGTCCGCGGCTCCTGGGCGCGGACCGGAAGTCCCGACGCGCCCGGCAGCGACGCGCTGCTGGCCATCACCTACACCGACGCCGAAGGCGTCACGGGCGCCCCGCCCAACCCCGCACGCGAGGCCGAGCTGCTGCGGGCCCGCGCCGTTGCGGAGGCCGCCGCCGACCGGATCGACCACGTCGTCGTCCCGGGTGGGCAGGAGGCGCTGCCCTTCTCCGACCTCGCCGACGACCCCCTGGCCGGGCCGCTCACCGACGAGCCGGGCCCGGCCCTGGTCACCGCCGTCCGCCAGCGCGCCCGCCTCGCCGCCGCCGGCGTCGAGCACATCAGCGGGCACGGCGCCCGCCAGGTCCTCGACGGTCACCCCGCCCGCCTCGCCGACCTGCTCCACGAACGTCGCCGCAGCCCGCTGCTGCGGCCCGTGGCCGCGCTGACCCGCGCCGACAGCGTGGCGCTCGGCGCGGCCGGGCTCGGCACCCCCGTCTCCGTCGTCCGCGCCGCGCGGCGTCTCGCCCGGACCGGCTACGTCGAGGGCCTGGCGGCCGCGGCGGACGCGCTGCTCAGCGACGGAGCCGCGGAACCCGCGCGCCCCGGCAGCGCGGGCGAGGCCTCGACCCGCGCGCTCGCCTGGTGCACACCCGGACCGGTGGCGGCCTGGCTCACCGAGGGCGCGCGCGGCGCGGTCGCCCAACGGCTGCGCCTCGCGGCGCAGGCCGGTGCCCCCGACGAGCGGCCCGGCGCCCGCCGCGCCCGCCTCGCGCTCCAGCGTCGCGCGGCGGACTTCCGGGTGCTGGCCCAGGTCGTGGAGTCCGCCCCGGAGGCGCGCGGCCGCCGACTGCACGCGCCGTTCCTCGACAACCAGGTCGTCCGCGCCTGCCGTCTCGTCCCGGACCGCGCCCGGATCCAGCCCGGTGCCCGCCAGCTGATCCTGCGCGCCGTGCTCGCGGGCGCGGGCGTCGACTCCGTCCCCGACGGTCTGCCGGCCTCCGGCCCCGCCCCCCACGACGCCTACCCCTCCACCGAGACGATGCGGGCCGGCCTGCGTCGGTCGGCAACCTCGCTGGACCGCCTCCTTGCCACGTCCCTGCTCGGCCGCTGGGGCGTCATCGACGTCCCCCTCACCCGCGCCAGCCTGGCCGCGGCGACGGCGACGGACGCCCCGGGGCCGGTCGACGGCCTCCCGGAGCTCATCGCCACTGAGCTGTGGCTCCGCCGCCTCCACAGCCGTCGCGGCAGCTGCTGGATCGCTCCGGCGAGCACGGCGGCCCAGTTGCACTGACCCCGGGGGCGCGAGGCTCTGCCGATCTGCGGCTCCGCCGCGCGGGCGCGAGTGGGTCAGTGACGATCTTGCCTGTGGTCGCACCACCGAGGGGCGCGGGGACTGCATGACAAGCCACCCACCCATGTTGAGCCCCGTGCGCGCCGGGCATCCGCACCGGGTGGTTGCCGGGCAGAGGCCCGCGCCCCTGTCGTGCCACTGAGCGTGTTGCCTGACGTTCCCTCACCGCCGCCCCGCATCATGGCCTCATGCGTCCCCTCCCCGTCTCCCACCAGCCGCCGCCTCCCGACGCCGCCCCCGGCGTCGTCGTCGGGGTCGACGGCTCGGACGGTTCGCTGTGGGCGCTGGAGCGGGCGTTCCACGAGGCGCAGGCGCACGCGCTGCCCCTCCGCGTCCTCGCCGCGGTCAATCCCGCGTCCGCCGTGGTGACCGCAGGGCTGGAGGACGTCGTGCAGGACAGTGCCGACCGTCTGCTCGCAGGGATGGCGGACGTCGTCCAGCGGGGGGTCGCCGCCGCGTCCGCCCGGGTCCCGGGCACGACCGTCGTGCCCGACCTGCACGTGCTCGCCGGCGACCCGGTCACCCTGCTGCTGGGTGCGTCGGCCCGGCAGCACACCCTCGTGCTGGGCGCCCGCGGCAACGGCGGGTTCTCCCGCCTGCTCCTGGGCTCGGTGGCGTCCGCGCTGCTCTTCCACGCCCTGTGCCCGGTGCTGCTCGTCCCGGGGCCCAAACGCTGAGCGGGAATGCGGGGGACCGCGGCCGCGTTCTCTGAGTGCGCAGAGAAACGTGAGCTGTGAGGAGTGCGCCCGCATGAAGGTCGAGATCTACTCGGACATCGCCTGCCCCTGGTGCTACATCGGCAAGCGCCGGTTCGACCGTGCCCTCGCCGCCTTCGAGGGCGCCGGGGACGTCGAGGTCGTCTACCGCCCCTACCAGCTCGTCCCGGACGCCCCCGCCGAGCCGAGCCCGCACCGTGCCTGGCTGGAGGAGCGCTACGGGCCGCAGTCGCGCGCCATGGACGACCGCGTCGCCGCGATCGGCAAGCAGGAGGGCATCGACTACGACTTCGACGCCGCCCTGCACGTCAACACCATCCACGGCCACCGGCTGCTCTGGCTGGCCGAGCACGAGTACGGCCCGGCGGTCCAGGGGGAGCTCAAGGAGCGGCTGCTGGCCGCGCACTTCTCCGACGGCGTCGACGTCGCCGACTTCGCCGCGCTGACCGAGGTCGCCGTCGCCGCAGGACTGGACCGGGCCCGGGTCGAGGCGTTCCTGCCGTCCGACGAGGGCCGCGCCGAGACCGAGCAGGAGCTCGACCAGGCCCGCCGGATCGGCGTCAGCGCCGTGCCGACCTTCGTCTTCGACGGCCAGTACGCCGTTCAGGGCGCCGAGGAGACGGAGACCTTCCTCTCCGCCCTTCGCCAGGTGGCCCAGCTCAAGGGCTGAGCCCCCGGACAGGCGAGCGGGAGGGCGGGACGGCGGGCGTCAGCAGGTGAAGCCGGCGTCCGCCCAGTCGGCGATCTGCCCGCCGAAGTGGCCGTGCGAGCCATGGACGACCAGCCGGATCGAGGTCAGCCCGTCGAGCGGGACGTTGAACGCCACGGCGGGATCACCACCGTGGATCACGTCGGAGCTCCACAGCACCGCACCCGAGTCGCCGTCCTCGACGGCGAACCGAGCCGCGCCCCAGCCCATGGTCAGGTCGTCGACGCCGACCGACCCCGAGAAGAGCGAGCAACTGCGGTTCAGGTCGATCACCGTTCTCGACGGCGCGGTGACGGTGATGCCGCGCCGGTACTGCGTGCCGCCGATGCTGACGCCGTCCGGACGCTGCCAGACCCAGTCGAAGGCGTCCGGTTCGATCGCGGGGCCGTCGGGGTTCGAGACGCCCTGGAACGGCAGGGAGTCGACGAAGTAGCTCTGCGGCGTCGGCGTCGGGGTCGGGGTGGGAGTCGGCGTCGGTGTGGGGGTGGGCGTCGGGGTCGGCGTCGGTGTGGGTGTCGGGGTGGGAGCCGGGCTCGGGGGAGGCGTCGGCCTGGGAGAGGGCTTGACCACGGCCACCGGAACCGGCGCCGGGGTCGGTGTCGGAGTGGACGGCGTGGGACGCGGGCTCGGCTTGGGCGCGGGCACGCTCGCCACCGGGTGCGGCGTGGGCCTGGCCGCCACCGGCTTGTGCGGCGGCGGCGTGCTGCCGGACAGCGCGTAGGCCAGGGCCACTCCGGCCGCCACGGCCACCGCCGTCGCGATACCGATCTTGGCGGGCAGCCCGACCCCCTCCGACGCGGCCGCACCGCCGGCCGCGCTCCCGCCACCGGCACCTCCACCGGCCGCACCGGCCGCACCGGCCGCGCCGCCCGCGGTCGCACCCGCGGTGGTGCCCCCGGCCGCACCCGCCGCCGCGCCCGCGACGGCCACGCCGCCGACCAGTCCCGCGGCCACGGCCGTGCCGTAGCCGGTGCCGAGCCAGACCAGCAGTCCGCCGGGCAGCAGCTCGCGCAGGCTGTGGTTGAGATCCACCAGCTCCAGGTAGGCGGCCGAACACCGGTCGCACTCCTGCAGGTGCGCACGCACCTCCGTCGACGCCCGCTTGCCCAACTGCCCGCGCGCGAACCCGCCCAGCTTGCTCGCGTGCCGCTCGCAGTCCGACGCCTGACTGTCCGAGACGTGCGCCTGGAGGAACGCCGTCGCCAACCGCTCGCGGGCGCGGTGCGCCTGAACCGCCGTGGCGTTGGCTGTCTTGCCCAGGAGCAGCGCGACCTCGCGCGGCGGCTCCTGCTCCACCTCGGTGTGCCACAGCAGCAGCCGGTCGTCCGCGTCGAGGTTCCGGAACGCCCGGACGATCAGCGACTGGTCCACCCCCGACATGGCCTGCGCGTCCGCGCCCGGGTCGGTCACGTCGACCGTCGCGACGACGGCGTGGGACGAGGCGAACACCTGGAAGTCGTCGATCAGTTGCTCGCGCCGGTCGCTGCGGCTCCAGGACGCGGCGATGTTGCGTACCGCCGTCAGCAGGTACGCGCGCACCGCGACGTCCGGCCCCTTGCCGGCGCGGAGCGCCTGGAGGGTGCGGGCGAAGACCTCGCCGGCGAGATCCTCCGCCGTGAAGGAATCCCGGCAGCAGGTCTTCGCATAGCGCCGCACGGCGGCCGCGTGCCGGCGGTACAACTCCTCGTACGCGTCGTCGTCGCCCCCGCGCACGGCGGCGGTCAACTCCGCGTCGGACGGCCCGAGCGCGTCCTCGTCGACCGGCCCACCGGGCGCCGGTACCGTCGCCTCCGGAAGGTCGTGCTCGGGCGCGCCATCGCCACGGTGCCGCCCACTGCCGTCGCCCTGCGGCGGAACCTTGGCAGCGGCGGCGGTCGCCTCCGGCTCCTCTGCGGCCATGACACGGACCCCCGCTCGCACTCTCTCGACCGGGAAACCATCCCACACGCCGGTGAGCCAACGGGAGGCGATGCCTGCGGGGCCACTCCTTCGGGGAATAGCTCTGTGATGCTCCCGCAGGTAGTGGCAACACCAAGGAGTGCGAGGCCCTGCCCGATGACCTGCGTGCGCGAGCAACCACCGGCGTGCGGATGGCCCTGCTCGTTGCGCGACTCACCACACAGGGTGGCTTGTCGTGCACGCAGTTGATCGAGCAGGGCCCCACGCCCCTCGGCGGAGTGCAACTACCGCCGGGAGCGGAGCGTCAGCTCCGCAGGCCGTCCAGCAGGAGCTGGAGCAGGCGGCCGGACGCGCTCCCGTCGGGAGACGTGTGCTGCGGCACCGCCGCGGTCAGGACCAGCACCACGTCGGCCACCGTCACCCCGGGCCGCAGCTCGCCGGAGCTCCTCGCGCCGTCGACCAGCTCAGCCAGCAGCTCCAGCAGCCGCGCCGGATCCGCGTCCGCGCCGAATTCGTCGTCCGTCGCACCCGCGGGTGCGACCGCCGCGTCCGGCGTCTCAGGCGTCCGCTGCACGGGCACCCGGACCAGCGCCTCCGCCTGACGGAACGTCTCCGGTGGCAGCAGGCGCCCCGCGCCGGAGGACGCCGCACGGGCCAGGAAGGAGGCGAGAGCCTCCCACGCACCCGCGCCGCCCGCCTGGACGGAGATCGCCTCGCGCGCCTGCTGGGTCAGCCAGACCACCTCCTCCGAGGCGATCCGCCGCACCAGCACCTCCTTGCTGGGAAAGCGCCGGTAGACCGTGCCGACGCCGACGCCCGCACGGCGGGCGACCTCCTCCATCGGCGCGCCGTAGCCGAGTTCGCCGAAGACCTCGCGCGCCGCACGCAGCACCGCCTCGAGGTTGCGCCGCGCGTCCACACGCAGCCGATTGCCCGGGCCGCCGTTCGCGCCCGCGCCGGTGCCCGCCCCCCGGCTGACACCGTTGGCCGCGACGCGCTGGACCGGAATCGTCCCGTCCACTGCTCGCGGCAGTACCTGCTCCTGCTGAACCATGAGGTTCGTCCTCCCCCGTAGACAGATCCAACGACGATAGTTGACAGCGCATCGACGGGAACAGGGGAACCCGAAAGGATTCGCCCCGTCCGCATCGGACGTGCCCACACCACCCTCGCAGCGCAGCGTAGGACATCTGCGCAGATCAGTGGAGTCAAGGGTCCCGCCGGGGTGCTCTCGGCCTCGTCCCACGCCCTCGGGGCGCGCAAACCCGTGGACGCTCGGGGTCCACTCATTCAGGTACGGAGTATGGACGCGCGGGCGTACGCGGGTGCGGAATAGGTTGCGTGCTCCCACCCGCGCGCATTCTGCTCATCGGCGGCGGCCAGGTCGGCGTCAACGCCGCCCTTCGGCTGCGTTCCCGGCTGCGGCCGGGGGAGGCCGAGGTCACGCTCGTCGACCCGACCTCCTATATGACGTACCAGCCGTTCCTGGCCGAGGCCGCGGCCGGCGCGATCGACCCGCGCCACGTCGTCGTGCCCCTGCGCCGCGCCCTGCCCGGCGTCCGGATCGTGCAAGGACGGCTCACCTCCCTCGACACCGCCGGCCGGCTCGCGCATCTCACGCTCCCCTCGCCGCTGCACCGCGAAGGGCCGCCGGTCGAGCTGACGCTCCCTTACGACCGGCTCGTCCTCGCGCCCGGCTCGGTCTCGCGCATCCTGCCCGTCCCCGGGCTGGCCCGCAGCGGGATCGGCTTCCGCAGCGTCGAGGAGGCGGTGAAACTGCGCAACCACGTACTCGGCCAGCTCGACGCCGCCGCCTCCACCCGCGACCCCGAGCTCCGGCAGGCGGCGCTCACCTTCGTCTTCGTCGGTGGCGGCTACGCCGGAACCGGCGCGCTCGCCGAGCTGGAGGACATGGCGCGGCACGCCGTCAGCCACTACCCGACCCTGCAACCCGAGGACCTGCGCTGGATCCTCGTCGAGGCAGGCAAGCGCATCCTGCCCGAGACCGAACCCCAGGCCGCTGCCCGCACCACCGCCGAACTGCGCGAACGCGCCGTCGACGTGCGGCTCGGCACCCGCCTCGCCGCCGTCGGCCCGGACGGGATCGTGCAGCTCACCGACGGCAGCCGACTCGCCGCCCGGACCCTGGTGTGGACGGCGGGCGTCCGAGCCAACCCCGTGCTCAAACAGACCGGCCTGGCCGTGGACGCCCAAGGCCGCCTGCGCTGCGACACCCACCTGCGCGTCCTCGGCGCCGAGGACGTCTACGCCGGAGGCGACTGCGCCGCCGTCCCCGACCTCGCCCGCCCCGGCGAGACCTGCCGCGCCAACGCCCAGCACGCCGTGCGCCAGGCCGTGGTGCTCGCCGACAACCTCGTCGCCGGACTGCGCGGCGAGCCCACCGTCGAATACCGGTACGAACTCAAGGGCTCGATCACCTCCCTGGGACTTCACAAGGGCGTCGCCCAGCTGCGCGGCCGCTCCCTGCACGGGCGACCCGCCTGGCTGCTGCACCGCGCCGTGCACCTGCGCCGCATCCCCACCTGGGAGCGCAAGGCGCGCGTCCTGTCGGACTGGCTGCTGGCAGGGCTGACGGGACGGGAGATGGTCTCCCTCGGCGAGCTGGAGGAACCACGCGCCGGCTTCGAACAGCTGATGGACGAGCGGTAGCGCGATCGCATATCGGCCGTATCGGACACCCGTCGGACAGCTGTGTGAAGAAGCGGTGTCCGATCCGGCCGGATTTGCCGATCTTCGAGACACCCCAGGTCAGCTGATTCCCCGTGACGCCCCTTTCGGCCACACTGGACCCCGACTCCGCGCGACCCTGAAGCCTGCCAAGCCTGCCTCGACCGAAGCCCGCCTCGATCGAGCCCGCTCGACCGACGCCCGTTCGACGACGCCCGCTCCCACAGCGTGCCCGCAGCCACAGCCCGAAGGACTCCGTTGAATCTCACACGCTGGAGCGTCCGGCTCCCCGGTGGACAGCGGCGCGCCTCCGCGTCGACGGACCGCGACCCCGGTGCCACCCCCAGCGTCCCGGCCAGCCGCGACTTCCCCGAGGAGCGGATCGCCCACGAGCACGCCGGCCACGAGCACCTCGCCGTCCACGACGTCCTCGGCCACCTACCGGCGCTCGTCGCCATCGGCTACGGCCCCGGCCACCGCCTCGGCTACCTCAGCCGCGCGTACACCGAGGTCTTCGGCCCCCGGCCGACAGGCGTCCCCGCCCACCAGGTCATGCCCGAGCTGGAGGAGCTCGGCCTGCTGCCGCTGATGGACCAGGTCTACCGGACCGGCCGCCCGCGCACGGTCAAGGCCCGCAAGATCCTCAACCACCCCGGCTCGGCCGTGGGCGCCGGCGGGGTCGGCGGCGGAGAACCGCGCTACTACACCTTCGTCTGCGCCCCCATCCGTGAGTCCGAGGACCTTGGCCGCCAGCTCGCGCAGCTCAGCCTCGGCGAGAGCGTCCTGGCACCGGGAGCCGTCGTGTCCGCGCCGACGGCCACTGCCGCCGCCGCTGTGAACGCCGCCTCGGCCGGTTCGGCCACCTTGGCCGGGTCAGCAGGGTCCGCCGGTTCGGCCGGTTCGGCCGGTTCGGGTGGTGCCGGTGGTGGGGCACGCCCGTCGCTCGGCCTCCCCTCCCTCGGCATCGGCACCTTCGCCTCACTGCGCCGCAGCACCGGCGCCTCCGACGTCTGCGGCGTCCTCGTCTTCGGAGCGGAGGTGACGGACCAGGTCCGTGTCACCGAGCGCCTGCGCGAGAGCGAACGCCGACAGCGCGAGGCCGCCGTAACCCTCCAGCGCAGCCTGCTCCCGCAGAAGCTCGAACAACCCGACGACCTCCGCGTGGCCGCCACCTACCAGCCCGGCGGCGCCGACACCGCGGTCGGCGGCGACTGGTACGACGTGATCACCCTCGGCGGCGGCCGAACCGCACTCGTCATCGGCGACGTCATGGGCCGAGGCATGCGCGCCGCCGCCGTCATGGGCCAGCTGCGCACCGCTGTCCGTGCCTACGCCCGTCTCGACCTGCCCCCGCACGAGGTCCTCCAGCTCCTGGACGGCATCGCGGCCGAGATCGACGCCATGCAGATCGCCACCTGCCTCTACGCGGTCTTCGACCCGAGCGAGCAGTCGGTCACCTACGCCTCGGCCGGCCACCTCCCGCTGATGGTCCGCTCCGCCGACGGCACGGTCACCCGTCCGGAGGAACCCGGCGGCCCTCCCCTCGGCACCGGCGGCTGGATGCACACCTCCGGCACCTTGCCCTTTCCACCCGGCGCCACCGGCGTCCTCTACACCGACGGCCTGGTCGAACGCCGCGACCGCGACATCGACCGCGGCCTCGACGCCCTCGCCAAGACCCTCGGCGGCGCCACCGGCACCCCGGACGTCATCTGCTCCCGCCTCCTGCGCGCCATGGGGGTCACCCCCGAGCACGACGACGACGTCGCCGCCCTCGTCTTCCAGCTGCCCCAGCGTGAGCAGGACTCCGCGGAGCTCTTCCGCAGCGCGTCACTGGATCTCCTCGGCGGCACGGAATCCGCGTCGAGCGCGCGCGCCTTCACCGGCGGGGTTCTCAGCAGCTGGCGCGTCGGTGACGACATCCGCGACATGGGTGTCCTGGCCGTGAGCGAACTGGTCTCCAATTCCCTCACCCACGGCCACCCCCCGATGCGCCTGCGCCTGCGCCGCACCGACCGCCGCCTCACGGTGGAAGTGACGGACGCCGACGATCACCTCCCGCGCCGCCGCCAGGCCTTGCCGGCCGACGAGTCCGGCCGCGGGCTGGCCATCGTCGCCACCATCGCCTCCACCTGGGGCACCCGCCGCACCCCTGACGGGGGCAAGGCGGTCTGGTGCGAGTTCCCGCTCCGGGAGGGTTGACACGGCCTGCGGGCGTGCGTAATGTTCTCCGAGTTGCCCCGCCCGCGATGCGGGTGTCCGGGCAGCCAACCCCCTCGAATCTGATCGTACGAATGGTTCATTCGTGCTGCCATTTTCGAGAATGGCTGGTGGATTTGGTTCCGACCGAAGAAATCAGCTAGAGTTTCACTCGTCGGAACGGGCCGGAGCGAAAAGCGAAGGCCGGAAGTTCTGATAGAGTAGAAAACGAAGGAAGCGCCCGGAGCGGCCCGAAAGGGAAGCAAAGGAAGCGACCGTTCCTTGAGAACTCAACAGCGTGCCAAAAGTCAACGCCAGTTACT
>NZ_JBGCCA010000040.1:0-96424 GCF_041261265.1 Streptacidiphilus sp. MAP12-33
TAACTGGCGTTGACTTTTGGCACGCTGTTGAGTTCTCAAGGAACGGTCGCTTCCTTTGCTTCCCTTTCGGGCCGCTCCGGGCGCTTCCTTCGTTTCCCACTCTATCAGAGCTTTTCAGCTCCGATTTCCAGTGGATTTCGTCTTCCCGTCACCATCCCCTTGCGGGGTGGTCTCCGAGGCAACTCGATCGACTGTACGCGAGTGTCGCCCCGGATCCAAATCGGCCGCCCGTCAGCGTCCCGCGAGCGTGTCGAGGGCGCGACGGTCGAGGCCCGCGGCCTTTTCGACCTCCGCGGCGTCCACGGCGCCGCAGTCCAGGCCGCGGAGCAGGTAGCCGCTGAGGGCCTTGGCGGTGGCCGGCTCGTCCATCACGTCACCACCGGCGCGCGCGACGTACGCGGCAAGGCGGGCCGCGGCGGCGTCCATGCCCTCGCGGTAGAAGGAGTAGACCGCCGCATAGCGGGTGGGCAGGTGGCCGGGGTGCATGTCCCAGCCCTGGTAGTAGGCGCGCTCGAGCGAGCGGCGGACCAGTCGGTGGTGGAGCTGCCAGGCGGCGTGGACCTGCTCGGTCGGGCCGGTCGGGATGACGTTGGTCGACCCGTCGGAGAGGCGGACGCCCGTTCCGGCCGCGGCAACCTGCATGACGGCCTTGGCGTGGTCCGCGACCGGGTGCTCCATGCTCTGGTAGGCCGCGCTGACGCCGCAGGACGCGCTGTAGTCGAAGGTGCCGTAGTGGAGGCTGGTGGCGCGGCCCTCCGCCGCCTCGATCATCCGGGACACGGTCGCGCGGCCGTCCGCGCCGAGGATGGCCTGGGTGGTCTCGATCTGGATCTCGAAGCCGATCCGCCCGCTCGGGAGGCCGGCCGCGTGCTCGAAGCCCGCCACGAGCTTTGCCATCGCGGCGACCTGCTCGGGATAGGTCACCTTGGGGAGGGTGAGGACGAGCCCCTCCGGCAGGGCGCCCTTCCCGGCGTCGAGGAGGCCGGTGAGGAAGAGGTCCAGGGTGCGGATCCCGCGTGCGCGCACGGGCGACTCCATGCACTTCATGCGGATACCGATGAACGGCGGCGCGCTGCCGTCGGCGACGGCCTCGGCGACGAGGCGCGCGGCGCGCTCGGCGGCGGCGTCCTCCTCGCTGTCGGGCCGGGGGCCGTAACCGTCCTCGAAGTCGATGCGGAGGTCCTCGATGGGCTCGCGCTCCAGCTTGGCGCGGACGCGGTCGTGGACGTCGGCCGCGAGACCAGCGTCTGTCTGGCCGAGGACGGCCGCGAGGGCGGACGCGTCGGGCGCGTGCCGGTCGAGGAGGTCGAGGGCCTGGCGGCCCCAGTCGCGGACGAGCTCGCCAACGCCGCGCTCGGTCCCGCCGTCCACGAGGGCGTCGGCGGGGACGTAGACGGTGTGCACCGGCTGCCGGGTGCCGGGATCGCCCGGGTACCGTGCGGCGAGATCGGCGTCGACTCCGGCGAGGTCGGCTTCGATGCCCTCCCGCAGTGTGCTGGAGAACGTGGTTCGCGCGGCCATAACTTCCCCTTCGCCCCGACCTCGGGTCCTGTATCAACAGTTTGTTGACGTGACGCTATCGACGCTCCCCACCTCCGTCAACAGTTTGTTGCACAGCCGGCCCCCGCCGACGAAAAGCCGTTGCTGTGCGATCGCCCACACGGTAGGGATGCCCAGTGCCAACAGCCCTCGCCCCTTTTCGCCATCGCCCGTTCCGCCTGCTCGTCGCGGGCCGCGCCGCCAACATGCTGGGAAACGGCGTCGCCCCGATCGCCCTCGCCTTCGCCGTCCTGGAGATCACCGGCTCGGTGACGCAGCTGGGGCTCGTGGTCGCGGTGCGGACACTCTTCAACGTCGTCTTCCTGCTCTTCGGCGGCGTCGTGGCCGACCGCCTGCCGCGCGGCCTGGTGCTGGTCGGATCGAGCGTGCTGAGCGCGCTCAGCCAGGGGACGGTGGCCACGCTCGTCCTGACCCACCAGGCGACCGTCACGCGCCTGCTCGTGCTCTCCGCGCTGAACGGGAGTTTCGCCGCCTTCGCCCTGCCCGCCTCGTCCGCACTGTTGCCTCAGACCATCCCCGCCGAGGAGCGGCTGAGCGCGAACGCGCTGAACCGGATGTTCGCCAACGGGGCGATGATCGGCGGGGCGGCCGTGGGCGGGATCGTGGTCAGCGGGCTCGGCGCCGGATGGGGGCTCGCCATCGACGCGACCACCTTCGCGGCCGCTGCCCTGCTGTTCTCCCTCGTGCGCGTCGCCGCCCCCGCGCGCGCCCATGGGCCTGCCGGAGCGCCGCGGCCCGGCGTGTTGCGCGAACTGCACGAGGGCTGGCGCGAGTTCGTGCTGCGGCGCTGGGTCTGGGTGATCGTGCTCGGCTTCGGCTTCCTCAATGCCGCGTACAGCGGTGTCATCCAGGTGCTGGGCCCGTCGATCGCCAAGACGTCCTTCGGGAGCGGCGGGTGGGGACTGATCCTGTCCTGCCAGACGATCGGGATGGTGGCCGGCGGGGTGATCGGCCTCCGCTTCCGGGCGCGGCACCTGCTGCTGGTCGGCACCTCCTGCATGGTGGCCGAGGCGCTGCTGCCCACCGGGCTGGCGCTGGGGTTGCCGGTTCCAGTGCTGGCTGTGAGCAACGTGCTGGCGGGCGTCTGCGTCGAGCAGTTCGGCATCGCCTGGGAGACCTCGCTCCAGCAGGAGATCCCGGAGGAGCGCCTGGCCCGGGTCTACTCCTACGACGCGCTCGGCTCCTACGCGATCATCCCTGTCGCCCAGGCCGCGGTGGGTCCGCTCAGTGCGGCGGTGGGCGTGCGCGCGACACTGCTCGTCGCGGCCGCGGTGATCCTGCTCGGCACGTTCGCCATGGTGGCCGTCCCTGAGGTGCGCGCGCTGCGCGTGCGGACGACCCACGCGGACCCGGACCCGAACACCGACATCGACACCGACACCGACACCGACACGAGCGTGCCCGGCCCCGAGCCGTTCTCGACGAGTGAACCGGCAGTCTGAGGCCGCCACGGCCGACGCCGCCCGGTCACCGCGTCGGACGGTTCTCCTTGCGCCAGACGAAGGCGAGGCCGGACCAGTCCTCCCCCACCGCCGCGACCTTCACGTCCACCACCCCCAGCGGCAGCATCACTGCGCGCAGCTCGGTGTCGGTGATGTCGCTGGTGTGACCGGCCGCGCGGCGCGGCCACAGCAACCACAGGCAGGATGCGGGCCGCAGCGCGGCGACCAGACCGGCCGCGTCGTCGCGCACGTCGGCCGCCGCACGGTAGAAGGCGAGGACGACGTCCGCCTCCTCGGGGCGGGCGTCGGGGCGCGCGTCGAGGCGCACACCGTCGGGGAGGTCGGGCACCGGCCAGTCGGCGGGCACGTGGCGCAGCGCGACGACGTGGCCGGGCTTGATCCGCAGCTTCTTGGCCAGCGGGGTGCCCGAGTAACCGGCTTCCGTCATGCGTCCGATCCTCGCACCTTCCGCAGCGGCACGCCCGGGCCTTACGACCGCAGGTGGGCCAGCACCTCCCCGGTGAACGCCTTCGGCTCCTCGTGCCAGAGGCGGTGCCCGGCGTCCGGCAGGACGACGAGGCGGCTGCCCGGGTGCAGTTCGGCGGCCTGCCGGGCCGGTGCGGTGCCGATGATGCCGTCGCCACCACCCGCGAGGACCAATGGGCGGGCGCCGCAAGCGGCGAGGCGCGCGAGGCGGGCGTCACGCTCGTCCGGTGCCGGGGCGCCGGAGTAGAAGACGTCGCGGTACCAGTCGGGCGCGCCCCGCATCGGTTCGCGGTAGAGCGCGAGGTACTCCTCCCGCCAGCGCCCCCACACGAACGGGACCGTGCGCAGCGTCAACTCCCCGACCCGTTCCGGGTCGACGCCCCCGGCCGCGAGCTCCTCCTGCGCGGCGACGGCCGCCGGGTACCAGGGCTCGTCGACGTGGCGGGAGCGGATCTCGGCGACCTCCGCCTCGTCGGCCTCGCGTGCGAGGACGCCGACCGGCGTCACCAGGATCAGCCGGCGCACGCGGCCGGGGTGTGCGGCGGTGTACTCCTGGGCGGTCAGGCACGCGGCGGAGTGGGCGAGCAGGTCGAGGCGCTCCAGGCCGAGGTGGCGTCGCAACGCCTCCAGGTCGTGGGCCTGGGCGGTGTAGCGGCAGCGGGACCGGTCCTCAGGGACCGGCGAGCGGCCGGTCGCCCGCTGGTCGACGAGGACGAGCGAGCGGTGCTCGTCGAGGCCGCCCAGACCGCCGAGGTACCGCACGTCGGCACCGGGGCCGCCGGGCAGGCAGACGAGCGGCTCCCCCGATCCACGCCGCAGGTACCCGAGTTCGGCGCCGTCGTCGGCGGTGTAGCGATGTTCGGTGATGGTGGTCGACACCCGGGCATCCTCACACGCGCGGGGGCCGGGGCGCGGAGTTTTTCGATCTAGGGTGAGCCGGTGGCTACTCAGGTGATCGTGCTCAACGGTGGTTCCAGCTCGGGCAAGTCGACGCTGGTCCGCGCCCTCCAGATCGTCCTGCCGGAGCCGTGGCTCGCGGTCGCGGTCGACGCGTTCGTGGAGATGCTGCCGCCGTCGCTGCTGGCATCCGAGACGGGGTTCACGGTGGCGGCGGACGGCACGGTCGCCGTCGGGGCGGAGTTCCGCGCGCTGGAGGCGGCGTGGCGGACGGGCGTGGCGGCGATGGTGCGTGCGGGCGCGCGCGTGGTCGTCGACGACGTGTTCCTCGGCGGAGCGGCCTCGCAGGAGCGCTGGCGGGCGGCGCTGACCGGGCTGAACGTGCTCTGGGTCGGCGTGCGGTGCGACGGTGTGGTCGCGGCGGAGCGGGAGGCCGCACGGGGCGACCGGGCGCAGGGGATGGCGGCGTCACAGGCGGATGCCGTCCACGAGGGCGTCGTCTACGACCTGGAGGTTGACACGTCGCGCGCGGAACCGGCGGCGTGTGCGCGGACCGTGGCCGCGCACGTCGGGCGCCGCTGACACGGGTGGTCCCCCGGGCGCACTGTCGGACCGGTGTGTCAGAGTCTCCACGTGCTGGAGGTCGTGGTGAAGACGGAGAAGCGGGGGCGGCTGGTCCGCGTGTCCGCTGAGGGTTTGGCAGACCTGGTGCGGCGTATCGGGGGTGACGGCGACCGGTTCCTGGTGGTCCATCCGATCCCCGACCTGCCGGACGTGTTCGTGCAGGTCTGGCACGAGGCCGGGGGCGACTACACGCTGGAGCACCGGGACGGTTCCGTCGACCGGCACTTCCTGGCGAAGCCGGACGGAGCCGAGGCGGTGATCTCGGCCATGACGGGCTGGGCGCGCCGGGAGGCGGGGTGGGACGCCGGGCTCGACTGGGCGCCACTGGACCTCGGCCCGGTCACCGAGGTGCCGCCGCTGGACCTCGGTGAGGGCGAGCGCGAGGAGTTGGAACAGCAGGTCCGCGAGGTCCTGGTCGGCGGTTACAGCAACCGGGCGCGCCTGACCGAGCTCGCCGAGGACTACCTGGTCACCAAGGAGCGGCGGCCGGTCTCGCCCGCGCAGGCGAGGGCGCTGGCCGACCGACTGTGGCTGGAGCGCGTCGCGGAGCAGGCCACCTGGCAGGGCGAGACGGACCCCGAGCGATTGACGCGCGCGTTCGCCGCGCTGGAGGCGTCCGGCATCACCGCGCGGGAGAACTTCACCTGTTGCCGCTCGTGCGGGCAGTCCGAGATCGGCGCCGAGGCGGGTCCGGACGCCCGGGGCTTCGTCTACTTCCATTCCCAGAGCACCGGCTCGGCGGCCTGCGGCCGTGGCCTGACGCTCCACTACGGCGGGTTCGACAACTCGTCGGAGACCACGACCGCGATCGGCCACGAGATCGTCTCCGCTCTGACGGCCGTCGGCCTCCCCACGGAGTGGAACCACGACCCGGGCCGGGCCATCACGGTCACTCCCCTGGAATGGCGCCGCCGCCTCATCGGCTAGCGCCGTGCCCCGACCAAGGGCGACTCACAACGCCGAAGGCCCCGGCCGCCCTTAGCGGGCGGCCGGGGCCTTCAGTCGTGCTGCTGTCAGCCGCGGACGATGTTCGCGGCCTGCGGGCCCTTCTGGCCCTGCTCGATGTCGAACGTCACGGTCTCGCCCTCGACGAGCTCGCGGTAGCCGTTGGACTGGATCGCGGAGTAGTGCGCGAAGACGTCCGGGCCGCCGCCGGCCTGCTCGATGAAGCCGAAGCCCTTCTCGGCGTTGAACCACTTCACGGTACCGGTGGCCATACTGATTCCCCCATTCGGGACAAGAGGGGCAAAGTCAACTCCGCCCCCGGGTTGGTCGCGTCCACGAACGGCAGGTGCAGCGGTACAGCGGACAGCGAAGACGTGATCACGTTACCCGTCGGCCCCGGGGTTGCAAACGTCCCCCCGGCAGTCCGCCGCCGGGCAAATGCTCCTAACCAGACAAGTCGGCCGGGCTCAGGCATGAGGCCGGCCGAAAGCCGCGCGCAGCGAGCTCGAACCGAACCACCGCGCCGTTCGCGGCACGCATGGTGAACGCCTCCGCCGGTGTGCTTCCTTCGAGGATGACGCGCAAGGCCCTGAGGGTCGTGCCGTGTGTGAAGGCGACGACGTTGAGGCCGGCGGAAAGTTGGGTCCGGATCTCCTCCAGCCAGGGCCGGACCCGCTCCACGACATCCTGCAGTGACTCACCGACCGGGAGTTCGTCGCCGAGTTCGGGGTGCCTCGCGTGATGTCCGAGCTGGCGAGGATCGTCTCCGGTGATGGTCGGTGGACGGACATCCCATCCCCAGCGCCACTGTTCGACCTGGTCCGGGCCATGCGTCGCGGCGGCCTCGGCATGGCTGCCGCCTTCCAGATCACCGACGTGGCGCTCGTTGAGCCGCCAGTCGCGGATCTCTGCCGGCCGCGCCCCCGGGAGTTGGCGGAGTGCGAAAGCAGCGGTGTCGATGGAACGTTGCAACGTCGAGGTGTGGACGAGGTGCCACGGGACCCCGCTGCGTGCCAGTGTGAGCCCCGCGGCGCGGGCGTCCTCCTCCCCCTTGAGGGTCATGGGTTCATCGGCCCAGCCGGTGAAGCGGCCGGTCCGGTTCCAGGCCGTCTCACCGTGTCTGATCAACGCCAGGTACGTCATGGTCACTCGCTCACGGTCAAGGTCGCACAGTCGGCGACACCGAGTTCGGACAGCACCGCCCGGAGCCGCTCCGGGGCCGCGGTCGTGTCCGAGTCCTCCGCGATGCCGATTTCGAGGTCGAGGTGGCAACGGCCCATACCGCTGCCCGCGCCGGTGACCTCTCCGTCGGACCCGAACGCGGCCTCCTCCAGAGCCGCTTCGACCTCGGAACGATCGATCGGCAGGCCGACGAACACGATCTCGACGAACACGGCTGTACTCCCTCTCGACCTCTCGCCCCGGGGAACCCTAACGGTCCGAACGACCGAGGCCTGCTCGGGCGACCCCGGAGGTGGGGCCGGTGCGGTGTCATGAGTCGGGGCGGCCCAGGGTGTAGCCCGCCCAGAGGGGGCCGCCCGCGAGGGAGAGGGCCTGTTCGACCGCGGCGACGAGGCGCTGCGTGCCGTCCGGCGCGTCCGTCGCGACGGCGGTGACGGCGGACGTGAGGGCGTGGTGGAGGGCGGGGTCGGCGGCGCCGAGGCGGCGGGAGAGCCACTTGCCGCCGCCGAGCCAGCGGCCCTCCGCACGCAGGGCCAACTCGGATGCCTTGTGCAACAGTTGCGTCGCGAGGTAGAGGCGCTCCGCCAGGTCCGCAGCGCCGCGCAGGTCGTCAAGGGCGTCGGTGATCTCGTAGCGGCGACGGTCGAGTTCCGCCGTGGTGGCCGAGGGCGGGCCCGCCGCGAGGCGTTGGCGGGCGAGGGACTGGAGTGTCGCGCCGAGGCCGTCGACGTCGGCCAGCAGCAGCCCCTGCGCGCACATGTGCAGTAGTGGGGAGCGGCCGTCGGCCAACTCCTGGTCGGCGAAGCGGTGCCAGTCGGCCTCGGTCTGGACGAACAACTCGACCGGCCAGCCGTCGTGCCGCAGGTTCTCCCGGAACGGCGCGGGCGGGCCGGCGAGCAGGACCACGATGTCCAGGTCCGAGGTGGGCGTGCGGTGCCGGGTGAGCACGCTGCCCGCGACGAACGCCGCCCGCAGCCCGGGGAAGCCCCGCTGCTCGACGAAGCGCCGCGCCGCCGCCACCGGGTCGGGAAGGTCCGCCATCGCGGGCGCGGGGTCCGCCATCGCGGACGTGGGGTCCGCCGGCTCGGGCGCGGGCACGCTCACTCGCCCGGCCACGTCGTGCCCGCCTCCGCCGCGAGGCGGCGGAGCAGGGCGGGGACGCTGGTACCGATCGGCTCGCGGACGAGCTCGGCCGCGACGTCGTCGTAGGGCGTCGGGTCGGCGTTGACGATCACGACGCGGGCGCCGCCCGCGAGGGCGATGTCGACGAGGCCGGCGGCCGGGTGCACCTGGAGGGTGGTGCCGACGGCGAGCAGGACGTCGCAGGCAGCGGCGATGGCGCGGGCCTGCCCGAGTACCTCCGGGTCCAGGTGCTCGCCGAAGAAGACGGTGGCGGGCTTGAGCACGCCCGCGCACGCCGTGCAGGCCGGATCGGCCTCGCCCGCGCGGACGCGGTCGAGGGCCTCGGCGAGCGCGCCGCGCGCGTGGCAGCGCACGCACTCGGTGCGGCGCGCGGTGCCGTGCAGTTCCAGGACCTTGCGCGGGCTGACCCCGCCGAGCTGGTGCAGGCCGTCGACGTTCTGGGTGAGCACGCGCAGCGGGAGGCCGCTGCGCTCGTAGGCGGCGAAGGCGCGGTGGGCCACGTTCGGCCGCACGTCCAGGACGCCGGTCTCCAGGCGCATCCGCCAGGAGCGGGCCCGCACCTCGGGGTCGGCGAGGTAGCTGTCGATGGTGACCAGGCGCTCGTTGTCCGGGTCGTCGCGCCACAGACCCTGCGGGCCCCGGTAGTCGCGCAGGCCGGAGTCGGTGGACACGCCGGCGCCGGTCAGGGCCGCGACGAGAGGACGGGCGGTCTCGGTCATGGCACGAACCTAGCGAGCGGGCGGGCCCGCGGGCGACCGGGTTTTCGCGCCGGTGACGGCCGCCCCGCGCCCCGGAAAACTCCGCGCGGACACCTGTTGCGCGGACCTGACTCGGCAGTATGTTGACACTATGTCTAATAAGCAGCCGGCCTGGGCGCCGGAGGACCTGGACCGTTTCCGCGCCGTCCAGCAGCTCGCCTACCGCTGCGCGGAGGCCGTCGCTGCGACGCTGGAGGCGGGCGTCACCGAGAAGCAGGCCGCCCAGCGGATGCGGCACTGGCTCATGGACAACGGCGCGGACGACTGGTTCCACGTGCCGTTCGCCTGGTTCGGCGACCGCACGACGTTCCACCGCTTCCGCACGCCGCTGCAGTTCTTCCCGACCGACAAGCGCCTGGAGGAGGGGATGCCGTTCATCCTCGACTGCGCGCCCGTCGCGGACGGCTACACGGCCGACATCGGCTACGCCGGCAGCCTCGGCGGCAACGCCGTCCAGCAGCAGATCCTCGCCGACCTGCAGGAGTACCGCGCGCTGATCCTGGCCGAGGTGCGCGAGCGCAAGCCGCTCAACGAGATCTACCGCTCGGTCGACGCGCTCATCGCCAAGCACGGCTACGACAACCGGCACCGGGTCTACCCGGGCCGGGTCCTCGCGCACCAGGTCACCCGGCTCAAGGCGCGCGGGCCGCGCACGGTCGTGGCCGGGTTCGGGGTGCGCAGCCTGCAGACGCTCGGGCGCGAGCTGGTCGCCGAGCGGATCGTGGGCCGGTCCCCGCTCTGGGCCGACGGCAAGTCCTCCGGCCACGCGCCGACCCCCGGTCTGTGGGCCGTCGAGCCGCACCTCGGCCTGCGCCGGATCGGCGCCAAGTTCGAGGAGCTGCTCGTCGTCACCGAGGACGACGCCTACTGGCTCGACGACGACCTCCCGCACGTCCGCGCCTGGGCCGCCGCCATGCCGTCCGACGCCCGGCCCGAGCCCGAGACGGAGCCCGAGACCGAGCCGGAGACGGAGACCGAGCCCGAGCCGGAGACGGAGACCGAGCCCGAGGCCGCCGCCGCGGGCAGGACCGCCACCCGGACCCGCGCCAAGAACCGGAACGAGAAGAGCGAGAACGAGGAGACCGCCGCGTGAAGGGCACGAGCGAGCAGCAGTCCTACGTCACCGCGCCGGACGGTGTGCGGCTGGCGGTCTTCGAGTGGGGCGACCGCTCGGCCGACACCACGATCGTCCTGGTCCACGGCTACCCCGACACCCACGCGGTGTGGCGGCCCATCGCCGAGCAGCTGGCCGAGCGGCACCACGTCGTGGCCTACGACGTGCGCGGCGCCGGGCAGTCGGACGCGCCGCGCGCGATCCGCTCCTACACCCTCGCCACGCTGGAGGCGGACCTCGGCGCCGTGCTGCAGGAGGTGAGCCCGGACCGGCCGGTTCACCTGGTCGGGCACGACTGGGGGTCGATCCAGTCCTGGGAGTCCGTGACGGGCACCGCGCTCGCGAGCCGGATCGCCTCCTTCACCTCGATCTCCGGCCCGTGCCTGGACCACGTCGGCCAGTGGTTCCGCAGCAGGCTGCGCAGGCCCAGCCCCCGCGCGCTGGGCCAGCTCGCCTGGCAGGGCGTGCACTCGTGGTACATCGGTTACTTCCACCTGCCGCTGCTGCCCCCGCTGCTGTGGCGCACGGCGATGGTCAAGGCGTGGCCCGCGCTGCTGCACGCGATCGAGGGCGTGCCGCACGGCAGCGGCGCGCCGAGCTTCCCGACCGACGCCGTGCGCGGGCTCGCGCTCTACCGCGCCAACATGATCCCCCGGCTGACCCGGCCCCGGCAGCGGCCGACCGACATCCCGGTCCAGGTCGTGCTGCCGCAGAAGGACCTCTACGTCACGCCGGCGATGGCCGGGCAGGCGCCGCAGCCGTTCGTCGGACGGCTCTGGCGGCGCCCGCTGCGCGCCGGGCACTGGGCGCCGCTGACGCACGAGAGCGTGCTGGCGGGCTGGATCGAGGAGTTCGTCGACCACATCGAGGGCGGCCCGGCCGGGCCGGAACTGGAGCGCGCGTCGGTCCGCCAGGAGGGGACCGCCCAGGACGTGACCGCCCGGGACGTGACCACCCCCGCGAAGGACCGCTCCCCGCACGCCGGGCGGACGGTCGTGGTGACGGGCGCGGGCAGCGGCATCGGCCGCGCGACCGCGCTGGCCTTCGCCGAGGCGGGCGCGAGCGTCGTGGCCGCCGATCTGAACCCCGCGTCGGCCGCGCGCACCGCGCAGCTCGCGGCGCTGCTGGGTGCGCCGCGCACCGGCTCCTACGCCGTGGACGTCTCCGACCCGGCGGCGATGGAGACGTTCGCCAAGACCGTCCAGGCGGAGCACGGCGTGCCGGACGTCGTGGTCAACAACGCCGGCATCGGGCTGGGCGGCGCGTTCCTGGACACGCAGACCTCCGACTGGGACGCGGTGCTCGGGGTCAACCTGATGGGCGTCGTCCACGGCTGCCGGCTCTTCGGCGCGATGATGAAGGAGCGCGGCGCGGGCGGACACATCGTCAACATCGCCTCCGCCGCCGCCTACCTGCCCTCGCGCACCCTCTCCGCCTACGCCACCAGCAAGGCGGCCGTGCTGATGCTCACCGAGTGCCTGCGCGCGGAGCTCGCCGACGAGGGCATCGGCGTCAGCGCGGTCTGCCCCGGCTTCGTCAACACCGCCATCGCCAAGGCCACCCGCTACGTGGGCGTCAGCGCGAGCGAACAGGAGACGCTGCGCGGCAAGGCGGACCGCCTCTACCGGCTGCGGAACCTGCCACCGGAGCGGGTCGCGGAGGCGGTGCTGCGCGCGGTGGCGGAGAACCGGGCCGTCGTGCCGGTCGCCGCCGAGGCCCGGATCGGACGGGCGCTCAGCCGCCTCTCCCCCGGCACGCTGCGCTTCGTCGCCCGCCGTGACCTGACCCCGCGCTGACCCGCGCCGAGCCCGCGCCGACCGCGCGCCGAGCGCGCGCCGAGCCGGAACCGGCCCTTCCCCCGACCCGCACGTGAACCACGAGGAGTTCCCCACCGTGCCCGCACTCGCCGTCAGCACCGAGCACGCGCCGCTGCAGGCGCGTCGCGTCAGCTTCGACTGGACCAGTACGCCGCTGCACTGGGTTCCGGACGACCCGTTCGCCACCCACATGATCAACGTCCTGCACCTGCTGCTGCCGGCCGGCGAGCGCTGGTTCGTCGACGTCTACAAGCAGGCCCTGCCGCTGGTGCGGGACGCGCGCCTGCGGGAGGACATGATCGGGTTCATCGGCCAGGAGGCGGTGCACTCGCAGGCGCACTCCACCGTCCTGGACCACATGGTCGCGCAGGGTCTCGACCCCTCCCCCTACACCGCGCAGATGGACTGGTTCTTCGAGCACCTGCTCGGGGACCACACCGCGCCGCCAGCCGCGACCGCGTGGTGGCTGAGGGAGCGGGTCGCGTTCATCGCGGCGATCGAGCACTTCACGGCCGTGCTGGGCAAGTGGGTGCTGGAGGCGCGGGGTTTCGAGCGCTACGGCGCCGACCCGGTCATGGTGGACCTGCTGCGCTGGCACGGCGCGGAGGAGGTCGAGCACCGCTCGGTCGCCTTCGACGTCTTCCAGCACGTCGACGGCCGCTACGGCCGCAGGATGCGGGCCATGACGACGGTCTTCCCGACCATGTTCTGGCTGTGGGTGCGGGGCGTGAAGTTCTTCATCGCCAACGACCCGGAGCTGACGCCCGCCCAGCGCAGGGCGCTGGAGCCGAAGATCAAGGACTGGGTGCGGGCGGCCAAGGCGGAGCTGGTGCCGTCACCGAAGGAGATCTTCACCGCCGTGCCGCGCTTCATGCGCAAGCGGTACCACCCCACCCAGGAGGGCTCGACGGCCAAGGCGCTGGCCTATCTGGCGGGTTCGCCGGCGGCACGGGCTGCGGCGGAGCAGGCGGAGGCGGCGACGCGTCCGTTGCAGCTGACCGTCGCGGAGCGGCGCGAGGCGGCCGAGGGCGTGGCGGAACTGGTGCTCTCGTCCGGGAGCGGTGCTCTGCTCCCGGAGTGGGAGCCGGGCGCGCACCTGGACCTCCTGCTGCCCTCCGGGCTGGTCCGGCAGTACTCCCTGTGCGGCGACCCGGCCGACCGCACCCGCTACCGGATCGGCGTGCGGCTGACGGAGGACTCGCGGGGCGGCTCCAAGGAGGTCCACGAGACGCTGACGGTGGGGACGTCCGTCGAGGCGCACCGGCCGCGCAACCGCTTCCCGCTCGCACCGGGCGCGGGGCCGCGGTTCTTCGTGGCGGGTGGGATCGGCATCACCCCCATCCTGCCGATGATCCGCGAGAGCGCTGCTCGCGGTTGTGACTGGCGCCTGCTCTACATCGGGCGCTCACAGACGAGCATGCCGTTCCTCGACGAGATCAGTGCTCTCGCGAACACCGGGTCCGCAGTATCCGGGGAGCCCTGCGAGCCCTGCGAGCCCGCGGAGTCCCGGGTCACCGTGGTCCAGACGGACATCGAGGGCCTGCCCGACCTCTCCTGGGCCCTGGAGGCCGCTCCGCACGGCGCGGTCGTCCACGTCTGCGGCCCCGAGCCGCTGATGGACGCCGTCGTCACCACCCTCGCCGAGCTCCGCCCCGGCGTCGAGACCCGCCTCGAACGCTTCCACCCGGCGGAGGGCGCCGCCCACGGCGACACCGTCGAGGTCGAACTGCGGCGCAGCGGCGTCTCGCTGACCGTTCCCGCGGACCGCAGCGTCCTCGGCGCCGTGCGCGAGCAGTTGCCGGACCTCCCCTACAGCTGCGAGCAGGGCTTCTGCGGCACCTGCAAGGTCCGCGTCCTGGGCGGCACGCCGGAGCACCGCGACGCGCTGCTGACGGTGGCGGAACGGGCGGACTCGATGCTGATCTGCGTCTCCCGCAGCCAGGACGGCAAGCTCGTGCTGGACCTGTGAGCGAGCCGGGCGCTGTGCGGGCCGCTCACAGCGCCTCGCGCCGCTGCAGGTGGAGGAAGGCGATCCACCCCGGGATCAGCGGGAGCCAGAAGGTGCACAGGCGGTAGACCAGGACCGCCGGCACCCAGGTCGCCGCCGCCACGCCGGTGGTGACGCGCAGCGAGTACGCCAGGGCGGCGTCGGAGGAGCCGATGCCGCCCGGCACCGGGATGGCCGAGCCGACCGCCGAGCCGACGAGCTGGGCGAAGGCGATCTCGGGGTAGGTCGCGGTCTGCCCGAACGCGCGCGAGCAGCAGTACAGGGCCGTCACCGCCATCATCGTGACGGCCAGCTGCCCCAGCACGCCGACGGTCAGCTTGCCCGGCTGCCGCAGCAGTTCGCGGAAGCGGGGGCCGGCCTCGCGCAGGCGGGCGGCGAGCCAGCGGCGCAGCCGGGGGACGCCCACGCAGACGCCGACGACGGCGGCGAGCGAGCCGGCGGTGATGAGCAGGGCCGCGCCGGTGGGCAGCGAGGCGGCGTAGTCGGCGCCGATCCAGGTCCCGAAGCCGACCAGCAGCAGGACGTGGAGCACGAAGCCGACGATCTGGCCGAGGGCCACGCTGGCCAGCGCCTGGGTCTGCGGGATGCCGGAGCGGGCGAGGAAGCGGGTGTTGACCGCGGCGCTGCCGAGCCCGCCCGGGGTGGCCAGGTTGACGAAGAAGCCCGACAGTTGCGCGAGCAGTGCTCTCGTCAGTGACACCCGCTCCGGAACGAAACCGATGAGCGCGTAGGTGGCGCCGAGCGAGCCGAGCGCGGAGGAGAGGAGCGCCGGCACGAGCCAAACGAGGTCGGCCCGCTCCAGCGCGGGCAGGGGGTCGGCGTTGTGCCGCAGGATCTGCAGCAGCAACACGTAGACGACGACGGCACACAGCACCAGCGTGACGACCCGGCGCATCCGCATCCGCTTGACGGGGCCACCGGC
Organism: Streptacidiphilus sp. MAP12-33; assembly: GCF_041261265.1. Classification (NCBI taxonomy): domain Bacteria; kingdom Bacillati; phylum Actinomycetota; class Actinomycetes; order Kitasatosporales; family Streptomycetaceae; genus Streptacidiphilus; species Streptacidiphilus sp. MAP12-33. The sequence continues at coordinate 14,899 of NZ_JBGCCA010000040.1, forward strand.
CGGCGCCGAGGCCGATCCCTGCCCGGGTTCCTGCCCGGGCTCCTGCTCCGCTTCCTGCTCGGGCTCCTGCCCCGGCTTCGGTTCCCGCTCCGGCCCCTGCCGCTCCTTCGGCGCCGGTTCCGCGAGCGCGGCCCCGTCCTCGGCCGTGCGCGCGGCGGGCCGGTCCTCGTCCGGCGCCTCCTCGGGGGCGAGATCAGGCCCGGAGGTCATGACGCAGCACGCTCCGCTTCCTCCCCGGCGGGGTGACGTCGACGAACCCCTCCCGCTCGAAGAGGCCACGCGGCCCCATGTGCGAGTAGGAGCCGTTCTCAGGGGCAGGATATGCCTCCACCGCGACGGCGCCCCGCAGCCGCGCGTACGCGAGCGCGCCCCGCAGCAGCGCGCCCGTCACGCCGCGCCCGCGCCACGCCCCGGGGACGTAGAAGCAGACCAGGGACCAGACCCCGTCCGTGTCGTCGACCCGGGCGAGGACCCGGGAGCGCTCCAGCGCCCGGTACCGCTCGCGCGGCGCGATCGAGCACCAGCCGACCGGCTCCTCGCCCGCGAACGCGAGCACCCCGACCGGCGCTCCCGCCGCCACCTCGTCGGCGAGGGCCCGCGCCCGCCCCGCCACGTCACTGGACCGGAACTCGCCGCTGCTCATCCGCCAGCGCTGGCAGGAGCACCAGCGGAACGTCCCGTGGTCGGCGGAGAAGCGCTCGAGCGCCTGCGCGCCGGCGTCGTCCGCCACCACCGGACGCACGGAGTACTCCGCCGGCTCCGCCCCTGACATGCCCTTTCCGTTCCCGGGCGGTCACCGGACAAACATCAAACTTCTCGGTACGAACACCTGCCCGCAACACGCACGCGCAAGACTCGGAGACGGCCGACGCGTGACGCTGCGGAGAGGACGCCCATGACGACGACCAGGCTCAGCCCGTTGGACCATGCCTTCTGGAGCCTGGAATCGCCCGACGCGCCCATGCACATCGGCGCCCTGGCCGTCTTCGGGCCCGGGCCCGCCGGAGCCGTCGACCCCTACGCGGTCGCGGCCCTGCTGGCGGAACGGGCCCAGCGGGTGCCGCGGCTGCGGCGCCGGGTGCGGGCGGCGCGCCTGCCGTGGGAGGCGCCCACCTGGGAGGAGCAGCCGGACTTCGACGCCACGGCGCACATCGTCCGTCACGAACTGCCGGCCGACAGCGCCGCGCACCCCGCGGACCCGGCCTTCGGCCGCTTCGTCGGCGAGCTGATGGCCCGGCCGGTCGCGCGGCACCGGCCGCCGTGGGAGATCCACCTGATCGGCGCGGGCCGGGGCGCCGGCCGGGGCACGGGCGGGGACCAGGACGCGGCCCTGGTCCTGCTGCTCAAGGTCCACCACGCCGTCGTCGACGGGCTGCGTGCGCTGGAGCTCGGCATCCGCCTGCTCGACGGCTTCGGTGACGCGCCGGCGGCCGGGGCGAGGCGGACGCGGGCCCCGGAGCGCTCCGGGGCCCGCGAGCCGCTGCCCGCGTCCGACGGCCCGACACCGCTCCGCCTGCTGCGCTCCCTGCGGGTCAGCCTGCCCGTCGAGGTCCGTCGCACCTGGCGCGCGACGGAGATCGCCGGCAGCGCGGTCCTGGCGGCCGCGGACGGAGTCGAGCGCGCACTGCTGCACCCCTCCCCGCTGCGCCCGTCACTGCTGCGCGCCGCCGCGCAGCGCCCGGCGCCGACCGCGTCGGGCGCGGGGCTGGCGCTGCCGACGGTCGCGCTGGACGACGCCCGCCTGATCCGCAAGGCGCACGGTGGCACCGTCAACGACGTCGTGCTGGCCGTCCTCGCGGGCGCCCTGCGCGGCGCGGGCGAGCGCACGGACGTGCGGGTGCTGGTGCCCGTCAGCGAACGCGGCCGCCGCGGCGGGCCGGGTTCGGGCGTCGCCGCCACGGGCAACCGGCTCTCGGGCTTCCTGGTGGACCTGCCGGTCTCCGAGCCCGACCCGGTCCTCCGCCTGCGCCGGGTGCGCGAGGCGATGGACGCCCACAAGGCCGCGGGCCCGCGACGCGGCGCCGGCGCGGTGGCCCTGCTGGCCGACCTCGTCCCGGCGGCGGCCCTGCCCGTCGCCGCGCCGCTGCTGCGCCCCTCGGCGGGGCTGCTCTTCGACTCCCTGGTCACCAACGTGCCGGTCCCGGACCTGTCCTTCACGCTCGCCGGCCTGCCCCTGACGGCCCTGCACCCGCTGGCCCCGCTGGCCCGGCACCAGGAGCTCGCCGTCGCCGTCAGCTCCTACCGCGGCCGCCTCCACCTCGGCCTGCGCGGCCGCTTCGCCACGGACGCGCTCTGCGCGGCGGTCGACGCCGCGGTCGCGGACCTCCTGGCCACGACCTGAGCCCCGTGCGGGTGACCCACTAGGCTGCCACCCATGACCGCTGCCACGGGGACGTCGGGGACATCGGGTGCCGCGGCGGCGAGGCCGCGCCGGCGGCTCAGCGTCGAGCAGCGGCGCGAGCAACTGATCGCCGTCGCGCTGGAGATGTTCGCCCGGCACGCGCCGGAGGAGGTGTCGATCGACGACATCGCCGCGGCGGCGGGGGCCTCTCGACCGCTGGTGTACCACTACTTCCCCGGCAAGCAGGCGCTGTACGAGGAGGCGATCCGGCGAGCCGGCGAGCAGCTTGCCGCGCTGTTCGAGGAGCCGCAGCACGGGCCGCTGTCCGAGCGGCTGTACCGCGTGATGGGCCGCTATCTGGACTTCGTCGACTCGCACGGCCCCGGCTTCGCCGCGCTGCTGCGCAACGCGTCCCCGGCCGCGAGCCAGGGGACGGGGGCGGTCGTGGACCAGGTGCGGCACGCCGCCGAGCGCTCGGTGCTGTCGCACCTGGATCTGGCCGACCCGAGCCCGCGCATGCGGCTCGCGGTGCGCACCTGGATCGGCAACGCCGAGATCACCGCGCTGGCCTGGCTCGCCGACCAGGAGCACGACCGCCGCCTAGACCGCGAGGAGCTGCGGGTCAAGCTGGTGCAGGAGTTCGTGATGCAGCTGCTGGTGCTGCAGATCCAGGAACCGGAGCTGCGTCCGCGGCTGCGGGGGTACCTGGCGCTGGAGCGGCCGGACGGCCCGGCGGGGCAGCTCTTGCAGCAGTTGCTGGCGCTGATGGCCGACGAGGAGCTCGCCGGGGAGGCACTGCGTCTGGCGTCCGGCGCCTCCGGTCATGACATATGAAGGATTGTTCATTCCTTCCGGTATAGTTTCCTCCCGGGAGCCGATGCAACGCGCCCCGCAGGCCGACGGCCGGGCCGTCGGCCCAACCCGTCGGCCCAACCGTCCACCAGCGAGGAGCGACCCGTGAGCCACGACCACGAGCCCGGCCACGCTCACGACGATCACCGCCACGACGCTCACGGCGACCACGGCGGCCACAGCCACGGTGGCGGGGGCGGCCACGCGGGCCACAGCCACGGCGTCTCCGCCGACGCCGACCGGCGCTACCTGATCGCCGCACTGTCGCTCATCGCGGCCTTCATGGTCGGCGAGGTCACCGTCGGCCTGCTGGCCCGCTCGCTCGCACTGATCTCCGACGCCGGCCACATGCTGACCGACGCCGCCTCGATCGTGCTGGCCCTGGTCGCCATGCGGCTGGCCGCGCGTCCGGCCAAGGGCTCACTGACCTACGGGCTCAAGCGGGCCGAGATCCTCTCCGCGCAGGCCAACGGGATCACCCTGCTCGCGCTGGCCGTCCTCTTCTTCTACGAGGCGATCCGGCGGCTGATCTCGCCGCCCGAGGTCGAGGGCGGCGTGGTGCTGGTCACCGCACTCGTCGGCATCGTCGTCAACGTGGTGGCGGCCTGGCTGATCTCCCGGGCCAACCGGTCCAGCCTCAATGTCGAGGGCGCCTACCAGCACATCCTCAACGACGCCTGGGCCTTCATCGCCACCGCCGTCGCCGGCCTGGTCGTCCTGCTGACCGGCTTCGACCGGGCGGACGCCCTCGCCACGCTGGTCGTGGCCGCGCTGATGCTGAAGGCCGGCTACGGGCTGGTGCGCGAGTCCGGGCGGATCTTCCTGGAGGCCGCCCCCGCCGGGCTGGATCCGGACACCGTCGGGGGGCGGCTGGCAGCCGTCACCGGCGTGGTCGAGATCCACGACCTGCACATCTGGACGATCACCTCGGGCTACCCGGCCCTCTCCGCGCACGTGCTGGTCCGCGAGGACCTCGACTGCCACGCCGTGCGGCTCACCCTGGAGCGCGAGCTGCGCGAGCGCTACGCGATCGACCACACCACCCTCCAGGTCGACCACGTCTCCCCCGAGACGCTGCAACTGGGTGACCGGCCCGCGGCGGAGGACGCCCACTGCCGCGACCCGCACGGCAGCGCGCACCGCGCCGCGCACTGAGCTCACGCACCGAATCAGGGGCCTCGCGCCGCGCGTTACCAAGCTGTGATCTTCTGATTTCCATTGCAATCCGGACAAACCTCGACCCCTGCTCTCCCCACCCAGGCCGGTCTTACGAAACGCTTAGCCGACCGCGCACTAACGTGACGCCCGCGGGGACGCGAGGCACTCCCGCCACCGAGCAGCAATCCGAGGACCGATGACCCAGAACAAGCCGTCGCAGGCCGATCGCCGCCGCATAGCCCAGGAGAAGATCGCCGCCCAGCGTGCGGCGGAGTCCCGGCGCCAGCGGACGATCACCATCTCCATGATCGTGGGGGGTGTCATCCTGCTGGGTGGTGTCGCCGCACTCGCCACCTGGGCCATCGGCGACCAGCACAAAGCGAACACGCAGGCCGCCGCGAGCGCGCAGGCCAACGACCCGTCGATCGACAAGAGCGCGAGCCTGCTCGCCTCGACCGCGCACCAGGCCGACGGCCAGGACATCGACGGCATCGTCAAGAGCAACTCGATGGAGCAGACCGTCTACCACATCCACACCCACCTGCAGGTGTACGTGGACGGCAAGCAGATGACCATCCCCTACGGCCTCGGCATCGTCCCGCCGTACCAGCTCACCCAGGCCCAGGACGGCACGCCGTTCGTCGGTGGTGGCAGCAAGTTCTACTTCCTGCACACGCACGACGAGAGCGGCATCATCCACGTCGAGTCGCCCACGGAGCAGCAGTACAACCTGGGCAACCTCTTCGACCTGTGGGGCCAGCCGCTCACCAGCAACGACGTCGCCGGGCACAAGGGCACGCTGACGATCTTCGTCGACGGCAAGCCCTACACCGGCGACCCGCGCGCGATCACCTTCAAGAACCTCGAGAAGGTCCAGATCGACGTCGGCACGGCCGTCCCGTTCAAGGACTTCACCTGGCCCCAGGGCTACTAGGCCGGCACGACGATGACGAGCGACGACGCAGTGGAGGAGCCGGACGCCGCCGACCTCGCGGCGCTGGAGGCCGAGGCCGCCGCGCTCGAGGCCCGGGCCGCCCTGCGCGGCGGGCTCCTCGGCGCACGGCGGGCCCTCCTGGTCCAGGGCCCGCTGGTCGCGCTGCTCGCCTGCCTGCTGCTGCTCGTCGGCCACGGGAGCCGCGGAGCCGCGTCCGCCGCGACCCCGAGCACGGCTCCCGCGAAGCTGGCACTGCTCTCCCCCTACCTGGACCCGCCGGGGCAGGCCTCCGGCCCGGTCGACGCCTACCTCACCCTCCGCAACGGCGGCGGCTCGGCGGACCGGCTGCTCGACGTGACCACGCCGTGGGCCACCACGGTCCGGCTGGTCTCCGGGTCCGGGCAGTCCCAGCCGTGGATCACCATCGCGGCCGGCTCCTCGCTCACCCTGCGGCCGGGCGGACTGCACCTGGAGCTCACCGGCCTGCGCCGCACGCCCAAGCTGCACGACGTGATCCAGCTCGACCTGACCTTCGCCCAGTCGGGCACGGTCCACGTCTTCGCCCCGGTGGGCCCGGCCGGCTCACTGACGGTCGAGGACGTCATGCACGCCATGGACCACATGGACCGGCTTCCGCCCCAGTAGCAGTCGGCAGCGGGCAGCCGCGGGCAGCCGCGCGACACGACCGAGGCCCCACGCTCCGCCGAGCGTGGGGCCTCGTGGTTTCCCCCGTCAGCCGGGCGGCTGCGGCGGCACTGCGGCTCCCCCTCGCGGGCCGCAGGACCGGCGTGGCCGCCCGGGCTGGTGTGATCATCCTGCCGGGGGCCCGCGTCATGACCGTAAGATCTGCGCAAGACGCGAGGTAGCGGGACGAATGGGGGACACGGTGCGCTTTGCCCTGCTCGGCCCGGTGGCCGTCGGCGCGGACGGCGAGGCCCCCGTGCCGCAGCCGGCCGGCATCCCGTCCAGCGCGCTGTCGGTGCTGCTGCTCCACGCCAACCAGGTCGTGCCGCGCGAGCGTCTCGCCGCGGCCGTGTGGGGCGAGGAGCAGCCCGCCGCGTCGGCCGCGGGGCTGCGCAACCACGTCTCGCGGCTGCGCCGCCAGCTCGGCGTGCCGATCGGGGAGCGGGTGCGGACGATCGCCCCCGGCTACCGGATCGACGTCCGGGACGGCGAGCTCGACGTCCCGCTGTTCCTCGACGGCTGCGCCCGGGGACGGCAGGCCCTCGCCGAGGGCGACCTCCGCACCGCCCGCGACCTGCTCGGCGACGCGCTCGCGCTGTGGCGCGGCGACCCGCTCTCCGAGCTGCCGTCCACCCCGGAGCTGACCGCCCGGGTGCACCACTGGTAGGAGAACCGGCTGCTGGCCGTCGAGGGCCGCATCGAGGCCGAGCTCGGTCTGGGCCGGCACCACGACGCGGTCGCGGAACTGCGCGCGCTCACCGCCGAGCAGCCGCTGCGCGAGGGACTGCACGGCCTGCTGATGCTCGCCCTGTACCGGGCCGGCCGGCAGGCCGAGGCGCTCGACGCCTACCACCGCGTGCGGGCGACGCTCGCGGACGAGCTGGGCGTGGACCCCTCCGCCGGACTCCAGCGGCTCCACTCCGGCATCCTGCGCGCCGACCCGGCGCTGGACCCGTCGGCGACGCCCGCCGCCGTCCCGGCGCCCCGCTCCGCGGCCACCCAGGACATGCCGGATGCGCGCCGCGCGCCCGTCCGCTCGGACGGCCGCGCGGACGCCGGTGCGGAGCCGGGGACGAACGGCGCCTCGGGCACCGGCCCGCACGGCCCCGCGAGCACCGCGAGCACTGGGAGCACCGCGAGCACCGGGACCGACACCGACACGCACCGTCGCGCGTACGCCCACGCAAGCGCCGGTGGGCACGGCCGCGCGGACGCCGGTACGGACCACGGCGCCCACCACCACGCGGACAGTGGGGAGTCCGCCGCCGAGGAGGGCAGCGCGTCCCGGGGTGCCGCCCCGGGGCCGCACGCCCCGGCGCCCGCCGCGCCGTCGGTCCCGGCCGCGCGCCTCGGGGGGCTGCCCGGCGGCACCCGGGCCTTCACCGGGCGCGCCGAGGAGCTCGCGTGGCTGCTGAATCTCGGCGGGCGCGCGGCCGAGGGGTCCGCGGCGGGGATGGCCCTGGTGGCCGCGATCGACGGGCTGGGCGGGGTCGGCAAGTCCGCGCTCGCCGTCCACGCGGCCCACGCGCTGCGGGCGCACTTCCCCGACGGCGCCCTCTTCGTCGACCTGCACGGCCACACCCCCGGGGTGGAGCCGCTGACGGCGGGTGACGCGCTGGACCGGCTGCTGCGCACCCTCGGCGTGCCCGCACAGCTGATCCCCCGTGAGACCGAGGCACGCGCGGCCTCCTTCCGCGACCGGCTGTCCGGCACCCGCACGCTCCTGGTGCTGGACAACGCGGCGAGCTCCGCCGAGATCCGCCCGCTGGTCCCGACCGAGCCAGGCTGTCTGGTGCTGGTGACCAGCCGACGCCGGCTGACCGGGCTGGACGACGCCCACCAGCGCACCGTCGAACCGCTGCCCGCCGAGGACGCCGCCGCGCTGCTGCGGACCGTCGCGGGACCCGGCCGGATCGAGGCGGAGTCCGCCCCGGAGAGCGGCGTGGAGAGCGGCGTGGAGGAACTCGTGCGGCTGTGCGGGTCCATGCCGCTGGCGCTGCGCATCGCCACGTCGCGGCTGCGCCGCCGCCGCTCACTGCGGGTCGAGGACGTGGTGGCCGAGCTGCGCGACGAGCGGCGGCGGCTGGCAGGGCTGTCGGACGACGACGACGGCCTGACCGTCGAGTCCGTCTTCGCGGCGTCCTTCGGCGCGCTGCCCGGTCCGGAGCGGCAGCTGTTCCGGCTGCTCGGGCTGGTGCCGGGGCCGGACTTCGACGCCGCGGCCGTGGCCTGGCTGCTGGGCTGCGACCGCCGGACGGCCGTCGACCGGCTGGAGGCGCTGCTCGACCACAACCTGCTGCTCGAACCGGCGGTCGGCCGCTACCGCTTCCACGACCTGGTCCGCCTCTTCGCCCGTTCCGCGACGGTCACCGCCGCGCTCCACGAGGAGGACACGGCCGCCCCGGCGCGCGGGCGCCTGCTCGACTACTACCTGCACGCGACCGACGCCGCGGACCGCCGCATCGCCCGGCGCAGCCTCCCCGATCCCCCGCCCGCAGCGGTCCCGGCGCCCTTCCCGGCGTCCGCGCCGGGCGACTTCGAGGCCGCGTTGAGCTGGCTGCGCGCGGAGTGGGAGAACCTGTGGGCGTGCGCGGGCGACACGGAGACGCTCGCCGGCCGACCGGACGGGCTCGCCACGCTGGCGGACTCGCTGGCCACCTTCATGCTGCGCGAGGGGCACTACCTGCACGCCTCCGACCTGCACACCAGGGCCCTCGCCGACGCACGCGCCCGGCACGACCGCGCCGCCGAGGGCGCCGCCCTCACGGCGCTGGGCCGGGTCCAGCTCGGCCAGGGCGAGTTCGCGACCGCCGTCGCGTTCCACGAACAGGCGCTGACGTGCCATCGGTCGCTCGGCGACCGGCTCGGCGAGGCCGACTCCCTGTACGAGCTGGGCCGCACGCGCCACATGGCCCACGAACGTCAGGCGGCCACCGCCCTCCAGCGGGAGGCGCTCGCGATCTACCGCGAGCTCGGCAGCCGGCGTGGCGAGGCCGGGGCGCTGTGGAGCCTCGGCCGGTTGCTTCGCATGGACGACGACGTGGACGGCGCCCAGGCGCTGACCGAGCGGGCGCTGGCGCTCTACCGCGAACTCGACGACCGGCTCGGGGAGACGAACACCCTGTGGGACCTCGGCCGCCTCGCCGAGATGCGCGGCGACTACGCCACGTCCGCGCGGCTGCTGGCACAGGCCCTGGACGCCTACCGGCGGCTCGGCAGCCGGGTCGGCGAGGCCAACTCGCTGCACTGGCTGGGCCGCGCGCTGCGGCGGATGGAACGCTGGGAGGAGGCCGCGGAGCGACTGGTGGCGTCCCTGGCGATCTACGCCGACCTCCGCGAGCCCAACGGCACCATCCTGGCCCGGCACGACCTCGGCCTGGTCCGCTGGTCCCAGGGCGACCTGCCGGAGGCCACCCGCCTGCTGACCGTCGTCGCCGACACCTACCTCGCCAGGGCCGAACCCGTGGGCGGCGCCCGCAGCCACCACGACCTCGCCCGCGTCCTGCAGGCCGCCCACCACTACGCGGGCTCCGCCCGCGCCCTGACCACGGCCCTCTCCCTCTACCGCGACCTCGCCAACCCCGACGGCATCGCCGCCGTCCTGGCCGACTCCCGCACCTTCGCGGCCGAGGCCGCCGCCGCCTTCCCGACCTGAACCTGACGGCCGGTCGGCGGCCTCAGCCGCCCGGGAGGGCCTGTTCGGCCCAGATGGTCTTGCCGTCGGCACTGTGGCGGGTGCCCCAGCGGGTGGCGCACTGGGCGACGAGCATGAGGCCGCGGCCGCCCTCCTCCATGGTGCGGGCGCGGCGGAGATGGGGGGCGGTGCTGCTGGAGTCGGAGACCTCGCAGGTGAGCGCGGAGTCGCGGATGAGGCGGAGGCGGATCGGGGGGCGGCCGTGGCGGATCGCGTTGGTGACCAGCTCGCTGACCACCAGCTCCGTCACGAAGACCAGCTCGTCCAGGCCCCAGTGGGTCAGCTGCCGGGCGGCCAGGCGGCGCGCGTCGGCGACGCAGGCGGGGTCGGCGTCGATCTCCCAGTCCGCGACCTGGTCCGCGCCCAGGGCGCGGGTGCGGGCGACGAGGAGCGCGACGTCGTCCTCGGGACGGTGCCGGGTGAGCGCGCCGAGGATGCGTTCGCCGACGGCCAGCAGGTCCCGGCCCGCCTCGGAGAGCGTCGCGGCCAGCAGCCCCAGGCTCTCGTCGACGTCGCGGTGGCGCGACTCGATGAGGCCGTCGGTGTAGAGGGCGAGCACGCTGCCCTCCGGCACGTCCACCTCGGCCGTCTCGAAGGCCAGGCCGCCCAGGCCGAGCGGCGGACCGGCCGGGACGTCGAGAAACTCCACCCGGCCGTCGGGGAACCGGACGGCCGGGACGGGGTGGCCCGCACGGGCCAGCGCGAGGCGCCGCGCGATCGGGTCGTAGACGGCGTAGAGGCAGGTCGCGCCGATGTCGCCGAAGACCAGGCCGTCGGTGACCGAGTTGCCCACAACGGTCCCGGGCGACTCGGTGGGCGGCGCGAACGGGTTCGACGGCCCGAGGGGCCCGCCGTAGGCGGCGTCCTCCGGCCCGTACGCGCCGGCCTCGGCGTTCAGGCTGATCACCAGGTCGTCGAGGTGGGAGAGCAGCTCGTCCGGCGGCAGGTCGACGTCGGCGAGGGTGCGGACGGCCGTGCGCAGGCGGGCCATGGTGACACTGGCGTGCAGGCCGTGGCCGGTGACGTCGCCGACGACGAGGGCGACGCGCGTGCCGGAGAGCGGGATCACGTCGTACCAGTCACCGCCGACGCCCGCCTGGCCGCTGGCCGGGAGGTAGCGCGCGGCCACCTCGACGGCGGCCTGCCGGGGCGGCCGCTGCTGGAGCAGGCTGTGCTGGAGGGTCAGCGCGGTGGTCCGCTCGCGGGTGTACCTGCGGGCGTTGTCCAGGCAGATCGCGGCGTGCGCGACCAGTTCCTCCGCGATGGACTGCTCCTCGGTGCTGAACGGGACGGCGGGGCCCAGCCGGACCAGGATCACGACGCCGAGCGTCGTCTCCCGGGCGGTGACCGGTACCGCGAGCAGCGAGACGAGCTCGTGGCGCCGGGCCCACGCGCCGCGCGCGGTGTCGGTGGCGAACCAGGAGTCCAGCACCGGATCCCCGGCGGCGTAGCGGCCCGACCTGCCGGTGGCCAGGCAGCGCGCCGGCGGCGAGTCGAGCGGGTAACTGCCCCGTTCGCCCGCCTCGACCACCCCGGGGGCGCCCGTGTCGGCCACGGGATCGCTGCCGGCACCGGCTGCCGGGGGCGCGAGGTCGGCGGCGTCGCGGACAAAGACACCAGGCCCCGCGACCGGGCCACCTGGATGGTCAGCCCGCTCCGCCAGGTCCGCCGGGTCAGGGGGGTCAGGGGGGGCCGGCGTACCCGGGTCCGCCGTGAGCCCGAGGGCCTGGGCCGCGCGGCGCAGCAGGACCGGTCCGGGGAGGGGGCCCGCCGCGGGCTCCTCGCCGCGGAAGACCCCGTCCAGCAGATCGACGCTGACGAAGTCCGCGAAGCCGGGGACGGTGACGTCGACGAGGTCCTGCGCGGTCCGGGTGACGTCCAGCGACGCCCCGATCCCGGCCGTGGCGGCGTTCAGCAGGCCGAGGCGCTGACGGGCGACGAACTGCTCGGTGAAGTCGACCGCCGTCAGTGAGACCGCCTGAAGGCTTCCGTCGGGCCCGTGGACCGGCGTGTAGCGGACCTCCCAGGCCTGCGGTGCCAGCTCGCCGCCGGACTGCACATAGGTCTCCAGGGTCTGCGGGATCCCGGTGGCGCCGACCTCCTGGATCAACCTGGTGGACTCCTCGAAGACGGAGGAGTCCACCAGGTTGATCGCCCCGTTGTGGCCCTGCTTCAGCTCGGTCGGCAGTCGGCCGCGCAACTGCGACTCGGTGAGCCCGGCGAGCTGCGCCATGGCGTCGTTCATCCGCAGCAGTCGCCCGTCCGGGGCGCAGAGCATCCACGGGACGGGCGACTGGGCGAAGGCACGCTCGGTGAGCGAGCCGGGATCGGGCGGCGGGCCGTCGCCTGGGGCTTGCTCGGGACGCGCTGCGGACATGATCCGATCATCACGCGCCGCGAGGCGGGACGCCACCGTTCGGTGGCGGTTCGGCGCCGTTCCGCGTCCCGATCACCCGGGCGACGGCGCGTCGGCCGGTCCACCTCCCTCGTTCAGCGGCCCCGGGGTGCGGAGACGGCGGCGACGCGGCTCGATGGAGGTGAACAGAGAATCTGACGGCCGTTCAGACGTCCCGCCGTTCGGCCGAGCGTGGGGAGAGGGGTCCTTGTGAGCAATGCCGTGAGCCGAGCCGTGGCGGACCGACTGGTCGCGCTGGACCTCGGCACCGCCCGGGTCCGCGTCTGGCGACCGCGCCAGGGGGTGGTCTTCGACGAGCCGTCAGTGGTGGCCTACGACCTGAACCGCGGGGTCGCCTTCGCCTTCGGCGAGCAGGCACAGCGAATGACCGGCCGGACCCCGCCCGGCATGAACACCGTCAGCCCGATCCAGGCGGGAGCGGTCACCGACTTCGAGGCCGCGCGGGTCCTGGCCCGCCACGCGATCGACAGCTCCCGCCCCGGCCGGTTCGCACTGCGTCCGACGGTGGCCACGGCGGTGCCGGTCGAGAGTCACGGCATCCACCTGAAGGCGCTGGAGCAGGCTGTGCTCCAGGCGGGCGCGGCCCGCACGGTGACGGCGCCGGCGCCGCTGGCGGCGGCGGTGGGCGCGGGCATGGAGATCGCCCAGGAGAGCGGCAGCATGGTGGTCGACCTCGGGGCGGGCACGACCGATCTGGCCGTCTTCGCCTTCGGACGCATCGTCAGCGCCAGCTCGCTGCCGGTCGCGGGCCTGGCACTGGACCGGGCGCTGTCGACCTGGGCGCGCCGTCACCGCCGGATCGACCTCGGCCCCGCCGCCACCGAGCAGCTGCGGATCGCCGCGGGCCACCCGGAGGCGGAGTCCGTGGAGGTCAAGGGCCGGCGTACCGAGTACGGGACCCCGGTGCTGGCGCGGTTCACCACCGCCGAGGTGCACGACGCGGTCGCGCCGGTGGTCGACGCGATGCTCCAGGGCATGGGTGCGTTGCTGGCCCGCTGCCCCACCGAGCTGAGCGCGGACATCACCCGTCACGGCGTGGTGCTGACCGGTGGCGGGGCCCGTGATCCGTGGATGTGCCGTCAGTTGGAGCACCGGCTGGGCCTGCCGGTCCGGGCGGCGGAGTCGCCGGAGAACTGCACGGCTCGGGGTCTGGGCCTGCTGGCGGCCTCGGTGCGCGGCAGCACGCACGTGGACGAGATGGCACAGGCCTGAGGCGGGGTGTCAGGCCCGTCGAAATGTGACGATCATGTGATCCGCCTGTGGGAGACTGTTGCGTCCCCTTCAAGCGGAAGTGAGTGGATACGACTGTGGGCGCGAACTGGCGGCCGATACCTGACGATGTGCGCGGCCGAGCCCGGCGCCTGACCGAGGAGCTGCGGGCCATCAAGGACCGCAGCGGGCTGTCGCTCACTCAGATCGGCGCCCGCACGCACTACAGCAAGGCCTCGTGGGAACGCTGGTTCAACGGCAAGCGTCTGATCACCGAGCAGGCTCTGGAGAGCCTGGCGGTCACCGTCGACGAGAGTGCGCGTCTGCTCAAGCCGCTGCTCGAGCAGGCCCTGCGGGAGGAGGCGGAGCCCCCGGGCTCCGACCGGCCCGCCGCGGAGAGCGCCGCGGCCGACGGCGTGACCGCAACCGCGATGCCGGCGGACGAGGCGGAGCCAGCCGCACCGTCGCACGCCGACGCGACCGGCACCGAGCCGGGCGAGACGGCGACGGCACCGACCGCACCCACCCGTGTCGGCGGCTGGCGGCGCCACCTGCGCACCGCCGCCATCGCGGTCTGCTCGGCGATGGTCGGCGGGGCCGTCGGCGCTTACGTGGCCGCGCCGAGCGCAGACCCCACGACGCAGGCCATGGGCTCTCACTCGGCGAAGCCGTCCGTCGCCGTCTCGCCGCCGCCCTGCGCGGGCGTCGGTTGCGACGGCAAGGACCCGCAGTCGACGGGGTGCGTGAAGGACGAGAAGATCCTCAGCACCGACCACGTCGGCACGATCATCATCTACCTCCACTACAGCCCCCGGTGCCACGCCGCCTGGGGCGGTCTGACCAACGCGCACCCGGGCGACTCCGCCACGATCTTCACGACCACGGGCGACCAGCAGGTCGCGCTGGTGCACTGGGGCTACGACAACTACTCGATGATGGTGGACGCCAGCGACCCCACCATCGGCCTCAAGGTCTGCGGTCAGCCCGCCAAGAAGACGGACGAAGGCGCCTGCACGCTGGAGTACAGCCCGCCCGCCTGACCGGTGCGCGACGAACGGTGCGCGGTGGAGCGTGAACGCCCGGGCAGTACCCCCGTGCTGCCCGGACGTCTCGCGTCGTCGACAACTCTGCACGACCGGCGGGGCGACTCTCGCCGCCCAAGGCCCGATGAGACGTCACCCGACCGTCTCACCGCTCTGACCTGCGGTTTGAGACGCGAAGCGGGGAAACCCGGGGACGCCCGACCCCTTGGGTCCCGCTCAGCGGCGGGCCAGGGCGCGCAGCGCGCGGGTGAAGTCGGGCAGCGCGGCCTCGCCCTGGCCCTCCAGCAGGCCGAAGAACTCGGCGTCGCACGCCTCCACGACGGCGACCGCCCGGTTGGCGAGGGCACGCCCCTCCTCGGTGACCTCCAACGCACGCGCGCGCTTGTCGTGCGGGTGGGCTCGGCGCTCGACCAGACCCTGGCCCTCCAGGGCGCGCAGCACCTGGGAGGTCATCATCGGATCGGTCGCGGCCTGGTCCGCCAGGGCCTTCTGGGTGACCGGCCCCTCCGCCCCGAGGTAGGTGAGGGCGGCGAGCAGGACGAACTGCACGTGCGTCAGGCCGTAGGGCTTCAGCGCCGCCCGCTGGGCCGCCTGCCATCGGTTGGTCACCTGCCACAGCAGCAGACCGGGACTCTCCTCGGCGGAGTCGAACCGGGTGTCCAGCCCCTCGCCGCTCACGCGGCCCTCGCCCCGGTCGCGCGCGCGACGTCGTCCTCCGCGGTGCCGACGAGCGCGCCGAGGTCCCGGTCCAGGGACGCGGCGATGCCCTTGCCGAGGATCGCGTTCCACAGCCGGGCCAGCGGTCCGGCCAGGGTGACGGTGACGCTCACGTCGCTGCCGCCGTCCGCCGTCGGCGTGACGGTGTGGTGGAAGGTCAGCCGCGCGCCGAGCAGCAGCGAGACGTCGGTGAAGACGGAGTCGGTCAGCTCGGTGACGACGAACCTGGTCTTCGGCCCGCCCTTGGGCTTCAGCACCCCGGTGGCGCCGGCCGCGAACGGCCCGTCCAGGCGCACCCACTCGGTGTCGGCGTTCCACTCCGGCCAGGTGGCCATGTCGCCCCAGCGGGCGAAGAAGGCGGCGGGAGCGGCGGTGGAGCTCTTCGAGGCACTTCCCAGGGTCGTCATGCTTTTAGTATGCGCGCTTAGTTGTTTGCGGTCAAGAGCTCCCGCCGGTAGACGCCCGGCGCCCGGCCGAACTCGCGCTTGAACGCCTTGCCGAAGGCGAACTCGCTGCCGTAGCCGGTCCGCGCGGCCACGGCGCTCAGCGGCAGGTCGCCCTCCCGCAGCAGCGCGGCCGCGCGGGTCATCCGCCACCGGGTCAGGTAGGCGAGCGGCGGCTCCCCCACCATCGTGGTGAAGCGCCGCGCGAACGCGGCCCGGGACAGCCCCGCGACCTCGGCGAGCGACTGCACCGTCCAGCCCTCGGCCGGCTCCGCGTGCATCGCGGCCAGGACCGGCGCCACGCCCGGATCGGACAGCGCCGCGATCCACCCGCGCGCCTCGGCCGGCGACTGCTCGTCCAGCCAGGCGCGCAGGATGTAGAGGAGCAGCGAGTCGATCAGCGCGGGCACGATCCCGTCCGAGCCCATGCGCGGGCGCTCCAGCTCGGCGGAGAGCAGTTGCACCGCCGCGCAGAGCTCCGGGTGGCGCCCCGGGCGTGCGGGCAGGTGGATCACCGCGGGGAAGTGCGCGAGCATCGGGTGCGGCCGCGCCTGGTCCAGGTGGTAGTTCCCGCACAGCAGGCTCGCCTCCACCCCGTCCCCGCCGATCCGCAGGCGCCCGATCGGCTTCACCTCCTCGACCCGCGTGGAACCCGCAACGAGGGGCGGCGTCGCGGGATCGTCCGCGAGCACGTGCGCCCGACCGTCCCGCAGGAAGATCACGTCGCCCGGCCCGAGGGCGATCGGCGGGTACGCCTCCTCGCTGTCGTCGGCGGGCAGCAGCCAGCAGGTGCCGTGCAGCACGACATGGAACCCGGCACCGGCCACCGGCGGCAGCCGCAACCCCCACGGCGCGCGCCCGTCCGTCCGGACGGAGGCGGGCCGCGCGGTCCGCATGGAGGCGAGCGCCTCGGTCAGCACGTCCATGACTACCTTTCGTTGCACTGTCGAGGGGCGCGGGGCGGTGCTGATGTGCAGCTCCTCCCCCAGCCTTCGGCCGGGAGGTGCCGAGGTGCCCCCTGCGTGGGCGCGGGCAACCACCCGGTGCGGACGGCCCTGCACCTTCGGCGCGCCACGGAGAAGGATGGCTTGTCGCGCGGTTCCCCGCGCCCCTGGGGGTTGAACCCTCAGACCGTCAGGACGATCTTGCCCTGGACGCGGCCTGTGGCCACCGCCTCGTGCGCCTTCGCCGCGTCCTCCAGGGCGAACGTCTGCTGCACGAAGGGCCGCACCCGGCCCGCGTCCACCAGGGCGGCGATCGCCTCCAGCGCGGCGTAGTCCGGCTCGACCGAGACGCCCTTGAACCGGAAGCCCCCCGCGCGCACCCGCTCCGCGAGCTCGCCGTCGCCGTGCTCCAGGATGCTGACCAGCGTCCCGCCGGGGCGCAGGGACGCGAGCGAGCGCTCGCCCTGCGCGGTGGAGTCGAAGACCACGTCGACGTCGCGCACCGCCTCGGTGAAGTCGACCGTGCGGTAGTCGACGACCTCGTCCGCGCCCAGCGACGTCAGGAACTCGCTCCGCTCCGCGCTGCCCAGGGCGATGACATGCGCGCCGTGGGCCTTGGCGAGCTGGACTGCGAGGTGGCCGACGCCGCCCGCCGCGCGGTGGATCAGGACGCGGTCGCCGGCCGCCAGGCCCGCGCGGTCGACCAGGCCCTGCCAGGCCGTCAGGGCGGCCAGCGGCAGCGCGGCGGCGTGGACGTGGTCGACCGAGGCGGGCTTGGGCGCGAAGTGCCGCGAGGGCCCGGCGACGTACTCGGCGTAGCCGGTCGCCGCCCGCGGGAAGAACGGCATGCCGTAGACCTCCTCGCCGACGGCGTACCGCGCGCCGGGTCCGGCGGCGACGACCTCGCCGGAGACGTCCCAGCCGACGCCGAACGGCGGCTCGCCGAGCAGCGGGAAGGCGCCGGAGCGGACCGCGAGGTCGACGGGGTTGACCGCGCTCGCGTGGACCTTGACCAGGATCTCCCCGGAACGCGGGGTCGGCCGCTCGGTCTCGACGACCTGGAGCACCTCGGGGCCGCCGAAGGACTGCTGGATCACTGCACGCATGATGGTTCTCTCCCCACGACTCTGTTCGCGCCGGAGTGCTTGGTTCCCGGCGACGAGATCCACGTTAGGGAGCAGTGGCGAGACGCTGAATGGTCCAGAGTCTCGGCTGCATGTCCGAACGTCCACCGTGACGAGGAAGCGGTGGACGGCCGAAGCCGTCCACCGCGTGGTCACCCGGAGGGACTCAGCCCTTGGTCACGCAGGCGTTCGCCGCGTTGGACCACAGACCCTGCAGGTCGAAGGAGCCGGTGCTGAGCGGCACGAAGGCGTCCATGTTCTCGCACTCGTCGCCGATCTCGCCGTTGCGGCCGTTCCAGCCGACACTGGGCCAGAAGTCGGTGACGGTCTCGGCGTACTCGTGCGTCTCGGTGGACTCGATGCCGGAGAGCAGGCGGCCGTCGGTGAGGGTGGTGCAGGCGTCCACACCCAGGTCGGGCACGTAGGGCAGGTTGGTGTAGGCCAGGGTGCCGTAGCTGCTGGACGTCTTGTCGTGCCAGGCGCAGAAGTTGGAGTTCGGGAAGTTGTCCGGGTGGGTGCCGGTCGCCGAGACCACGACGTACTGCGCGTTCAGGTTGGGCGCCTGCGTGGTGTTGCCGAAGTGGGCGGCGGCCTTGGCGGCCTCGCCGCCGATCTGCGCGGCGGTCGCACTGGACGGCGCGGCGCTCGCGTTGTCGAACCAGACACCGGCGAGCGGGCTGGTCGCGGGGTGGGTGATGTGCGTGCCCTTGGTGCCGCAGCTGGTCGTGCCGCTGGCGACGCCCTCGCAGTACTGGGTGAGGATCGTGCCCCAGGTGTCGGCACTGCCGTAGAGGCCCTTGAACATGTTCTGCAGGTCGGGCGCGACACCGGCCGGGTCGCTGGCCCACTGGGAGCCCCAGAACACCAGGTAGACCTGGGGCGTGGGCGAGACAACGCCCTGGGTTCCGCTGGAGCGCACGCTCAGCGTGTTCCCCCTGCTCGCGGTCGTCGCGACGTGGACGGCCCCCCGGGTGATCGGCTTGACGCCGTGGTGCGCGGCGGTCGGCGCGGCGGGCGCGGCGTTCGCTCCCCCGGCGAATCCGGCCGCGCCGAGCGCGGCCAGGGAGACGGCGACAAGGCCGCGGGCGAGGTTTCCGGGCATGCGTATGCGCACAGTGATCCCCTCGGGGGTCGTTCACCTGGAGTTCGGCCACGACGTGGCCACAGGGGAAACTAACGGCCCGACACCTGTCATGTCTACGGCACGATCGCCCTCCGGCCGTAAATATTGCGGTACATGACGCTCCGTGAACGAAAAGCTGCGGCTGTCACGCCATTCCACGGGCGATCGCACGGCGCGCCTTCTCCTCCTGACGCTCCGTCCGCCGCGCCCGCACCTCCGCCCACGCCCGCTCGCGGTCCATCGGCGGCGGCAGCAACCGGGACTCGTACCGCCCGTACCCGCCGCCACCACGGACGACGACGAAGGGTGCCCAGTCAGCCCTGCGCACAGGAGCGTGGGCGGCGCCGCCCGACGGCCGTCGCCGTTCCGGGTGGGGACCGCGCTGCTCCGTTCGGTCGAACCCTGGGTCACGTTCACGTGCGCCTGCGCGCCTCCCGTGCGCGGCGGGACTTCAATCGGAAGGCTCCAGCAGTCCGTTCCAGGAAGGCCGTCACGTGATCAAGCACCCCCTCAAGCGCGTCGCCACCGCCACCGCCGTCGTCTCGCTGGTTCTGGCCGCGGCGGCGTGCGGGAAGGCAGGGAGCTCTTCCTCCTCTTCCTCCTCCCCCGCAGCCTCGGGAGCCGGAGGCACGGCGGCGGCGGGCAGCGCGACCGGAAGCATCGGCCTGCTGCTGCCGGAGAACACCACCACCCGCTACGAGCAGTTCGACAAGCCGTACTTCGAGGCCAAGGTCAAGGAGCTCGCGCCGAACGTCGAGGTCAAGTACGCCAACGCCGGTGGCAGCCCGCAGACGCAGGCTCAGCAGGCCACCACGATGATCAACTCCGGGGTCAAGGTCCTCGTCGTCGACGCGCAGGACTCCGCGCAGATCAAGTCCTCCGTCGAGGCCGCCAAGGCCAAGGGCATCAAGGTCGTGGCCTACGACCGCTTGGCCCAGGGGCCGGTCGACGCCTACGTGTCGTTCGACAACGTCAAGGTCGGCCACCTCCAGGGCACCGGCCTGCTGTCCGTCCTGGGTTCCAAGGCCACGCCGTCCGCGAAGATCGTCGAGATCGACGGCGACTCGGCCGACCCGAACGCCGCCGACTTCAAGAGCGGCTTCCAGAGTGCGGTCAAGGGCCACGTCGACATCGCCTACGACGCCTCTGGCCTCTGGAAGCCGGACGTCGCCGCCCAGAAGGCGACGGCCGCGATCAACCAGCTCGGGGCGTCGAACATCTCGGGCTTCTACTCCGCCAACGACGGCATGGCCGCCGGTATCGCCACCTCGATGAAGAACGCGGGCCTGAGCAAGCTGCCGCTGACCGGCCAGGACGCACAGCTCGACGCGATCCAGCGGATCGTGGCCGGCACCCAGTCGTTCACGATCTACAAGGCCTACAAGCCCGAGGCCGACGCCGCAGCCGAGATCGCGGTGAACCTGCTCACCGGGGCGCCGATCACCTCGATCGCGACCGCGACCAAGGTGAACGGCTCCGGCAACACCGTCTCGTCCGACCTGCTGACCCCGGTCCTGGTCAACGTGAGCAACATCAAGTCCACGGTCGTGGCCGACGGCCTCTACACCGTCGCCCAGATCTGCACCCCGGACTTCGCCGCCGCGTGCAAGACCGCCGGACTCTCGTGAGCAGCCCTCTCGGCAGTACTTCCGTCGCCGCCGGCGACGGCGAGCCGGTCCTGGCCCTGCGCGGCGTCTCCAAGCGCTTCGGCGCCGTGCAGGCCCTGACCGACGTCGAGTTGGAGGTGCATCCGGGCGAGGTGGTGGCGCTCGTCGGCGACAACGGCGCCGGCAAGTCAACCGTGGTCAAGGCCATCGCCGGGGTGCACCCCATCGACGAGGGCGAGATCGAGTGGGAGGGGCGGCCGGTCAGCATCCACCGGCCGCAGGACTCCCAGCACCTGGGCGTCGCCACCGTCTACCAGGACCTGGCGCTCGCGGACAACCTCGACGTGGTCGCCAACCTCTTCCTCGGCCGCGAGCTGACGAAGCACGGGACGCTCGACGAGGTCGCGATGGAGAAGCAGGCCCAGGAGCTGCTGCACACCCTGTCCATCCGGATCCCGAGCGTGCGGATCCCGGTGGCCAGCCTCTCCGGTGGGCAGCGCCAGGTCGTCGCCATCGCCCGCTCGCTGATCGGCGAGCCGAAGGTCGTCATCCTGGACGAGCCGACGGCCGCCCTCGGCGTGGAGCAGACCGCGCAGGTGCTCGACCTGGTCGAGCGCCTGCGCGAGCGGGGCCTCGCCGTGATCCTCATCAGCCACAACATGGTGGACGTCAGGGCGGTGGCGGACACGGTCGCGGTGCTGCGGCTCGGCCGGAACAACGGCACCTTCCCGGTCCAGCAGACCACGCAGGAAACCATCATCGCCGCGATCACCGGCGCCACCGACAACGCGGTGACCCGGCGCGCGGCGCGCGGCACCCAGCTGCGTCAGGAAGGAGAGGCGTGAGCACTCCCCCCACTCCCCCCTCCGACCCCTCCGATCCGATGGGCGGCTTCAACCCGCTGGAGCCACCGCCCGGGATCGACCCGACGCCGGGGGCGGCCCTCGCCCCGCCGGTGGACCCGCGGCTGCTGGTCCGGCAGGAGGGCTTCCGCGGGTACATCGACGAGTTCAAGCGCAAGGTCCGCGGTGGCGAGCTCGGCTCGCTGCCCGTGATCATCGGCCTGATCGTCATCTGGCTGATCTTCAGCCTGGAGAACAGCCAGTACTTCACGGCCGCCAACGCCGAGTTCATCGCCTACTACATGGTGGGCCTGGGCATGCTCGCCACCGGTCTGGTCTTCGTGCTGCTGCTGGGCGAGATCGACCTCTCGGTCGGCTCGGTCAGCGGCCTGGCGGCGGCGATCTACGCCGTGCTGTCGGTGACGCACCACTGGAACGCCTGGCTGGCGGTCATCATCACGCTGCTGACAGGCGCCGCGATCGGGGCGCTCCAGGGCTGGATCTTCGCCAAGATCGGGGTGCCCGCGTTCGTGGTCACCCTGGCCGGCTTCCTGGCCTGGCAGGGCTTCATGCTCTGGCTGCTGGGCTCGACCGGCACGATCAACCTCGAACCGAAGGCCCTGAACGCGCTGTTCTCCGGGAACTCGTTCTTCCTGGGCGGCCGGATCATCGGCGCCTACCTCCTGGCGGTCATCGCCGTGGTGGCTTTCGCCGCGGGGCTGTTCACCCAGCAGCGCCGGCGCAAGGCGGCGGGGGTGCCGTACCGGACGAACGGCGAGCTGATCGCGCGCGTGGTGGTGCTGGGCGTCGGCGCGTTCCTGGTCGCCTTCGTGCTCAACAAGGCGACGGGCGTCCCGAACAACCTGGTCATCTTCCTGGCGCTGCTGGTGTTCTGCGACTTCGTGCTCCGGCGCACCACCTACGGCCGCAAGGTGTTCGCGGTCGGCGGCAACATCGAGGCGAGCCGCCGCGCGGGTATCAGCGTCCCGATGGTGCGGATCTCGGTCTACGCGATCTCCGGCACCTTCGCGGCGCTGGGCGGCATGGCGATCGCGGCCACGACCAACGCGGCCGGACAGTCCGGTGCCGACCCGAACAACCTGATGATGGCCATCGCCGCGGCCGTCATCGGCGGCACCTCGCTCTTCGGTGGGCGCGGCCGGGTCTGGTCGGCGCTGCTCGGCATCATGGTCATCGAGTCGATCAACGCCGGACTGTTCATGCTGGGCCTGACGCTGGACATCCAGTACATGATCACCGGTGGTGTCCTGCTCGCGGCGGTCGTCGTCGACTCGCTGTCGCGTCGCACGCAGAAGTCCTCCGGGCGCGCCTGACGCCGCTTCGGGCATGGCCGGCCGGGTTCTTTGTCTGTGGGAGGCCTTCGCGGGTCTCACATGATTCCCACAAAGAACCCGGCCAGCATCACGTCGTGGACACCCTCCAGCCCCCCGCCCTCGGCGACCGCTACCTGCTGTGCGAACTGCTCGGCAGCGGCGGCATGGCCGAGGTCTACCGCGCCCGCGACCTGCGCCTGGACCGCGCGGTCGCGGTCAAGGTGCTGCGCCCCGAGCTCGCCGCCGACCCGGTCCAGCGCGTGCGATTCGGCCGCGAGGCGCGGGCCGCCGCCTCCCTCAACCACCCCGGCATCGTCGCGGTCTTCGACTCCGGCGAGGGCGCCGGACCCCAGCTGGACCTGCCCTACCTGGTGATGGAGTACCTGCCCGGCCGCACGCTGGCCCAGCTGGTGACCGAGACCGGCCCGCTCCCGCCGCGTCAGGCGCTGCGCGTCGTCGCCGAGATCCTCGACGCCCTCGACCACGCGCACCGGCACGGCATGGTCCACCGGGACGTGAAGCCCGCGAACGTGATGGTCGTCGAGGACGCCGCCGAGACGGTCAAGCTGATGGACTTCGGCATCGCCCGCAGCCTCGGGCGCGGCGCCGCCGCCGCGGAGCAGGCGCTGACGGCGGCGGGCATGGTCATCGGGACCGCCGACTACCTCTCCCCCGAGCAGGCCCGTGGCGAGGCGGCCGACGCCCGCAGCGACCTGTACGCGGTGGGCTGCCTGCTGCACGAACTGCTGACCGGCGTGCTCCCGCTGACGGCGGACACGCCACTGAACACCGTGATGCGCCGTCTGCGGGAGGATCCCGACCCGCCGTCCCTGCTGGCGCCCTCCCTGCCTGCCTCGGTGGACGCCCTGGTGCTGCGCACCCTCTCCCGCGACCCCGCGGACCGCTACCCGGACGCCGCGACGATGGCGGTGGCGGTCCGGTCGGTCGCCGCCGAGCTGGCCGCCGGCTCCTCGCCGACAGTCCCGCTGGGGCAGGCCGTAACGCCCCGCCAGGGGCGCGAGGAACTGCGCGAGCAACCCACCACAGCGGATGGCCCTTCCTTCTCGGGATCTGACCGTTCTGGGTGGCTTGTCGCGCCCCGCGGCGAAGCCGCAGATCGGCAGAGCCCCGCGCCCGCGGACATTGCGACTCCGGACAGTGCGGCTAGGGGCGGGAGCGGAGCCACCTCGCGGCGACGGGAGCCGCCCCGTCGGCGGCGGCGGGCCGTGGTGGTGGGCGCAGCGGTGGCCGTCGTCGTGGCCGGGGGTGGCTGGCTCGCGTTCGGCACGGGGGCGGCCGCGTCCGCCGGGGCGTCGCACGCGCTGCCGGACCTGACCGGTCAGGGCCTCGCCCACGCCCGGCACGAGCTGGCGACGCTCGGCCTGCGTCTCGGGCACCTCTCGGTGGGGTCCTGTACCGGGACGAAGGAGGCGCCGCGGACGGTCTGCACCCAGTCGCCCGCCGCCGGGACGTCGCTCCAGCGCGGTGCCACCGTCCAGTTGTCCGTCTCCCGCGCCGCCGGGATTGCCACCGGGACCGGAGCGCCGTAGCGTCGAAACGTGATCAATGGTGCGCATGTGGTCGTCTACACCAGCGACGCGGAGGCCGACCGGGCCTTCTTCCGCGACGTGCTCGGCCTGCCCCACGTGGACGCGGGCCGCGGCTGGCTGATCTTCCAGGCCCCACCGGCGGAGATCGCCTTCCACCCCGCCTCCTCGGTCCACTCGCACGAGCTGATGCTCATGTGCGACGACCTGATGGGGACGATGGCCGAGCTGCAGGCCAAGGGCGTGGAGTTCACCCGCCCGGTGGAGCAGCTCGCCTGGGGACTGCTGACCGGCCTGCGCCTGCCGGGCGGGGGCGACCTGGCTCTCTACGAGCCGAGCCACCCCCGCGCGACCGGATAGGAGCCGTCAGCCGAGGCGGACGACCTTGTGCATGCCGAGGATGGCGTGCGGGATGCCGGACTGGTCGTCCGGGATGAAGCAGAGCAACGCGTAGTGGCCCTTCTTCGGGTGGAACCTGAGCAGCTGGAAGCGGCCGGGCGACTGGGCCGACGCTCCCCGGGACACCGCCTCCGCGAAGGGGTTCTTGCCCTTGCCGGTGGTCAGGAAGACCGTGAGGTCGTGGTCGGTCGTCCCGGGGTTGACCCGCTGGAACATCAGCTCGTGGATCTCGGGGGCCTTGTTGTGCACCAGGTAGGTGGCACCGTCCCTGAGCCGGTCCGGCGCGACGAAGCGCGGGCCGGCCTTGGTGTCCACCTGGTCGATCACGGCGTCGAAGTGGGGCGTCCGGTCGTGGAACGGGCCCTTGACGTCGAGGCGGTGGAAGACCGGCGGCGGCGCGTTCGGGACGAAGAACTGGCCGAAGTCGAAGAACCAGTAGGTGCCCTGGCAGAGCGGGATGGTGTCCTCGACATCGGTGCTGGGCTCGACGGCGGCCCCGCCCACCAGCGTCGCGTCGCGCTGGACGTGCCGGATGCCGGCGGCGGCCTTCTTCGGGTCGGGGTTGAGCGCCTCACGGATGTCGGCGACGAGCTTCGCCCGGGTCACACCCTTGTGGAGCTGCACGCCCTGAAGGTCGTGCCCGGTGGCGTCCTTCGTGCTGACGTCGAAGGTCACGAAGCCGGCCCGGACCTCCTTGGGGAGGGTGAAGCCCGCGTTGGTCATGGCGACCTTCACCGACCGGTCGTGCGGCCGGTCCGGGGTCGCCGCCTGGGCGGCGGGGCCGGCGACGAGCGCCGGTCCGACGAGTGCCACGGCGGCCGTGGTGATCGCGGCAGCGAGCCTGACGGTTCTCCGCATGCAGCGTCCTCTTTTCGGTGTCCGCGGGACCCTCCGCAGCTCGGTGCGCGCGGCAGCCCCGCGACCATGCTCGGACCGGGGGTGCCGTGCGAGGTGAGCCCGGCCGCCGTGTCCCGGCCGAATCGCCCGAACGGCGGGCGCCACCCGTGAACGGGAGTTCGCCCCTGCTACTTACGCGCGATTACCCAACCCCTTCTGAGTATCCGCGCCCTGTTCACCCGTCAGCCCAGCCAACAAGATCAAGACATGTGGGCTTTTGTGGGCGTCGTCGTGATCGGTGCCGCCATGACCGGTTGGGTGCTGCGCCGCCGTGCGCAGGTGTCGGCGGACGCGCTCCGCGCGCTCCAGGCGCGCGTGGACGCCGCCGAGGCGTGCGTCGTCACACTGGACGCGGAGACCCGCCGCCTGGCGCGCGAGCACGACCGTCTCGCCGTCCTGGTGCGCCGCCGCGTGGACGCCCACCTCCCTCAGCAGCGGGGCCCTCAGCGGAGCCCCGAGCAGCGGCCGGCGGATCACCCGCAAGCGGTCTCGTCACCGCCCGCCGCGCGTGCTTGAGTGGAGGCCATGACGACTCTCGAACCGGCCACCACCGCACTGCTCCTGATCGAGTTCCAGAACGAGTTCGTCTCCGAGGGCGGGGTGCTGCACGAGGCCGTGCGCCCGGTCATGGAGGCCACGGGCATGCTCGACAACACCCGTGCCCTGGTCGACTCCGCCCGCGCCGCTGGGGTGACGATCGTCCACGCCCCGATCTCCTTCGCGCCGGGCTACCACGAGATCACCCGGCACCCCTACGGCATCCTCAAGGGCGTCGTCGACGGCAACGCCTTCGTCAAGGGCACCTGGGGTGCGGAGATCGCCGACGCGCTCGCCCCGCGGCCGGGCGACATCGTGGTGGAGGGCAAGCGCGGCCTGGACACCTTCGCCAGCACCAACCTCGACTTCATCCTGCGCAGCAAGGGCATCACCACACTGGTGATCGCGGGGTTCCTCACCAACTGCTGCGTCGAGTCGACGATGCGGACCGGCTACGAGAACGGCTACCGGGTCGTCACCCTGACGGACTGCATGGCGGCGGTCTCCAAGGAGGAGCACGAGAACGCCATCACCTACGACTTCCCGATGTTCTCCACCCCGCAGACCTCCGCGGAGCTCGCCGCCCGGCTGCCCTGAGCGGGCCGGCCGCCAGGGCCTCAGCCCCGGTGCGAGCCGGTGTAGAAGAGCAGCATGACGAAGGCGCCGAAGAGGTGCAGTCCGATCACGTAGATGAAGACCCGGACGTTCACGCGGCGCGCCGTGGTCTCCGCGCCGTCCTCGACGCCGGGGACGTCGGCGGCGTGCATGGTTCCGCGGAAGGGGATGTGGTCCGCGATGTGGTCGACGAGGTGGTCAGCCAAGGCACAACTCCGAGGTCGGGCTCTGCAGCAGCGTGTGCAGGAAGAGCAGGTCGGTTCCTGACGGCGTGTCCGCCACCAGGCGGTGCGGGCGCATGGAGTCGAAGTGGGCGGAGTCGCCCGGCTCCAGCAGGTGTCGTTCGCGGTCGAGGGTGAGCAGCAGGCGGCCGCTCAGGACGTAGAGCCACTCCTCACCCGGGTGGACCCGGACGACCGCGTCCTGGGTACCGGGCGGCACGTGCACGCGCAGGGCCTGCATCGCGCGGCCGGGCGCGCCCGCCGGGCGGTAGGTCCAGCCGCCCGCCACGCTGGGCTCCGCGCTGCCGCCGCGCGTCACTGCGGCGGCCGTGGAGGGTGCCTCCCCGAGCAGAACGTCGAGGGGGACGGCGTAAGCTCGGGAGAGACCCAGCAGCACCGGCAGGGAGGGCTGCCGCTTGGCGGTCTCCAGCCGGGAGAGGTGGGCCGGGGAGAGACCGACACGCGCGGCGGCGGTCTCCAGCGTCAGCCCGCTGCGCAGGCGGCGCTCGCGCAGGCGGGCTCCGAGTCCGGGGAGGTCCTCGGACCGCAGATCGATCTCCGGGTCGCCCGGAGCTCTGTCGTCCATGGCTCCAGTGGACACCCTTCCGGCCCCGGAGACAACCTTCTTGCCTCTGAGGCAAAATTCCCTCGAAGATCGCTGTGGTCGCCGCGACCCGAGGGGCTACCGAGTCGTAAGGTAAGCGCATAAATCCGTAGTCGAAGGGGCCTGCCGATGGCGAGCGCATCAGACCCGGTCGCGCACCCGGTCGCGCGCCCCACCGCCGCCACCGCCAACGCCGAGCTGACCGCCGCGGTCGTCGCCTCCGTCGGCATCGGGGTGTGGCGGTGGAACCGCACCGAGGGAGTGGTCGAGGCCGACGCGCGCACCCGCGAACTGCTCGGGCTGCCGCCCGAAGGGCCGATGCCGACCGCCGCGACCATCCGGGCCCGCCTGCACGGCGAGGACTTCGTCCGCCTCAGCGAAATGGCCCAGCTGATCGCGAGCGAGCAGCGCCCGGACGACGTGCGGGTACGCCTGGTCTCCCCCGAGGGGCGCCTGCTGCGCGAACTGCACCTGCAGATATCCCCCGGCCCCGCGGGCACCCCGTTCACCCTCCAGGGGACCGTCCTGGACGGGCACTCCCGCTACTGCGGCACCGACGCCAGCGCCGCGCCCGGCTTCTCCCCTCTCCTCGGCGGCGGCCGGGTCGTCCCACCGGCACTCCCCACCGCGGCCACCGACGCCCGCGCGCCCCACACCGACACCGCCGACCGGCCGCAACCGGGCCGGCCCTCCGTCATCTCCACGCCGCAGCAGGGCCCCACCGCGCTCGCCGACGAGCGGGAGCGCGAACATCGCCAGATCAGCGAGCTCAACACACTCCCCTCGGCCGCGCCGTTGCTCCCCGCCGCCGACCTGCGCCGCTCGCGCGAGGCCTTCCTGCTGGACGCGGGACGCGCACTGGCCGAGGCCGGCACGACCAGCGAGGTGCTGCGGGTCGCCGCGACCCTGGCCATGCCGGGCTTCTCCCCCGACGGACAGGCCGTCTTCGGCGTCAGCGGCACCCTGCTCACCGTGGTCGGCCAGCACGGCCACACCTCGGCGCAGGCCACACCGTTCGAGATGCCGCTGGACACCGAGTACCCGGCGGCACAGGTCGTCCGCACCGGACGGCCGATCTACCTCTCCTCCCCCGCCGAGTACCAGCGGCGCTTCCCCGCGACCTGGCCGCTGGCGGCCGGATTCCACCGGACGTCCTGGGCCTTCCTCCCGCTGGTGACGGCGGGCCGCACGACGGGCGCCTGGCTGGCGGCATTCGAGACGCCGGTGGCGTTCACCCCCGACGAGCGGGCCGTGCTCTCGACCGTGGCCCGGATGCTCTCCCAGGCGCTGGAGCGTGCCCACACCAACGAGGCCGAGCGCGCCCTCTCCCGAGGTCTGCGGCGCAGCATGGGCGACTCCGCGCGTGAGATCGACGGGCTGACCGTGACCGCCCGCTACGTCCCCACCGGCGGCGGGCTGCTGGTCGGCGGCGACTGGTACGACGTCATCGACCTGCCGGGCGGCCGGATCGCGTTCGTGGTCGGTGATGTGCAGGGCCACGACGTGCACGCCGCCGGGGTGATGTCCCGGCTGCGGACCGCCGTCCACGCCTACGCCGTCGAGGGCCACCGGCCCGACGCCGTCCTCTCCCGCGCCTCCCGCTTCCTCGCCAGTGTCGACGAGGACCGGTTCGCCACCTGCCTCTACATCGAGGCCGACCCGGCCCGCGGCCGTCTGGAGATCGCCCGCGCGGGCCACCCGCACCCGGTGCTGCGGATGCCGGACGGGACGACGGTGATCCGCCACGTCGACGGCGGCCTGCCGCTGGGCCTGGCCCCCGAGGGCGAGGACTACCCCGTCACCGAGGTGGAACTGCAGGTCGGCGAGGTACTCATGGTGTGCACCGACGGTCTGATCGAGACCGGCGGGCACGACATGTTCAGCGGCTGGGTACGCGTCCGCGACGTCATGGCGCCGGGCCCCGCGGGGGACCTGGAGGGCATGGCGGACGCCCTGATCCGCGCCGTGCACGGCCCGAGCTCCCATCACGGGGCGGGCCGCCTCGCGGACCGCCGCGAGGACGACATCGCCCTGCTGCTGCTCCGCCGCGACCCGATCGACGGCGCGCCCAAGCCCGTCGGGCGCCGGCTCGTGCTGACCGTCGGTCAGGGGCAGCCCGCCCGCGTCGGCGCCGCGCGCCGCGAGCTGCGCGCGATCCTTCAGGACTGGAACAGCCCCGACGCGGCCGACGCCGCCGTGCTGCTCGTCTCCGAGCTGCTGACCAACGTGCTGCTGCACACCGACCAGGAGGGCGCGCTGGTCGCCGAGCTGTCCGGCCCGCCCGGCGAACGCCGGCTGCGCATCGAGGTCTCGGACGGCAGCGACGAGCTGCCGCACCGCCGGTCCCCCGGCGAGATGGCCTCCTCCGGACGCGGCCTGGTCCTGCTGGACCTGCTCGCCGACAGCTGGGGCGTGCGCCCCAGCGGCGAGGGCAAGCTCGTCTGGTTCGAGATGCACGAGAAGGCGGACGGGCAGGATCAGCCCGGCCTTTAGAGCGGAGGGGCAGGATCAGCCCCGCCCGTGGATCAGCCCAGCGTGTAGTCCAGCCAGAACCGGTGGGTGCCGTCGGCGTCCACGGAGAGCCCACCGATGCCGGTTATGCCCTCCAGCTCCCCGGTACCGCTGCCGGGCACGAGCACGAAGAACTCGTCGCGCCGGTCCGCGCCCGTCGTCGACGCCGAGTGCGCGAAGTTGAACGTGCCGGAGCGGCCGTCCACCGTGCCCTCGAAGGACTCCATGGCCAGGTACGTGCCGATGCCGCGCGCCACGTCGTAGGCGGCGGTGAAGAGGGTCTCGGAGTGGCCCTCGACGGCGCCCGCGTAGTGCTTCTCCATGGTGGAGACACCGGTGGCCAGGGCCGTGGTGACCTTGCCCGTGAGCTCACCGGCGGAAACGGGCGTCATGCTGACGACGGAGAAGGTGCTGTCTGCTCGCATGGGGACCACGCTAGCCACCGCCACCGACAAGCGGGCCCGTCCTCGGGGATCCGGGCAAAAGGCGCTGGCGTCGATCACGGCGGCGGTGCCATGCTGGCCGCGTGGACGGACCGGAGATCATCATCAGTTTCGCCCCCGAGCTGCACGTCTTCGTCTCGGCACCGCGCCGGGCCGCGGAGGGCGCCCGCGTGCGCACCGACGGCTCGTCCACGCTGGGCCACGTCGTCGAGTCCCTCGGTGTGCCGCTCACCGAGGTCGGCGCGCTGACGCTCGACGGCCTGCCGTGCGCGGTCGGCCACGTGCCCGCCGCGGGCGAGCGGGTCCACGTCTCCCCCGTCGTCCGGCCGCAGCCCCTGCCCGGCCCGGCCCGGTTCCTGCTCGACGTCCATCTCGGCACCCTCGCCCGGCGCCTGCGGCTGCTCGGCGTGGACGCCGCCTACGAGCGCCTCGACATCGGCGACGCCGCGCTGGCCGCGCAGTCGGCGCGGGAGCAGCGCGTGATGCTCTCACGCGACCGGGGGTTGCTGCACCGCCGCGAGCTGTGGGCGGGCGCGTACGTCTACAGTCACCGCCCCGAGGAGCAGCTCACCGACGTCCTGGAGCGGTTCGCTCCCCCGCTGGCGCCGTGGACCCGCTGCACCGCCTGCAACGGCGAGCTGCGCCCGGCCACGCTGGAGGAGGTCCGCCCGCAACTGCGCGCCGGCACCGAGCGCTCCTACGACACCTTCGCCCTGTGCACCGCCTGCGGCCAGGCCTACTGGCGCGGCGCGCACCGGGACGACCTCGACGGCATCGTGGCGGAGGCGCTGCGCCTCGTCGGCGGGGGCGACGCACCGGCAGTGCCCTGAACGGCCGCACGCACACTGCGGCCTCCGCACGGCGGGTGTTCGCTGGAGGGCATGACCATCGCCACCGCGAAACTCTCCGACCCCGTGGTCCGCAGCCTTGTCGAGGCGATCAACGGCCACGACCGCGACGCCTTCGTGGGCCTGCTCACCGCCGACGCGACGATGACCGACGACGGCTCGGAGCGGAACCTGCAGGAGTGGATCGACCGCGAGATCTTCGACGCGGGCGGCCGCATGGACGTCCAGAAGGAGTCCGACGGCGGGCACACCCTGCTGGCCAGGTTCCGCAACGACACCTGGGGCGAGATGAGCACCGTCTGGCACTTCGACGTCCACGACGGCCACGTGCGCCGTTTCGAGACCGGTCAGGCCTGATCAGCGGTCCTGGCCGGCCCGGACGATCAGCACCGAGCAGGGCGCGTACTGCGCCAGGTGCTGGCTCACCGAACCCAGCATGATCCCCTTGAACCCGCCGTAGCCGCGGTTGCCGACGACGAGCAGTTGCGCGTCCTGTGCGGCGTCCAGCAGCACCTGGGTGGGGCTCCCCTGCACCACCCGTCGCCGGATCCGCGGCTGCGGCCCGGGCGCGACCTCGGCGACCGCGGCGGCGAGGCGGTGCTCGGCCTGCTCCTCGAAGGTCCTGCCCTCCTGGCCGGGCGGGGGCTCGGGCACCGAGAAGATGCTCGGCCACTCCCACGCCAGGACGGCGTGCACCAGGCTGTCGGTGAGCTCCGCCTGACGGACGGCTGCGCGCAGCGCCTCGGCGGCGTGCGGCGAGCCGTCGACTCCGACGACGATGACGTCGGGAATCCGCTCCTGCTCCGCGGTCGAAGACATGCTTTTCCTCCCTGTTTGTCGCAGTTGCCCACGCTCTCACCCGTGGGCGCGTCCGCCGAACCGCCACGCCCAGTCGCACTCACCTCAGGGGCGCGGGGCTCTGCTGATCAGCGGCTCCGCCGCGGGGCGCGAGACACCACTGATGAGCGGACGGCCCTGCGCGTTCGGGGCTCTACCGACGTGGAAGGGGGCGCCTCGGAATACCTCCCGGCCGAAGGCTGGGGGATTGTCCCGCCCCGCGGCGGAGCCGCGGATCGGCAGAGCCTGGCGCCCCCCCCCGGGGGCGCCTCAGCGGCGCCAGCTCTCGCCGTACTGGCGCCACTGCTCGCCCGTGTCGCGGCCACGGCGTTCCGCGTCGCGGCCGATGTCGCGGCCGCGCTCCGCGGCGTCGCGCGGGGGCGTCGGGGTGCCCTTCTCCGGCGTGGGCGCAGCGGGCGTGGGGGTGCTGGGGGTGGGCGTGTTCGCCGCCGGAGGGGTCGTGGCGGGGGCCGTCGACGCGGGGGGCGCGTCCGCGGCGTCCTGCTCGGAGCCGCAGGCGGCCAGCGCGGCGAGCGCGGCCGCCACGAGACCGGCGACGAGCAGCTTTCGGGGGATGGTTCGCATGATCCCCATCCTGGGTGGCCGGGCCCGCGGTCCCGCCCGCCGAACGACCCCTCTCCGACGGTCCAAGGTCCCGGCGGCCCGGCCCCGGGAAGCCCCGGCCCACCGCAGGTGTTTCACGTGCGTGACTGTTGAGAGCGCAACCACCCTGCAGGCGGTCGTCGTCGGCGCGGGCCAGGCGGGCCTGGCCGCCGCCTACCATCTGCGTCGGCGCGGCCTGCGGCCTTTCGACGACTTCGTGGTGCTGGACGGCGACTCCGCGCCGGGAGGCGCCTGGCAGCACCGGCCGCCGACACTCACGATGGCGATGGTCCACGGCTTCCACGAGCTGCCGGACGCGCCCCTGCCGCCGCTCGCTCCCGAGCGCCCCGCGCGGGACGTGCTGCCGGACTACTTCGCCGCCTACGAGCGGGACAACGAGCTCCCCGTCCTGAGGCCCGTCACCGTCACCTCCGTCCGCCCGGTGTCCGCCGACCCGCGAGCGCGCCTGCTGGTCGCGACCGACCGGGGCACCTACGCGACCCGCGCGCTGGTGAACGCGACCGGCACCTGGACCCGCCCGTTCGTGCCCCGCTACCCCGGCGCCGAGCGGTTCCGGGGCCGGATGCTGCACAGCTCCGCCTATCAGGGGCCGGCCGAGTTCCGGGGCCGGACGGTGCTGGTCGTCGGAGGCGGCGCCTCGGCGATCCAGATCCTCGCGGAGACCGCAGCCGTGGCCCGGACACTCTGGGTGACGCGACGGCCGCCCGTCTTCCGCGAGGAGCGCTTCGTCCCCGAGGAGCTCGGGCGCGCCGCCGTAGCGATGGTGGAGCAGCGGGTGCGGGCGGGTCTGCCGCCGGCCAGTGTGGTCTCGGTGACGGGACTCCCGCCCTCCCCCGCGTTGCTGCGCGCCCGTGAGCTGGACGCGCTGCACCGGCTGCCGATGTTCGCGCGGATCACCGAGACGGGCGTGGTCTGGGCCGACGGGCAGGAGGAGCGGGTCGACGCGATCGTCTGGGCCACCGGCTTCCGCGCGGCCGTCGGGCACCTCGCGCCGCTCGGACTGCGCGAGACGGGCGGAGGCATCCGGATGGACGGCACGCAGGCGGCTCGCGACCCGCGGATCCATCTGGTCGGCTACGGCCCCTCCGCCAGCACGATCGGCGCGAACCGTGCGGGACGCGCCGCCGCCGTCGCGGTGGACCGCTACCTGCACCCCGACGCGCGGCGGCCCTCAACCCTCCTCGGCCCGCGCCTCGCCGCCGGCACGGTGGCGTGCAGGATCACGCCGAGGCCGACGGTCAGCAGCGCGTAGCCGGAGAAGACGGCGGCCGGGCTGAACCGTTCCGGCATGTCCCGCAGCGTGCGCAGCGCCCGCGTCGCCTCCTCGAAGGGGACGCGCTCGGCGCGCATCCGGGCGGTCAGGCCGAGCAGCGCCTCGACCTGGTCCAGCCGCAGGTCCGGTCCGTCGACGGGGGCGAAGTCCAGCTCTCCGCCGACGCCCTGCGGCCCCGCGCCGACGCGGACGAACAGCCCCGTCGGGACGACGAAGCTGCGCGCCTGCATGCCGTAGCGCGCGGCGATGTCGCGGAGCTCGCCCGCGACGTCGGCGGTGCGACCGCCCGCGCGGAGCAGTTCGACGCCGACGGAGCAGAGGAGCGCGGCGATGTCGCCGAGTCCACTCCTGACCCGCCTCGTCGGCGGCCAGGACGGTGTCGGCGACCGGCGGCCGCACGTAGCGGCGGCGTAGCGCTTGAGCCCGCGCCAGGTGACGGACGGCTCGACCCTGCGGCCGCCCCCGGCCCCGGACGCGCCCGGCGGGCCCACCGGACCCCCGGCCGATCCCGATCGCGACGTCCTGCCCCTGTTCCCCACGCACGGGACGCTAGGCGGCCCCCAGGCGAGACCGGTGACGCGACGCGACGCTTGTCACCCGTTCGGCGGCGGCACCGCCCGCGCCGGCTCCCACGGTCATGGTGCCGTGCGTCGCGCGTGCTCTCTCGCCTCAGTCCCAGAAGCCATCGCCGTCCCGGCCGCCCGTCTCGGCGGGCGGGCGCGTCCGCTCCCCGGCCCAGGCCCTCACTCGCGCAGTCCCGCCCCAGCCGGCGGCTGCCCTCGCCCGCCTAGCCCGCTCCGACGTTGCCGTTCTCACGAGCGCCGTCGGACTCGCCCGGCCCGCCCTCGTCCGGGCCGTTGGGCGCGGCGGTGCGCGGCGTCGCCGCACCGTCCGTCGGCGCCTGCCCGTCCAGGCGGGCCGGTGTCTCGCCCTCCAGCGGCTTCTTCATCTGGAGCCTGGAGAGCCCGACCGCGCCGAGCGCCACCAGCAGGACGCCGATCACCTCCGGCACCAGCCACCAGCCGACCCGCACCGTCTCGTTGTAGAGGGTGACGCCCAGCGACAGGCTGACCAGCGCGTCGCCGAGGGTCAGTGCGGGCTGCGAGGCCACCAGTGGCCCGGCCTGCATCGCGTTCTCCAGCAGGAACAGCGCGCAGACCCCCACGGCGGCGAAGCCGTACGTCTGCCAGGCGGTGAAGAACGCGGCGACGCCCTGGTGGTCCAGGGTGTCCGTGGCCGACTTCATCAGTGCGGCGGTGAGCGCGTAGCCGATGGCCGCCGCGAGGCCGAGGCAGACGGCGCGGGCGCCGCCCACCGGGCGGCGCAGCGCGGCGAGGCAGAGGACGACCATGGCGCCGCCGCAGCTGGCCAGGGCCAGCACCCACAGGCCGACGGCGGGTTGCAGCGATCCCCCGCTCGGCGCGGCCGCGCCGAGCGCGAGGCCCAGGCCGACCACCAGGCAGGCCACCCAGAGCCAGGCGAGCGAGGGCAGACGGCGGCGGAAGACCATCCCGCCGATCATCAGCGCGGCCGGCAGCTCCAGCACGAAGATCGGCTGGACGACGGCGAGGGGACCGGTGGCCAGGGCCAGGCCCTGGAACGCGGCGGCGAAGACGACGCCGAGTATCCCGAACAGCCACACGGGCGTGCGCAGCAGGTCCCACATCAGGCCCAGCCGGAACCCCTGGGAACGCGGCACGGTCAGGGCCGCCCGCCGTTGCAGCACGGTGCCCAGGGCGTTGCTGATCGCGGCGCAGACCGCGAACACCACCGACAGCACCGCTGTCACAGACACGTCGCTCCCACGGCTTCGCTCCCCAACTCACCGGCCGGACACCGGCGGAGCCGGTTGATCGGCTCTGTGGGCATGCTACCCAGCTGAGCGCCGGAACCGATGGGTCCGCTGTGGGTCAGGCGTGCTGTCGGGGCCCCGCCCCGGCCGACCCGTTCGCCTCGGACGGCCCGCCGTTCTCGTCCCGTGCCTCGTCGCCCGCCTCGTCGCCTGCCGCGTCCCGGTCCTCGACCAGGTCCAGGTCCTGGTCCGACGTGCCGGTCTCCGCCGCCGCACCCGTCGGCTCGTCCGCGGGCGGGTTGATCCGCGAGGCGCCGATCGGGTTCTCCGGGATCGGCTTGTTGCGGGTCGCGAAGAGGAAGACCAGGCCGGCCACGAAGAGGAGGATCGCGGTCCAGTCGTTGAGCCGCATACCGAGGAAGCGGTTGGCGTGGTCGCTGCGCAGCGCCTCGGTCCAGAAGCGGCCGAGGGTGTAGCCGGAGACGTAGAGCGCGAAGAGGCGACCGTTGTGCAGCTTCCAGCGGCGGTCCGCGTAGAGCAGCACGAAGACGATGGCCAGGTCCCACAGCGACTCGTACAGGAAGGTCGGCTGGAAGACTCCGTGGACGGAGGTGCCGTCCGCGTTGATCTTGTCGATCTTCAGGCCCCACGGCAGGTTGGTGGGGTTGCCGTAGAGTTCCTGGTTGAACCAGTTGCCCCAGCGGCCGATCGCCTGGGCCAGGATCAGGCCGGGCGCCAGCGCGTCGGCGAAGCCGCTGAGGGGGATGCCCTTGCGGCGGCAGCCGATCCAGGCGCCGACGGCGCCGAGCGCGACCGCGCCCCAGATGCCGAGGCCGCCGTCCCAGATGTACAGGGCGCGGATGGGCTGCTCACCGGCCTTGAAGTACAGCTCCGGGTCGGTGATCACGTGGTAGAGCCGGCCACCCACGATCCCGAAGGGCACGGCCCACAGCGAGACGTCGAAGACGTCCTCCGGGTTGCCGCCGAGCTTGATCCAGCGCTTGCGGGTCAGCCAGATCGCGGCGGCGATGCCCGCGAGGATGCACAGCGCGTACGCGCGGATCGGCACAGGGCCCAGGTGCCAGACACCCTGTGAAGGGCTGGGGATGTACGCGATGTTCATCGGGGCCGTTTCCCTCGAGACGGGCGGAACGCCCGCGCCCGAACGCGCGGGGGCCCGCAAGACTGCGGGCCCCACCCTACATGCGCACCGACCGCTGATCAGCGCTGCACGACCTACCTGTTGCGCCGCCTGTCGCGACTACTCGACGACGAGCTGCACCTCGATGTTGCCGCGGGTCGCGTTGGAGTAGGGGCAGACCTCGTGCGCCCGCTCGACCAGGCCGTGCCCGGTCTCGTTCTGGAGGGAGTCCGGCAGCTCGACGCGCAGGATCACGGCGAGCCCGTACGTGCCGTCGCCGACGGCGCCGATGGTCACCTCGGCGGTGACCGACGCCTCGCTGGTGTCGACCTTGGCCAGTCGCCCGACGGCGCCGAGGGCGCTGGCGAAGCAGGCGGCGTAGCCGGCCGCGAAGAGCTGCTCGGGGTTGGTGCCGGCGCCGTTGCCGCCGAGCGCCGGCGGCATGGCCAGGGCCAGGTCGAGGATGCCGTCGGAGCTGACGGCGCGGCCCTCGCGGCCGTTGGCGGTGGCGACGGCGGTGTACAGGGCGTTCATGGGTGAGGTCCCTCGTCTCGTTCCGTGGATGTCGGCCTTCAAGCTCAGGCAATATAAGAGCACACAATTCAATTGCGCACAACTCAATAGTAGACTTGCCTGCATGACCGTCGACGCCGAGAACCTGCTCCGCCTGGAGCACCAGGTCTGCTTCGCCTTGAACAACGCGACCCGCGCCTTCGGCGCGATCTACCGCGACGCGCTCAGGGACCTGAACCTCACCTATCCCCAGTACCTCGCGATGATGGCCCTCTGGGAGCACGGTGAGCTGACGGTCAAGCGCCTCGGGGAGCTGCTCCGGCTGGACTCCGGCACGCTCTCGCCGCTGCTGAAGCGGCTGGAGGCGGCGGGCCTGGTGGTGCGCGAGCGCAGCCCGCTCGACGAGCGCTCCGTCCTGGTCAGCCCGACTTCCGCGGGCACGGCCCTGCGCGAGCGGGCCGCCCTGGTCCCGGCGGAGGTCGCCGCACGGGCCGGCCTCGACGCCGACGAGCTGCGCCAACTGCGCGGCCTCCTGGGCCGCCTGACGGACCGGCTGGACGCGGCGGACGCCCCGGGGAAATGCTGATCGCGAGGTCAGCCGCGGCATGACAGACTGTCGGGTGCAGCTCTTCTCTCTGGAGGCACCCATGTCGGACCCCGCCGCGACCCCCGAAAACACCACCGGTCAGGGCCCGGTCGACGCCGAGCACACCGGCCCCGAGGACGACGTCAAGCGGAAGTTCCGCGAGGCGCTGGCCCGCAAGCGCGGCCCCCAGGCCGACGCGGGCGGCGCCCGTGGCGGCGACCCGTCCAAGATCCACGGCACCCACGCCAAGTCGGGCGGCCAGAAGAACTTCCGCCGCAAGAGCGGCTGACGCCGCAGACCCGCGGTTGCACGGTTGTGGTGCGCGGGGCTCTGCTTGATCAACTGCGGGCACGAGCAACCACCGGCATGCGGACGGCCCTGCCCAGCGAGGACCGTCCGCATGTGGGTGGCTTGTCGCGCCCACGCAGGGGGCACCTCGAGGCGCCTCCCGGCCGAAGGCTCTGGGAGGAGCCGCACAGCGGCAGAGCCCCGCGCCCCCAGGTGGTGCGACTGCCTGCGGGAGCGAAGGGTCAGCTGTCGAAGTCGAGGACGACCTTCTCGCTCACCGGTTCCGCCTGGCAGGTGAGGACGTAGCCGGCCTCGATCTCGGACTCCTCCAGCGCGAAGTTCCGGCGCATCCGCACCTCGCCCTCGCACAGCAGCGCGCGGCAGGTACCGCAGACGCCACCCTTGCAGGCGAAGGGCAGGTCCGGGCGGGAGCGCTGGGCCGCGTCGAGGACCGTGGTGCCGGTCAGCGGCATGGCGAGGGTGGTGACGCGGCCGTCGAGCGTCAGCTCGACCTGGGCGCTGGGGCCGTCGACGCCCGCATCCTCGTGCGCGACCGGCGCGGGCGGCTCCTCGTCCTCGGCGTAGAAGAGCTCGCGGTGCACCCGCACGGCCGGAACCCCGAAGGCGTCAAGCACCGCTCGGGCGTCCTCCGTCATGCCCAGCGGGCCGCAGAGCCACCAGTGGTCCACGCCCGCCACGTCCACCAGGCCGGTCAGCACCGCGCGCAGATGCTCCGCGTCGAGCCGGCAGCTCAGCAGCTCGCTCTCGCGCGGCTCGCGGGAGAGGACGTGCACGAGGTGGAACCGCTCCGGGTAGCGGTCCTTGAGGTCCGCCAGCTCGTCGACGAACATGACCGAGTCGCTGCGGCGGTTGCCGTAGAGCAGGGTGACGCGCGCCTTGGGGTCGGCCAGGGCCGTCGCCGCGATGGACAGCAGCGGCGTGATGCCCGAACCGGCGCCGATCAGGGCGTGGTGAGCCGGGGCGGAGAGGTCGGGGACGAAGGAGCCGAGCGGCGGGAGCGTCTCCACGACGTCACCGGGCTTCAGGTCGCGGACCAGCCAGGAGGAGAAGAGGCCGCCGGGCACCTCACGGACGCCGATGCGCAGCGGACCGCCCTCGGGCGCGCACAGCGAGTACGAGCGCCGCTCGTCGCGGCCGTCGATCACCCGGCGCAGCGTGAGGGACTGGCCCGCGCGGAAGGCATAGCGCTCCGCGAGCTCGTCCGGCACGTCGAAGCTGATGGCCACGGCGTCGTCGCACAGCGGCTCCACGGCGGCGACCGTCAGCGGATGGAAGCTGGTGCGCAGCACTAGATCTCCTTGACCTGCTCGAAGGGTTCGCGGCAGGCGCGACAGCGGCGCAGCGCCTTGCAGGCGGTGGCGCCGAAACGGCTGGTCTCCTCGGTGTCCGCGGAGCCGCAGTGCGGGCACGGGACGACGGCGGCCCGCGTCGGGGCGAGCGTCAGCGGGACGGGCCCGGCCGTCCGCCTCGGCGCCGCGCCGGGCGGCGCGATACCGGCCTCGGCGAGCTTGCGGCGCCCCTCGGCGGTGATGTCGTCGGTGCTCCACGGGGGGCTGAGCTGCGTCTCGACGCGGGCGCCGGGGAAG
The DNA here is from genome assembly GCF_041261265.1 of Streptacidiphilus sp. MAP12-33. NCBI lineage: Bacteria > Bacillati > Actinomycetota > Actinomycetes > Kitasatosporales > Streptomycetaceae > Streptacidiphilus > Streptacidiphilus sp. MAP12-33. The sequence goes on from NZ_JBGCCA010000040.1 coordinate 54,647, forward strand.
CCTGCCGCCCGCAGCGCGGCGACGAGGTCGGCGCGCATCTCGGCGAGCGCCGGGCAGCCGGTGTAGGTGGGCGTGAGCACGGCGGTCACGCCGCCGTCGGCGTCGACCCGGACCTCGCGCAGCACGCCGAGGTCCACGAGGGTCAGCATGGGCAGCTCGGGGTCGAGCACGGCCGAGGCCGCGGCGGTCGCCGCCGCCTGCGACCAGGCGTCCACCAGGGCCGTGTTCACCACGTCGCCTCCGGATCCGCCCGGGCGACGCTCTGCAACTCGGCCAGCAGCTCCGCGAGGTGCTCGGTGTGCTGTCCGTCGCGGCCGTGACCGGTCGCGAGCGGCGCCTCGGCGGGCGCCGACAGCCGCGCGGCGTCCAGCACCTGCGCGAGGACGTCCTCGACCTCGTCCCGCACCTCGGGCACGGCCACGTACAACTCCGCCCGGTGCGGCCACAGTTCGACGAGCGCGTCCCGCATCCTGCGGGCGGACTCCTCCGTCCCGTCGCCGAGGCGGACCGCCCACTGGGCGGCGTGGTCGCGGTGGTAGGTCAGTTCGCTGACGCCCTTGCGGGCGACGGCGGCCAGCACCGGGTCGGGGTGTTCGGCGAGCCGGGTCAGCTGGGCGAGGCGCCAGCTGGAGAGCAGCAGCAGCTTGACCATGCTGTGCGCGAAGTCGCCGTTCGGCAGCTCCGCGAGCACGACGTTGCGGAACTGCGCCGGGTCGCGGAAGTACGCGAGCGCGTCCTCGTCGCGGCCGGCGCCCTCCGCCTGGCCGGCGCGGGCGTAGAGCAGACGGGCCTGGCCGAGCAGGTCGAGGCCGATGTTGGCGAGTGCGACCTCCTCCTCCAACTCCGGCGCCAGCGTGATCCACTGGGCCAGCCGCTGGGCCGCGACCAGCGCGTCGTCGGCCAGCGCCAGGCAGAGCGCGGTCAGCGCCCCGGCGTCCACACCGGCCGGCAGGGTCGTGTCGACGCCGTGCAGCGGGTCCTCGAAGCCGGTGCCGAACGCCCAGCGCGCGTCGTCGGCGTGCCCCTCGGCGAGCGAGAGGTAGACGTGGTCGTCGTCGCTGCTCGTGGAACTCATGGAAGTACCGGCTCCTACTAGATGTGCGGGACGTCGTCGGGGATGGCGTAGAACGTCGGGTGGCGGTAGACCTTGTCGCCACTCGGGGAGAAGAACGGATCCTTCTCGTCCGGCGTCGACGCGGTGATCGCGTCGGAGCGGACCACCCAGATGCTGACGCCCTCGTTGCGACGGGTGTACAGGTCACGGGCGTTGGTCAGCGCCATCCGCTCGTCCGCGGCGTGCAGCGAACCCACGTGCACGTGGTTGAGGCCGCGCTTGCCGCGCACGAACACCTCGTAGAGGGGCCAACTGCTGCTCATGCCGCCGTTCCTTCCTTGGTCTGCTCCCGCAGCGCCTGCTGCTTGGCCGCGTGCGCCGCGGCGGCCTCGCGGACCCAGGCGCCGTCCTGGTGCGCCTTGGTGCGGCGCGCCGTCCGCTCCGCGTTGCACGGACCGTCGCCCTTGATGACGCGCATCAGCTCGCTGAAGTCCGGGGTGCCGAAGTCGTGCCGACCACGCTCCTCGTTCCAGCGCAGCTCCGGGTCGGGCAGGGTGACGCCCAGGCGCTCGGCCTGCGGCACCGTCATGTCGACGAAGCGCTGCCGCAGTTCGTCGTTGCTGTGACGCTTGATCTTCCAGGCCATGGACTGCGCGCTGTTGGGCGAGTCGTCGTCCGGCGGACCGAACATCATCAGCGAGGGCCACCACCAGCGGTCCACCGCGTCCTGCACCTGGGCCTGCTGGGCCTCGGTGCCGCGCATCATGGTCAGCAGCAGCTCGTAGCCCTGGCGCTGGTGGAAGGACTCCTCCTTGCAGATCCGCACCATGGCGCGGGCGTAGGGCCCGTAGCTGGAGCGGCAGAGCGGCACCTGGTTGCAGATGGCCGCGCCGTCGACGAACCACCCGATGACGCCGACGTCGGCGAAGCTGAGGGTGGGGTAGTTGAAGATCGAGGAGTACTTCTGCCGCCCGGAGAGAAGCCGCTCGGTGAGCTCGTCCCGGTCGATGCCGAGTGTCTCGGCGGCGGAGTAGAGGTAGAGCCCGTGGCCGGCCTCGTCCTGCACCTTGGCGAAGAGGATCGCCTTGCGGCGCAGGGACGGGGCCTTGGTGATCCACTCCCCCTCCGGCTGCATGCCGATGATCTCGCTGTGCGCGTGCTGGGCGATCTGGCGCACCAGCGTGGCGCGGTAGCCGTCCGGCATCCAGTCGCGCGGCTCGATGCGCTGGTCGTGCGCGATGGTCGCGTCGAAGTGCGCGGAGAGGCGCGGAGCGCCTTCGGCACTGTCGGTACCGCTCATGGCAGCAACACCCTCCGGGTCCGTGGTGCTTTCACACTACCGAACGGTCGGTCGGGCAACAAGGGCCTGCTGTCGCTCCCACCTGTGGTTGCACCACCCAGGGGCGCGGGGCTAAACGCCGCGGGCGGCACCCGCGCGGCGGCGGAGGACGGTGGCGATGTCGGCGGCGAGGGGCTCGCAGTCCGGGAGGTCCAGGGTGGAGACGGTCAGGCGCAGGCCCGGGCTGGTATGGAGGCGGTAGCGCCCGCCCGGAGAGACGGCCCAGCCGCGCTGGAGGAGGCCGGCCACCGCCGAGGTCTCGTCGGCGACCGGGATCCACACGTACAAGCCGCTGCGGCCGTGCGCGGGGACTCCGTGACGGGCCAGGGCGGTGATGAGGGCGTCGCGGCGGGCACGGTACGACGCCGCCGTCGGGGCGGGCTCGTAGGCCTCCCACAGCGTCGCCACCGTGCGCTGCAGCAGGTGGCTGACCCAGCCCGCACCGAGGCGCTGCCGGCCGCGGACCCGGTCGACCGTGTCGCGGTCCCCCGCCACGACGGCGACCCGCAGATCGGGGCCGAGCGACTTCGCGACCGAGCGGACCACCGCCCAGCGGCGGACCGTCGCCGCGCCGTCCGGAGCCACGGACAACGTGCGGTAGGGCTGGTCGACGATGCCGTGACCGTGGTCGTCCTCGACGAGCAGCACCTCGGGATGCCCGGCCAGCAGCGCGCGCAGCTCCTCGGCGCGCTCCGCACCGAGGCACGCGCCGGTGGGGTTCTGGGCGCGGACCGTCACCACCACCGCGCGGACACCTGCGGCCAGCGCCGCGCGCAGGCCCTCGACGGTCATGCCGTCGTCGTCGACCGGCACCGGCTGCGGCTTCAGGCCGAGGGCGGGCAGCAGGTCGAACAGACTCCCCCAACCCGGGTCCTCCACGGCGACGGCGTCGCCGGGACGCAGCCACGACTGGAAGATCCGCTCCTGCGCGTCGAGCGCGCCGGAGGCGACGCCGATCGCGTCGGCGGGCAGGCCGTCACCGGCGAAGGAGTGCCGGGCGACGGCCAGCAGGCCCGGATCGACCTCCGGCCCCCCGTACCGACCGGCGCCGGGCGCCGTGCCACGCCCCGCCGCCGCGAGCGCGGCGGCGGGGTCGGGCAGCAGGCGGACGTCGGGGTTGCCGTCGGCGAGGTCGCGGACACCGACGGGGATCTCCAGCGCGGCGTAGTCGCGCGGGGTGAGGGCGGGGCGCGGCAGCACGCGACTGCCCCGGCGGCCGGCCGTCTCGATCACACCGCGTTCGCGCAGCAGCCGGTAGGCGGCCGCGACGGTGTTCGGGTTGACGCCGAGCTCGACCGCGAGGTCGCGCAGCGGCGGCAGCGCGGCTCCGGGCGCGAGCGCGCCGGAGGCGACAAGGCCCTCGACCTCGGCGGCGATCTCAGTGGCACGACGGGCCGTGATCCGATAATCTCCTAGCACAAAGCAGATTATGCACTAGTTCAAACGCGACCGCCAGCACCGTCAACACGAGGACCTCCATGCTGATTCATCCGTGGGACCAGGCCGACGAGGACACCTGGCGTCCGTGGCTCGCCGCCCGGGACTTCGGCACGCTGGCCGTCAACGGCACCGACGGCGCGTCGCCGGTTCTCGTCCCCACACACTTCCTGTACGAGGGCGGCGACGAGGTCGTGCTCCACCTCGCCCGCCCGAACCCGTTCTGGAAGGCTCTCGCGGCGAACCCGCGGCTGACCCTCGCCGTCACCGACGACTACGCGTTCATCCCGGGCACCTGGCGCGCCACGCCCGACATGGACCCGGACCACGGGGTGCCCACCAGCTACTACAGCTCGGTGCAGCTGATCGGCGCCGGCACGGTCGTCGACGACCCGGCGGAGAAGGGCGCGCTGCTCGCCCGCCAGTTCGCGCGCTTCCAGCCGGAGTCGAAGGCGGAGCCCATCATCCCGGGCGAAGGACCGTTCGGCCGTATGCTCTCCTCGATCCGACTGCTGCGCCTGCGGATCGAAGAGGTCCGGGCGAAGGCGAAGTACGACTTCCAGAAGGACGACGAGCTCGCCGCCCGCGTCCGCACGGGCCTCACCGAGCGCGCCCTCCCCGGCGACGCCGCCGTCGCCACCCGCCTCGCACGCTGAGGCCACCTCAGGGGCACCTCCCGCCGAAGGCAGCGTCAGTCGACGTCCTCCTTCCGGTCGCACCGCCGCTTCCACCGCCGCACCCCCGTCAGGGCCGACGCCATGACGGCCGCGGCCGTCGGGATGTCGAAGAGGTTGCGCGGCAGCGCGGCGGCCTCGCCCTGGGCGAGGGCGGCAGCCACCGTTCCGAGGGCCATCGCGGCCACCAGCAGCAACCAGATGACCGGAAGCTCCTGCCACCAGGGGTACGCGTTGATCCACAGCTCGAGGGCGGCCCGGCGGGTGGGGCGCGCGGCCGCACCGGGGGTCGAGCGTCCGGACATCCTGCGACTCCTGTTTCCTGGCCTCACGCGGCGGGGCCGACGGGAGTGTAACCCTCCGTCACGGCACGCGTCCCCACGGGGCTGACCGGGTGTTTGTCGTACCGGATTCGGTCGTGCCTCGCCGGAACCGCCGCGCGCGCTGCCTACGCTGCCCGGACGGACCATCCGCGCCGCGCACCCCGGGAGCAGCCCTGTCCAACACGAGAGCCTCCTCGACAGCCTCCGCTGAGGGCAACCTCGGGCACGTCGTCTTCATCGCGGCCGCCGCCGCGATGGGCGGCTTCCTGTTCGGCTACGACAGCGCCGTCATCAACGGTGCGGTGACCGGCATCCAGCACCACTTCCAGGTCGGCAACGGCGAGACCTCGCTCGTGGTCTCCGCCGCCCTCCTCGGCTCGGCCGTCGGCGCCGTCGGCGCCGGCTGGCTGGCCGACCACTTCGGGCGCATCAAGGTGATGCAGCTGGCCGCGATCCTCTTCTTCGCCAGCGGCCTGGGCACCATGTTCCCGCCCAACATCGTGATGCTCGGCGTGTGGCGCGTGATCGGCGGCATCGCCATCGGCATCGCGTCCGTCGTCGCACCCGCCTACATCGCGGAGGTCGCCCCACCCGCGGTCCGCGGACGGCTGGCGTCGTTCCAGCAGGCCGCGATCGTCCTCGGCATCTTCATCTCCCAGCTCATCAACTACGCCCTGAACCAGGCCGCCGGCGGCAACCCGAACGACCACCTGGCCGGCATCCAGGCGTGGCAGTGGATGCTGGGCGCGGAGACCGTCCCGGCGCTGCTCTACGGCCTGCTCTCGCTCGCCATCCCGGAGTCGCCGCGCTACCTGATCTCCTCCGGCGACCTGACGCGGGCCAAGAAGGTCCTCGCCGACGTGGAGGCGCCCGGCACCGACGTCGACGCGCGGATCGGCGAGATCCAGCACGTCATGGCCACCGAGCACAAGCCGAAGATGCGGGACCTGCTGGGCGGCCGCTTCGGCCTTCAGACGATCGTCTGGATCGGCATCGGCGCCTCGGTGTTCCAGCAGTTCGTCGGCATCAACGTGATCTTCTACTACTCGTCGCTGCTGTGGCAGTCCGTCGGCATCAACGCGAGCAACTCGCTGCTGATCTCCGTCTCCACCTCGCTGGTCAACATCGTCGGCACGGTGATCGCCGTCGTCCTGGTCGACCGCATCGGGCGCAGACCGCTCGCGCTGGTCGGCTCGGCCGGCATGGCGGTCACCCTCGGCATGGCGGCCTGGGCCTTCTCCTACCGGGTCGGCAAGGGCACCAACGCGCACCTGGCCGACACCCAGGCGACGGTCGCGCTCGTCGCGGCCCACGTCTACGTGCTCTGCTTCGCGTTCTCCTGGGGCGTGGTGGTCTGGGTGCTGCTGGGCGAGATGTTCCCGAACAAGATCCGGGCACTCGCGCTGTCCGTGGCCGCCTCGGCTCAGTGGATCGCCAACTGGCTGATCACGGTGAGCTTTCCGACCATGTCGGACTGGAACCTGTCGGCCACGTACGTGATCTACGCCTGCTTCGCCGTGCTGTCGATCCCGTTCGTCTACTTCTGCATCCGCGAGACCAAGGGCAAGTCCCTGGAGGAGATGGGCTGACACCCCCGCCCGGCCGTGGTGGCCCGGCTCAGGTGACCGTCTCGCCGAAACGGAGTGAGACGGCCTTGAGCCGGGCCACCTCCATGTCGTGGCACTCGTGCTCACAACCGTGCAGCTTGCCGCCGATCACCCGAACCCCGACGGTACAGGTGTGCGACTCGCCCGGATCCACTCCCTTGCAGCCGGGCGCGAGGTACTTCTCGGGCGGCGTCCACAGGCCGCCGTACGGTTTCCCCGGGTCCGGAGTCGTCTGCGCCATGAACCAAGTGTGCGTCAAATCGCGTGTGCGGAAAGGGTGAACGCCGAAGATCACCAGTCCGGTCGCGGGAGGTCCTAGGGTTGCGGCCATGACAGACGACGCCCCCGCGCACCGCAGCGACCACATCGAGCACCACGACACTCCCGAGGACGAGGCGCCGCTGCGCCGGCGCGTGCACCTCACCAACCTGGTCGCGGGCTCCAACTGGCTGCTGCTCAACACGAACCGGGAGACCATGGCCGCGAACGGGCCCGCCCTGCGGGCGATGAGCGGCGTCATCGAGGCGCTGCACGAGATCGGCTGGCACCTCAACGAGCCCGACCCGGCCCGCCTGGCCACCGCGCAGCGCAGTCTGGACGCGGCGCAACGGGAGCTCCGCGCCGCCCTGGAGGCCGGGAGCTAGATCGAAATGCGATTCAACTACCCTACAGATTAACGTATTTGCTGGTTTGCCATGATCGCGCGGATCGGTTCAACTGGAGGCGAGGACGCCTTCTCGATCCACACCCCAGGAGCAGACGCCGATGGCATACCAGTGGCCGATGGCCGCCTACGAGCTGTTCGACGAGCGGTACCCGCAGATGGTCAATCTCGGCCTGCCGGCGGCGGACGTCACCGCCGTGCGCGGCGCGGTCAAGGACATGTGGGCAGACGAGCCCGGCGGCTGGGTCCACGAGTGGACCCGTCTCGCCTCCGGGTACGCCGGCGCGGGCCGTCACGACCTGGCCTACCTCGCCTACGGGTGGGCCAAGTTCCCGGTCCTCGCGGACGAGGCCAAGCGCACCGCCCTGTCGCGGCAGATCGAGCAGTACCAGCGCGCCGCCGCCGGTTTCCCGGTGCCCTTCGAGCGCCGCGTGCTCGACCTCCCCTACGGGGGATCGACCACGCCCGTCCCCGTCCACCTGCTCGGCCCCTCGGGCCGCCCGGTCCTGGTCGCCAGCGGTGGGCTGGACTCGTGGAAGATGGACCTGCACCCGCTCTTCGTGCAGCTCGTGCTGCACGGCGGGGTCCAGGTCATGGCGTTCGACCTCCCCGGCACCGGCGAGTCGCGGGTCCCGCTGACCGCTTCCGGCGGGTTCGAGATCGTCCAGGGGCTGATCCGGCACGCCCGTGCGCTCGGCAACGGCAGGGTCGGCCACTTCGGCTTCTCCATGGGCGGCTACTTCGCCGCGCGCTCCGGCCTTTCCGGCGCCGTCGACGCGGCCGTCGACCAAGGCGGCCCGGTGCGCGACTCGTTCACCGAGAGCAACCTCCAGCGGCTGATGTTCGGCATGGCCGACATCTTCGAGAACACCCTCGGCTTCGAGCGCCGCCCCGAGCTGGAGGAGGTCCTGGCCCTGATGGTCGACTTCCCGCTCGACGCGCTGCTGGCCCAGGACCTCAACTGCCCGATGCTGGCCGTCAACGGCGCCGACGACGTGCACGTGACGCAGACCGACACCCTGCTCTTCGAGGGCCGCCGGGCCACCGACGTCCGGCTCGTCCCGGGCACCGGGCACGTGGCGGCCTCCAAGCTCCACGAGGTCATCCCGATGATCGCCGCCTGGCTGACCGACCACCTGACCTGACCCCGGCCGGTCGCGCCCCCGCCGCGCGGGTCAGGCCCCGGCCAGCTCTGCCGCCGCGGCGGCCAGGAGGAGGTCGAGGGCGGCCGGATACGCGCTCGCGTTCATGCGCTGCGCGAGCAGGCCCGCGGTGGCCGCGATGTTGGGGTGGGTGTCGGCGGGCAGGCGCGCGTAGGTCGCGCGCCAGACGGCCTCGTCCGTCTCGCGGGCCTCCGCCGGGAGCGCGAGCGAGGCCGCGTCCAGCGCCGCGAAGGCCAGGCTCTGGTCGATGAAGACGTGGTAGATCCGGACCGCCGCCGGATCGGGGAAGCCCGCGCCGCGCAGCACGCCCAGGACGGCCTCGTCGGCGGCGATCTCGTGCGCCCTGCCGCTGACGCGGCTCGCCGCCAGGACCGCCGCCTGGGGGTGGGCGAGGTAGGACGCGTGGATGCGCAGGCCGAGGTCGCGCAGGTCGGCGCGCCAGGCGCCGCCGGGGAGCCAGCCGCGGATCGCGCGGTGCATCAGCTCGTCCCCGATGGCGCGGGTGAGTTCGTCGAGCCCGGCGAAGTACCGGTAGACCGTGCTCGCGTCCGCGCCGAGCGCGAGGCCGAGGCGGCGTGCGGTGAATCCCTGCGCGCCGTGCTCGCGCAGCATCCGCAGGGCGGTGTCCACGATGAGCTCGTGGGTCAGCACCGTCCCCTGCTTGGTGGGACGGCGTCTGCGCCGCTGCTCCTCGGGGACCGCCGTCTTCGCCATGCGGCCAGCGTAGCCGCCACGCCCGGCCTTATGCCAACGCGGTTGACGTTCGTGTGCGCGGAGGCGTTTCATCAGGTCAGCGGCCGCTCAACCGCCCTGTTCCACCGCTCCCCGAACCCCAGGAGACCCTCATGCGCGTGCTGCTCGTCGGCGCCGGAGGCGTCGGCACCGCGATCACGCGGATCGCCGCCCGCCGTCCCTTCCTCACCCACATGGTCGTCGCGGACTACGACCTGGCCCGTGCCGAGGCGGCCGTCGCCGCCCTGGGCGAGGCACAGGCCGAGCGCTTCAGCGCGGCCCGCGTCGACGCGAGCGACCAGGAGGCCGTCGCCACCCTGCTGCGCGCCGAGCGCTGCGACGTGCTCGTGAACGCGACGGACCCGCGCTTCGTGATGCCGCTGTTCGAGGCCGCACTCGCCGCCGGAACCCACTACCTGGACATGGCGATGTCCCTGTCCCGGCCGCACCCGGAGCAGCCGCACGCGCTGACCGGCGTCAAGCTCGGCGACGAGCAGTTCGCCCGCGCCGGGGAGTGGGAGAAGTCCGGACGCCTCGCACTGGTCGGCATGGGCGTCGAGCCCGGCCTGTCCGACGTCTTCGCCCGCTACGCGGCGGACGAGCTCTTCGACGAGATCGAGGAGATCGGCATCCGCGACGGCGCCAACCTGACCGTCGACGGGTACGAGTTCGCGCCCTCGTTCAACATCTGGACCACGATCGAGGAGTGCCTGAACCCGCCGGTCGTCTACGAGGCCGACCGCGGCTGGTTCACCACGCCGCCGTTCAGCGAGCCCGAGGTCTTCGACTTCCCCGACGGCATCGGCCCGGTGGAGTGCGTCAACGTCGAGCACGAGGAGGTCCTGCTGGTCCCGCGCTGGGTGGACGCCAAGCGGGTCACCTTCAAGTACGGCCTCGGCGAGGACTTCATCTCGAAGCTGAAGACCCTGCACGCCCTCGGCCTGGACCGCACCGAGCCGCTGACCGTCCGCTCCGCCGACGGCCCCGTCCAGGTCTCCCCGCGCGACGTGGTCGCCGCGGCCCTGCCGGACCCGGCGACGCTGGGCGAGCTGATGCACGGCAAGACCTGCGCGGGCACCTGGGTCAAGGGCACCAAGGACGGCGCCGCGCGCGAGGTCTACCTCTACCACGTGGTGGACAACCAGTGGTCGATGCAGGAGTACGGCTCCCAGGCCGTGGTGTGGCAGACGGCGATCAACCCCGTCGTCGCGCTGGAACTGCTGGCCGGCGGCGCCTGGTCGGGCCAGGGCGTGCTGGGCCCGGAGGCCTTCGCACCCCGTCCGTTCCTGGACCTGCTGAACGAGTACGGCTCCCCCTGGGGTCTGCGCGAGCAGTGAGCCGCCGGCTGACGGCGTGCGGCGGTGGGGCGCGCGGGCCCTCGGTTCCGGTTCGGCCGGCGATTTCGCCGGCCGATCCCGGACGGGTCAGAACCGGGGCTCGCCCGCCCACCAGTTCCCCGGCGCGGCCGGGTCGGTGCTGGTCCAGAACTCCACGATGGCGGAGGCGAACTCGCCCGCGCGTCCGGCTGGTCGGCGAGCGAGCCGGTCGATCCGACGAACTGCTCCCGTGTGATCGCGTCCAACCGCGTCTCCGGCGGTGGCGGCTCTGCCGTGACGACGTCCACTGTGACGAAAGTTATTTGACGGAGCATCAACACGTTGGTGTGGGAACAGGACACTCGCGCGTAGTTCTCCGTCTGTTCGCCTCCTGCCGCTTCTCGGGGTTGACCGCCACACGTCAGACTGCGGGCGCCAGCACCCCTCCGGCGGAGAGGAAGCCATGTCCACGCAGCCACGGTCCACCCCATCCAGCGGCCCGCGCCGTCGCCTCAGCCCCACCGCGCTCGTGCTCGCCCTGCTCGCCGCCCTGCTCGGTCTCGCCGGCGCCGCGCCCGCCGCCCACGCCGCGACCGGCACCAATCTGGTCCTCGACGGCAGCGGCCAGAACGCGAGTTGCTCCGGCTCCGGCTACGACGAGACCACCGACCCCGGCTGGACCGTCACCGCGGGCGACCCCAACGTCGTCTGCTACACCAACAACGGCGGCTTCCCCGGCGCCTCGACGCCGGGCGCGCAGGCCGGCACCGGCTACTTCACCGGTGGCACCCGCGGGAACGGCACGCTGACCCAGACCGCCGACGTCTCGGCCGCGGCAACCACGATCGACGCCGGCACCGCCACCTACGACCTCTCCGGCTGGCTCGGCGGCTTCGGCAAGCAGAACGACACGGCCGCGCTCGTCGCCACCTTCCAGTCGGCGACCGGCGCCTCCCTCGGCACCAGCCAGATCGGCCCCGTCACCGCCACAGACCGCAAGAGCCGCACGGAGTTCCTCCAGCGCACCGCGACCGGCACCCTCCCGGCCGGCACCCGCTCCATCCGCCTCGACCTCCAGTTCACCTGGACCAGCGGCGGCACCACGGACGGCTACGCACAGGGCCTCTCACTGACCGTCAGCCCGTCGCTCCCCGCCCCGGTCCTGGCCGCGCCCGCCTCGACCGTGCCCGGGTTCGACCACGTGTTCGTCGTCTACATGGAGAACGAGAACTACTCCGCGACCAGCAACACCGTCGACGGCGGCGCGGGCATCATCGGCAACGCCGCCGCACCCTACCTGAACGGGCTCGCCTCGAGCGCCGCGCTGCTGACGAACTACCACGCCGTGGTGCACAACTCCGACCCCAACTACCTCGCGCTGGCGGGCGGCAGCACCTTCGGCCAGAGCGCGGGCAACGGCGGCACCAGCAACTGCATCGCCACCTGCACCTACACCACCCCGAGTCTGGCCGACCGGGTCGACCAGGCCGGCAGGACGTGGAAGCAGTACACGGACGGCGCCACCGGCAACTGCGACCAGACGACGCACGGGTACTACTACCCGGACGACGCGCCCTTCGGCTACTTCTCCGACGTCAAGAACAACGCGGCCTACTGCCAGGCCCACTGGCGGCCGCTCACGCAGCTGTCGAAAGACCTCGCGTCCACGGCCACCACGCCGAACTTCGCCTGGCTCGCCGCCGACGACTGCAACGACATGGAGTCCTGCGGCGTCTCCGCCGGTGACACCTGGCTGAAGAACACCCTGCCGGCCATCCTGAGCTCCCCGGCCTGGACCAGCCAGCGCTCACTGCTGGTGATCACCTGGGACGAGGACGGCAACAACCTCCCCGGCGGCTTCGGCCCCGGCCAGACCAACCAGGTCGCCACCTTCGTGCTCGGCTCCCCCGGCACGGTCAAGGCCGGCGCCCGGATCGCCACCCGCTACGACCACTACAGCACCGCCCGCACCGTCGAGGCGGCGCTCGGGCTCGCGTCGATGACCCAGAACGACGCCTACGCCACGCCGATGAACGACGTCTTCAACTGATCCCCCGGGTGATCCCCCCGGTGATCCCCCGAGCCCGGCGGGGCCGTTACTCGCCGGGCCACTCCCCCGGGCGGTCGGTCCAGGTCACCAGCTCGCTGTCGTAGGGATCCTCGCCCGGGTAGTCCTCACCCATCCGCTCCTCGAACTGCGGCCGGGACATTGGCACGTGGTGCGCTCCACAGAAGGAGATCAGCCGGTACTGATGGTCGTCCGCATACGGTCCGACCTGCACCGGAGGCTCGGTTTCGCTCATGCGCCCAGCGTGCGTCCGGCCTGTGTGCCCCGCCACCCGAGTGGCGGGGCACGACCGTGCGGCGCAAGGTGGGAGGACCGCTATCCGGGAGGAGCGTTTCCGACATGAGCGTTCTCGACAAGGTCAAAGGCATGCTCAAGGGCCACGAGAGCCAGGCTTCGCAGGCCGTGGACAAGGCCGGAGACATGATCGACGAGAAGACCGGCGGCAAGTACGCGAGCCAGGTCGACAAGGCCCAGAGCCAGGCCAAGCAGCAGCTCGGCGTCGACGACCAGGCACCCCCGCCCGTCGACGGCGGCCAGTCGGCATAACTATCTGTTCGCGCGACACAGCCAGTCGCAGAACCTCAGGGGCGCGGGGAACTGCGCGACAACCCACCGATGAGCGGATGGTCCCGATCGAACAGGGCCATCCGCCTCGGTGGGTTGCTCGCGCCCACGCAGGGGGCACCTCTGGTGCACCTCCCGGCCGAAGGCTGGGGAGGAGCCGCACATCGGCAGAGCCCCGCGCCCCTGAGTGGTGCACCTACGTGCAGGAGAGGTGGTGCACCTACCTGCGGGAGCGATGGTGCGGCTACGCCGCCCGGCAGCGCTGGACCACCGCCGCCGGGTCGATGCCCGCGCCGCGGAGGATCTCCGACGCCCGCGAGTCCGAGACCGTCGCCAGCTCGCGCAGCAGATCGAGGACCGTCCCGCCTCCCCCACGCCCCGCGCGGGCCAGCGCGCCCGCCGCGGTCGTGCTCCAGGCCAGACCCGCCGAGCGTTCCCGCTCGCGATCAGTGACGCCCTCGCCGAACCGCCACAGCCTCCCGAAGCCGATACTGCGCTGGACCAGGTAGCCCATCAGTCGCGTGGCCTGCACTGGCAGCGGCGCGGCGACACCGAGCGCGGAGTCGTCGCTCTCCAGCAGCGCGTGCAGCAGGTGGCCGGTGTCGACTTCGGCGTCACCGGCGCGCAGGGCGCGCCGTCGGGCGCGGGCGGCCACGACCGCCAGCGTTCCGGCGGTGACGGGTTCGTCCCGGCGCGCGGCGGTCCGGAGGGGCTCAGGGGGCAACGGGTCTCCACCGTGAGGGTCGTGCGAGAGGGCGACACAGGCCGAGGGCCTCGAACGGTACGGACGACGACACGCCGTCCGGCCGTTGCTGCAGTTGGTCAGTGTGCTCGAACGGGGTCAAGCGCTGCTTGAGGGTCGGTCGAGAGGCAACCGGTCGTCCGCTCTGGGCGCACGAGGGCTGCCCGGGCAGTCTGCTGCGCAGGGTGACCATTCGTCAACCCACAGATACGATCTTCCCATGGTCCGGCGCCGGTATCGCGCCGGCATCGCGCCGCCCTCGGCCACCCGTGCGCGGCTGACCTGCGCCGACGCTCGGGGCGCGCGAGGCGTGTGCCACGGGCGCGCAGGGGTGTCCACAGGCGCGCGCCGCGCGCCGGCACCCCCATTCGGCTGCAACCACACCGGCCGCTCGGCCGTCGAACACCACGTGGAACTCACCCGTTCCGCGTAGTGTCCCGCCTCTCCGCCCCTTCCGCCCTCTCCGCCTTCCCCGTCCGGCACAGGAGCACCCAGCTGACCACCCTGGTCCCACCACCCGCGAAGCCGCTGCTCTACCTCGACGTGGACGGGGTCCTCAACCCCGTGTGCCCGCGGCCGGGGAGCGGCTACACCCGGCACCTGCTGCTGCGCAGCGAGGTGCTGCTCAGCGCGGCGCACGGGGAGTGGCTGCGGGAGCTGGCCGAGGTCTACGAGCTCGCCTGGGCGAGCACCTGGGAGGCGTGGGCCAACCACTGCATCGCGCCGCTGCTGGGCCTGCCGGCCCTGCCGTGGGTCGCCTGCGGAGGCCCCAACTCCGGGGCACCGGACGGGGATTTCGCACCGATCGTGCGGCACGCGGCGGGACGGCCGTTCGCCTGGGTGGACGACCTGATCCCGCCGCGCCTGCTGCGCCGCTACGCGGAGCGCAGCGATGTGCTGTTGCTGCCGGTCGAGCCGGGGCAGGGGCTGCGCCGCCGCCACGTGGACCGGCTGCTGTCACGGCCACCACGGGCCGCGCACCTCAGCCCCGGTCCTCCGGGGTGGCGTCCGCCGGAGCCGGCTCCGCGTCCGCGTCGGCCAGGATGAGGTAGAGCCGCTTGCGCGTGTCCGCGAGCACGGCGAGCGCCTTGGCCCGCTGCTCGGGGGTGCCGGTCATCACGACCTGGCGCAGCGCGTCCTTGACGGCGCCACCGGCCCGGCCGAACTCCCGGACGACCTCCCAGTGCTCGCCCTGCTCGGCCTCCTCCCACGGCGCGTCCGGACCCTGCTCGGCCTCGGCGCGGCCCGCCTCGGTGAGCGAGAACAGCTTCTTGCCGCTGTCCTCGGCGCTGGTGATGAGGCCTTCCTCGTCCAGCATCTGCAGAGTCGGGTAGACCGAGCCGGGGCTGGGGCGCCAGCTGCCGCCGGAGCGCTCCGCGATCTCGCGGATCATCTCGTAGCCGTGCATCGGGCGCTCCTTGAGCAGTGCGAGCAGCGACGCCCGCACGTCCCCACGCCGCGCCCGCCCACCGGGACGGCCCCGGCCGCCACGGCCCTTGTGGCCCCACGGCCCGAACCCGGGCCCGCCGGGCCCGAACGGCCCCGGCCCCCCGAACCCGGGCGGCCCGAACTCCCCGAACGCGGGCCGACCAGGGCCCCTTCCATTGCTGTTCCTCGGATCGAAGTGGTGTCGGGTTCGCATGATCGAACTCCTTCTCTTGCTTGGGACATGAATGATTGATCTCGACGACAGTCCAGCGACTGTCTCGATGCATCAACGATATATCGGTAACTGTCGTTCGACAACCCCTATCGACAACTCCCCGAGAGAGAGGCCCGGCGGAGCACCCTGTGTTGCCGTGCTGTGACAGCAGGCACACGGCGCCAGGACCTTCGGCCGCCAGACTTCTCTCATCGCGGGGATCGACGACCAGTCGAACGGGCGTCTGGCGCAGGTGCCTGAACGCGGCCGAGCGGCTCCAGCGACGTCCTGAGCCAGTCGTCTTTGGGGGGTACCGCCACCATGTCCGCTCCACGAAGCCACCGCGCGGCCCTCGCCGCCGCCATCGCCGTCGCCGCCGCGCTGGTGCCCGGCATCGCGGCCGCCGCACCGATATCCGCCGCGCCCGCATCCACCCCGCGCGCCGCCCACGGGGGCGTACTGACCATCAGCAACGGCAGCCCGTGGGTCGACATGAACGGCAAGTGGGTCGACTTCCACACCGATGTCCGTGACCTCGCCTGGAACCCGTCCGGCACCAGGGCCGTCTTCGTCGACGGCAACGGCAACCTGGAGACGGCCAACGCCAACGGCACCGGCCGCGTGATCGCCGTCAGGCATCCGGCCGGCACCGTCTTCTCCCACCCCACGTGGGAGACCTCGCCGACCAAACCGGCTGGCTACTACCCCGGCAACAACATCGTTTTCACTGCCGCCACCAGGACCTCCAGCCAGTTGGAGTGGGTCGGGGTCACGGCGGTGAACGCCAAGCCGAGCGTGTTCATCGCCTGGAACGGCTCCAACTGGGCCTATGCGGGTGGCAACGTGTCGAAGGACCCCGAGAAGAAGGGCTCCTTCGCCTACGACAACACCCGCACCGGGGACGTCTACATCGAGGACGTCTACCTGCGGGGACAGGTGACGTCGCTCGGTCGCGGCTCCGAGCCCAGCCTCTCCCCCAACGGTGAGGAGGTCGTCTTCGTCCGCTCCGTCAGGGGGCACGACCACCTGTTCGAAGAGAACGTCACCACCGGCGCCGCCAGGGACCTGACCCCGAACACCACCACCAACTACACCGAGCCGACCTTCTCGCCCGACGGAACCACCATCGCCTTCCGGGCTCCGAACGGCACCTACACCATCCCAGCCACCGGCAACCACACCCCCACCCGGGTGAGCGCCGCCACCGGCCTGCCCGCGTACCGCGGCTGAACAGCGCTCCCACGGAGGACGACGGCGACCGTGCGGCCGGTACGCGTTCGCGTTCCGGCCGCACGGTCGCGGGTAGCCGCATGCTCCGGCGGCCAGGAGATCGACCCGCGGGCAACTGTGACCCTGGGGTGAGGGGGCTTTTACACGTCCACGGAGGATCGGCCGGCGCGCTGCGCCCAGCGGACGGTCGGGCCCATGGCGAGACCGGACGCCGCGAAGAGCGCGCCCAGCAGAGTCCAGCCCAGCAGGCCGTGGCCGACCAGGAGCCAGGCGACGACCGCCGGACCGAGCATCATCGCCGCCGACTGGCCCGTGTTGAACACGCCCTGGTAGGCGCCGTGGTGGCCCTCGGCCGCGAGGTCGTAGCTGAGCGCCCAGCCGCCCGCCTGGCTGAGCACCTCACCGAGGGCCTGCAAGCCGATGCCCGCCGCCAGCACCAGGGCGGCCGCCGCCGCCGGCAGGCCGTGGGCCAGCCCGAGGACCGCGCACGAGCCCGTCAGCAGCAGCCCACCACGCCTGCAGACCCGAATCGCCACGTCCGGCCGGTCGGTTCCGCGCGTGGCCCGTACCTGAAGCAGGACCACCAGGACGGTGTTGACGAGCAGTCCGCCGGAGACCATCCACCGGGGCGCGCTGGTCTCGCGGACGATCCACAGCGGGACGCCCACCTCGATCATCGCGAACTGCAGGCAGAGCAGGCCGTTGAGCGCGGTGACGGCCAGGTAGGGCACGTTCCGCAACGCGGGGTTCGGCTCGCGCCGGCCGGCCGCCGCAAGGTCCGATCGGCGCGCCGGGGCCGGGAGCACGACGGCGAACAGGACGACCACGACCAGGAACGTGACCGCGTCGGCCAGGATGGCGACGGAGTAGGCGGTCCGGGTGTCGGCCTGCAGGGCCAGCCCGGCGAGGCACGTGCCGACACCGATACCGATGTTGGTGACGGACCGCAGATAGGCGCGGCCCTCGACCCGGCGGTCCGACGGCAGGATCTCGGCGTACATGGCGTTGCGTACGGCCGACGAGCCGCGGTCGACCGTGGTCACCAGACAGGCCAGCAGCAGGAAGACCGGAAAGCTGTGCACCGTGGCGTAGGCGGCGGTCCCGACGCCCTGGACCGCGACCAGCGTCAGCAGCACGGGCTTGGCCCCGTAACGGTCCGCCAACCGCCCGGCCGGCACGCCTGCGAGTACCCCGCACAGGCCCGCAGCCGTCAGCGCGAGTCCCACCTGGGCCGCGCCGAAGCCGAGCACCCGCGTGAAGAAGAGCACCGCCAGCGTCATGGAGAGCCCGTTGCCGAGCGTGTTCACGAGGGTGATCCCGGCGAGTCGGCGGACCATCCGGTCGTCGTGGAGGACGCGGGTCAGAAGCGGCGGGCGAGTGTGCGGCGGGGCGGTGGTGGCGGTCATGCGCCGATCAGACCGTGCACCGAGTACTCGTCGGTATTCATTTAGGGTGGGCCTCAAAGATGGGGGGCCAAATGCACCGATTCCGGCTCGGCCTGCGGGATCTGGCCACCGCCTCGTTCGCCTGCTCGCCGATTCACGAGGCCGCGCTCAGCCTCCGGATGTGGACCCACCCCGGCGTGTACGTCCACCAGACGCACTGGTTCGAGCGGATCCGGCCCGAGTTCGAGCGGCTGGACACGGCCGTCCTGCGGGCGCTCGTCTCGGGCAACCGCTACGTCCCCGACTTCCTCACCCCGCGCCCCACGACGCCGTTCCCCGACTTCCACACCGAACTCGCGGTCGTACGCGCGTTTCCTCCGGAGCGGCTCCACGCCGAGCTCGCGGCCACCTACCTTCCGCACGATCGGGAGATCCCCGCAGTCCTCGCCGCCGGACTGGACGACCCGGCGTCGCTGCTGGCCCGGATCGTCGACGCCGTCGAGGCGTACTGGGAGCGCTGCCTGGCGCCCGAGTGGTGGCCGCGCGCCCGCTCGGTGCTGCACGCCGACATGGTGCACCGCTCCCGCGCCCTCGCCGAGCGCGGCGCTGCCGCGGTCTTCGCCGATCTGGACGGCCGGATGAGCTGGTCGGACGGCGATCTGACGATCCGCCGCGACTGGGGATCGGGCGACGCCGACGTCGTCGTGGACGGGCGCGGTCTGGTCTTCGTGCCGACGTTCTTCGCCCGCGGCGCGATCACGAGCATCGACGAGAGCCTGCCTCCGATGATCAGCTATCCGGCGCGCGGCCAGGGCACGATGGCCGCCTCCGCGCTGCCACCGCCGACCCCCCGGGCCCTGGAACTCCTCCTCGGCGTGCCGAAGGCCCGGCTGCTCGCGCTGCTGTCGGAACCGACCTCCACCACGGAGCTCGCCCGCCGCCTCGACGTCACCCCGGGCGCGGTCAGCCAGCACCTCGCCGTGCTCACGGCGACCCGCCTGGTCACCCGCGCGCGCCACGGCCGGATGGTCCTCTACGCCCGCAGTCCGCTCGCCGAGCAGCTGTGGGGTGGCGGCTGAGCACCACTGCGCCGGGTGGACATCAGCTCGGGAGGGGCCGAGCAGGAAAGACTGAGCGGGAGAAGCCCAGCGGGTGGCTGGAACAGGTGCACCCCGGGCATCCTTGGCCGGACGCACTGGGCGGGAGACAGGCCGGTCGGGGGGACCATGGGGAAGAGACTGCGGCGGATCACGCCGGCACATCGTCGTCAGCTCCAGTGCCTGTGGGCGGCTTGCCCGTGGACGCTGTTCGCCGCGCTCGCAGCGGCCGGACTGGCAGAGACGCCGCAGAGCGCCGGGGACCTGGCCATCGACGGCGCGGCCTCGCTCGGCCTCGGGCTGATCGCGGTCTTGATGATCCGGCTCTACCGCGCCGGCCTCTACCTCGGCCCACAGCATGTGCGGGTCCGCTCGGCCTGGCGCACCCACACGCTCCCGCGCGCCGAACTGGTCGCGGTCACCACGGCCCCGTACCGGCGGATCAGCCGCCCCGACGACCCCAGCCGCAGCGACGCGATCGTGCTGCACCTGGCCTCCGGGCGGCAGTTGGTCACACCCGTCCGGGTGCTCAACCCCGGCTGGACTCCCCATCCGCTCGGGCCCGCCTACGACCTCGCCGAGATCCGGCGCGCGCTCGCCCTTCTCCGCGACGGCCTGGCCGCTCCGAAGTGAGTACGCGTACTCATGGCCGGTGGGCGATTGCGCGGGAGGATCGACCCATGACGATGATCATGCGGGCGGCCCGGCGCAGGACAGCACCGCTGGCCGTGGGCGCCGTCCTGCTGGTGGCGGGCTGTGGGACGCAGCGCGGGACGGACGTGGTGACCGCGGGGGCGTCGGGCACCGCGGTGGCCAGGACCGGACCGACGAGTGCGCCGTCGAACTTCCTCTGCCCTGGTGAGCATCCGTCAGCGACGGCGTCACCGAAGTCGACGGTGTCCCCGGTCGAGACCCCACCCGGGCCGCCGGACGACCACTACGCCGAGAACCACGGCTTCGACGACCCGTTCCCGCTCTACGGCCAGAGCCGCTGCGACGGGCTCGCCGCGGTCACGCGCATCCGGCTCGCACTGGAACCGCTGCGCAAGCACGGCGACTTCGACCCCGGCAGCATCCGCAGCGCACTCGTCGCCCTCGGCTACCCCGCCGGCGCCGTCGAGGTGTACGGGAACGACTTCCTCGTCACCGTCGACAAGTCCCCTGTCTGCGTGGAGGGGACGCTGGACCGCGACACGACCCGCGCGGACGCCTTCGGCGGCTACCCCGACCACGCCAGCTGCGACCGCCCCACCGGCGGCCACTGAGCACCCTCACGGGCCGGGCACTCCGCAGCCCGGCCAGGCGTTCCTGAGGCGACGGGTGCGCCGGCCGCACGACCACGCGCTCGCCGGGGCAACACCGTTCCTCCTCCTCGCTGTCGCCACGACGGCCCTCTCGGTCCGGCGGGCCCGGCGGCGGGGACTGCGATGGCGGGCCGGGGTGACGCCGCTCGCGCTGGGGACTGCGCTGCTGGGTGTCACCGTGTTCGTCGCCGTCGTGGTGCTGTCCGCGGGCGGGGCCGGATGCGGGTGCCCGGGTGGCTGACCTGGGCAGCGGGAACGCCGAGCCGGAGGGACGATGGCGTGGCGGGCGGCGATACGCTCGCGGCATGAGGATGAGGATCATCGACGCGTTCACCGACGAGCCCTTCGCCGGAAATCCGGCGGCCGTGTGCCTGCTCCCCGAGGGGCCCTGGCCGGACGAGGGGTGGATGGCCAAGGTAGGGGCGGAGATGAACCTCTCCGAGACCGCGTTCCTCCGCCCGCTGGGCGAGCGGCGGTGGGCGATCCGCTGGTTCACCCCCGCCGTCGAGGTGGACCTGTGCGGGCACGCCACGCTCGCGGCCACCCACGCGCTGGCGAGTGACGGGCTGGTCGGGCCGGGTGGCGAGGTCGTGTTCGAATCGAACAGCGGGGAGCTGCGGGCCACGGTCGCCGAGGACGGCGCGATCACGCTCGATTTCCCCGCCAACCAGCCGAAGCCCGGCGTCGCGCCCGCCGAGCTCGCGAAGGCGCTCGGCTCGGACGCGTGGATCGGCGTGTGGCAGACCGGCGCGCTCGGCGACCTGATGCTTGAGTTCGTCGACGAGGCGTCCGTCCGGGCGCTGCGCCCCGACCACACCAGGCTGGCCGCGCTCGTGGACGTCGGCATCCCGCGCGGGGTGATCGTCACCGCGCGCGCCGACGAGCCCGAGGCGAGCGGGTACGACTTCGTCTCCCGCTGGTTCGGCACGGGCGTCGACGTGGGCGAGGACCCGGTGACGGGCAGCGCGCACACCGCGCTGCTGCCGCTGTGGGTCGCGCACCTGAACCGGGACACTCTGGTCGCCCGTCAGGTCTCCCGGCGGGGCGGGACGATCCGGCTCCACCTGGAGGGCGAGCGGGTCCTGCTCAAGGGCACCGCCGTCACCATGCTGGACGGGTCGCTGGCTCAGAGCGCCCGCCCCTGACGGAGCGGAAGGCTCAAAGCGGGCGGCTCAAAGCGGGCGGCTCAGAGCGGAAGGCTCAAAGCGGGCGGCTCAGAGCGGGCGGCTCAGGTCGGAAGGCTCAGGTCGGCAGCCAGCTGACGTGACCGGCCAGCAGCACGAAGCCGACGAAGGCGACCGTGTCGATCAGCGTGTGCGCGATCGCGAGCGGGGCGACACGGCGCCAACGCCGGTACAGGTAGCAGAAGATCACACCCATCACCACGTTGCCGACGAACCCGCCGACGCCCTGGTAGAGGTGGTAGGACCCGCGCAGCAGCGCGCTCGCCGCGACCGTCGCCGGCCAGGACCAGCCCAGCTGGTTCAGGCGCCGCAGCATGTAGCCGACGACGATGACCTCCTCCACCACGGCGTTCTGCGCCGCGGAGAGGATCAGCACGGGGATGCGCCACCAGACGTCCGGCAGGCCGCTCGGCACCACGGTCAGGTTCGCGCCGGAGGCGCGCGCGCCGAGGTAGAGGGCGAGGCCCGAACCGCCGATGACGGCGGCCACCACGACGCCCTTGGCAAGGTCGCTCCAGCGCCGCGTCAAGTCGAACCCAAGCGCCCGCAGCGATGATCCCTCGCGGACCAGCAGGTAGGCGACGAGTGCGACGGGCACCAACGCGGTGGCGATGTCGAAGAGGTGCCAGGTGAGGTCGAGCCAGGGGCGGCCGGGGGTGATCGACCCGTTCAGGGTCGCGGTCTGCGACTTGAGCGACTTCTGCGCGGTCAGCGAGCCCACGAAGCTGATCAGCGCCGAGACGCCGCTGGCGCCGAGCGAGAGGCCCAGCACGATCAGCAGTTCCTGCCCCAGCAGGCGACGGGTCAGCCGGATCGGCTGCGGGAGCGCGGGGAGCGTCTGGGTCGTGCTCACAGGATTACTCCGACGGCGATGACGGGACGATCACGCGCGACAGGAGCACTACCGGCGATGATCGGGCGGGTTCGCCCGATCATCGCACAGCGGTCTGTGACCGCGACCCCACCCGAACGGGCGTGCCCCGCCCGAGGCGGCTCAGCGCAGCGGCCAGGTGTGGACCGGGTCGCCGGCCCGCGAGAGCTCCATGTAGCGGCGGGTCATCGCCGCGAGCGCGGGACCGCGGTCCAGGCCCTGGCGTTCCATGCCGTCGTGGAAGACCGCGCTCTGCCACGCCGCGCCGTTGACCCCGGTGCGACAGCGGCCCTCGATGATGCCGAGGTAGAGGTCCCGGTCCACCGGGTCGACGCCCCACGCGTCAAGGCCCTGATGAGCCATCGGCAGCAGTTCCCGCTGCACCAGTTCCCTGGCCGGCACGCGTGCCACCCCGCCGCCCCGGCGGCCGCCCGGGCGCGGCCACCACAGCTCGGCGTCGATGCCGAGCCGGGCGGCGGTGTGGAAGTTCTCCGCGGCCAGCTCGAAGGGCATCCGCTGCCAGACGGGCTTCGGCTGGTCGGCGAGGGTGCGCACGAGACCGTAGTAGAAGGCGGCGTTGGCCAGGGTGTCCACGACGGTAGGACCGGCCGGCAGCGCCCTGTTCTCCACCCGCAGGTGCGGCACGCCGTCGGCGACGTCGTAGACGGGACGGTTCCAGCGGTAGATGGTGCCGTTGTGCAGACGCAGCTCACGCAGGGCGGGCACGCCGCCCGCCGCGAGGGTCTTGAGCGGGTCCTCCTCGTCGCAGATCGGCAGCAGCGAGGGGAAGTAGCGCAGGTTCTCCTCGAACAGGTCGGTCACCGAGTCGATCCAGCGCTCGCCGAACCAGGTGATCGGCCGCACCCCCTGGGCCTTGAGCTCGGCCGGACGGGTGTCGCACGCCTGCTCGAACAGAACCGGACGGGTCTCGCGCCACAGCTCCCGCCCGAACAGGAACGGCGCGTTGGCACCCAGCGCGAGCTGCGCGCCGGTCAGCGCCTGGGCGGCGTTCCACACGCCGGCGAAGCGACGCGGGGTGACCTGCAGGTGCAGTTGCAACGAGGTGCAGGCGGCCTCCGCGACGATCGACACCGCGTCCACCCGCAGCCGCTCGACGCCCTCGATGTCGAGGGTGATGTCCTCCCCACGGGCGGCGAGGATGCGGTCGTTGAGCAACCGGTAACGGTCGCCGGCGGAGATGTTGTCCAGGACGGCGTGGTCGACGGTCAGCGTCGGCAGGATGCCGACGGTGACGATGCGCGCCCCGGCACGCTGGGCACGGCGGTCGGCGTAGGCGAGGCCGACGGCGAGCTCCTCGCGCAGTTCCTCCAGGACCCGGCCGCCGAGGCGGTGCGGGGCGATGTTGACCTCGATGTTGAACTGCCCCAGCTCGGTCTGGAAGTCCCCGCTGGCGATCTGCTCCAGGACCGCCTCGTTGCGCATCGCCGGGAGCCCCGCCTCGTCGGCGAGGTTGATCTCGATCTCCAGGCCCATCATGGCCCGGGCCCGGTCGAAGCGCTCCTCGGCGAGCAGTCTCTCCAACGCGTCCACGCACTGCCGCAGTTTGTGCCGGTAGAGCTGACGGTCAGCGAGATCCGCGCTGCCGGCGACGACCTTCTCCCCCATGGGCGACGGCCCCTCCCTCGATTGGCGGTACCGGGGAGCATGCCCCGAAGGGGTGATCGACACTCCGACCACGTGCGCGAGAAGGCATGTGCCAAAACGGCCCCAGGTATACGAACTGCCCGAAATCTCCCTTGCGACCATGCACGGACAGTAGTAGAAGAGTCACGCCGTGCACCCGTTCGTATAGACTCGTCAGTTACAGGTACGCATGGCCCGACGCCGCCGGAACACCCGGCCCCTTGGGCCTGCCCTGCACCACGATCTGATGTCGACCCGCACCGCGCGGGCCATCGGCCTGCGCCCTGCGGCAGCTCCACACACGCTTTTTCCTCAGCTCAGCTCTCTCCAGCCCCGCCTGTCTCTGCTGCCACGAGAGGCGAACCGACATGTCCATGCAGCTGCCCCAGCCGCCCGCCGCCGCCCTGCGCGCCGTCCTCGACGCCCTCGGCGCCTTCGGCGATCCGGACGCCCCCGGCGCTCTGCCCGTCCGCTCCCCGGCGATGCGACGCTGCATCGGACCGCTCACCACCGCTCATCCACTGCCCGTGCACCTCCTGGATCCGGCGCTGCCACCGCTCCCCGGCATGGCGCCGGGCGACGGCACCGCACAGTTGTCCGGCGCGCGCCGGACCGGCTGGCGCTTCCTGGTCAAGGACGGCGAGGAGGTCGTCGCCGCGGCGGACACGCGGGAGCTGGAGGCCGAGCCCGGGGAGCTGGCACCCAGCGAGGCCCACGTCTTCTCGCACTTCGCCGAGGGCCCGTATCCCCTGGCGACACTGCGCGCGCTGCAGCAGGCCCGGCTGCACACGGCCGGGACGCCCACGACCTACCTGCCGCGCCTGCTGTCGGTGCCGGCCCACTACATGACCGCGCTCTGGCTGCACCCCGTGCTGACGGCCGCGCCGACGCCGGACCTGCTGATCCCGCTGGCCCCGGCCCCCCTCGGGGTCACCGCGCACATCCCGCACCACGCGGAGGAGCTGCTGGCGCTCCTGGCGCTGACCAGCGGGGCACTGCTCACCAGCACGGCCTGAACACCCTGAACGGCCTGACCCGATAGCACCCCCTGGCACCACCCGTTGTGACCACTTGGCACATGGTCACAACGGGTGGTTTCTGCTGCTCCGGCCAGTTCTCACGTGACGCATGTCACCAAATGGCTGCGGTTCGGCCTCAGGAGGATGAGACTGAGAACCAGCGGAACAAGCCCATCGTCCTACCCGGCGAGAAAGCACTTCACACCTCCGCGTCCGCAGATCCGCGGCTGGTTTTCGAAACGAGGGTACGAGCTATGTGCCAGCACCGTCCTGAGTGCCCGTCCTCCGACTCGCCGGACCGCGAAGCGGCCGTGATCGTCGCGAGCCACCCGGAGCAGGGGTGGAACCTCCTGTGCAACGGTGTCCTCGTCTTCGAGGACACCGGGGAGATTCTCCCCGACGGCCGGGCTGTGGCCCCCCGACGCGCCCTCGCCGGTGCGGCCTAGTTCTGGGTTCGTTGCATCTGGGTTCATTGCAACACCTAGGGGCGCGGGGAACCGCGCGACAAGCCACCCAAGGCGGATGGTCCCGATTCAACAGGGCCATCCGCACGCCGGTGGGTTGCTCGCGCGGTTCCCCGCGCCCCTTGAGGTGCTACGCGCCTACGCTCAGCCCTCGTACTCGTCCATGGGCGGGCAGCTGCAGACGAGGTTGCGGTCGCCGAAGGCGCCGTCGATGCGGCGGACCGGGGGCCAGTACTTCGTCGTCGGGTTCACGCCCGCCGGGAAGACGGCCTCGGCGCGGGTGTAGGCGTGGTCCCACTCGCCCGCCAGCGCGGCAGCGGTGTGCGGGGCGTTGTGCAGCGGGTTGTCCTCCACCGGCCACTCCCCGGAGCCAACCTTGTCAATTTCCGCACGGATAGCGATCATCGCCGCGCAGAAGCGATCGATTTCGGTCAGATCCTCGCTCTCCGTCGGCTCGATCATCAGCGTCCCGGCCACCGGGAACGACATCGTCGGGGCGTGGAAGCCGTAGTCGATCAGGCGCTTGGCCACGTCGTCCACGGAGACACCCGCCGACTTGGCCAGCGGCCGCAGGTCGATGATGCACTCGTGCGCGACGAGGCCGCCGGGACCGGTGAAGAGCACCGGGAAGTACGGGGCCAGACGCTTCGCGATGTAGTTCGCGTTCAGCACGGCCACCTGCGTGGCGCGCTTGAGGCCCTCGCCGCCCATCAGGCGGACGTACGACCAGGAGATCGGCAGGATCGCCGCCGAGCCCCACGGCGCGGCCGAGATCGGGCCGACGCCCGTCTCCGGGCCGGCGGTCGGCTGGAGCGGGTGGTTCGGCAGGAACGGCGCCAGGTGCGCGCGGACCGCGACCGGGCCGACGCCCGGGCCGCCACCGCCGTGCGGGATGCAGAAGGTCTTGTGCAGGTTCAGGTGCGAGACGTCCGCGCCGAACTTGCCCGGCTTGGCGAGGCCGACGAGCGCGTTGAGGTTGGCGCCGTCGACGTAGACCTGGCCGCCCGCCTCGTGGATCGCGGCGCAGATGTCGCCGATGTTCTCCTCGAACACGCCGTGCGTGGACGGGTAGGTGACCATCAGCACGGCGAGCGAGTCGCGGTGCTGCTCGATCTTCGCGCGCAGGTCCTCGACGTCCACGTCACCGTCGGCCAGCGTCTTGACGACCACGACGCGCATGCCCGCCATCACGGCGGAGGCGGCGTTGGTGCCGTGCGCCGAGGAGGGGATCAGGCAGACGTCACGGCCGCTGTCGCCGTTGGACAGGTGGTAGGCACGGACGGCCAGCAGGCCGGCCAGCTCGCCCTGGGAACCGGCGTTGGGCTGGATGGAGACCTTGTCGTAGCCGGTGACCTCGGCCAGACGGTCCTCCAGCTCGTTGATCAGCTGGAGGTAGCCGGCGGCCTGCTCGACCGGGGCGAACGGGTGCACGTTCGCGAACTCCGGCCAGGTGATCGCCTCCATCTCGGTGGTGGCGTTCAGCTTCATGGTGCAGGAGCCGAGCGGGATCATGCCGCGGTCCAGCGCGTAGTCCTTGTCCGCGAGCGAGCGCAGGTAGCGCAGCATGGCGGTCTCGGAGCGGTGCGCGTGGAAGGTGGGGTGGGTCAGGTACTCGTCGGTGCGCAGCAGCGCGTCCGGCAGGGCGGCGCCCGCCTCGGCGTCCAGCGCGTCGATGTCCAGCTCCGCGGCCTTGACGTCGAAGGCGCCCCAGACGGCGACCAGGTCGGCGCGGGTGGTGGTCTCGTCGCAGGCGATGCCGACCAGGTCGGCGCCGTGCTGACGCAGGTTGACACCGGCGGCGGCAGCCGACGCGACGATCTCGGCGCCGCGGCCGGCGACCCGGGCGGTGACGGTGTCGAAGAACGAACCGGAGACGACCTCGACGCCGCCGCGGCGCAGGCCCTCGGCCAGGACGGCGGCGTAGCGGTGGGTACGCGAGGCGATCTTCGCCAGGCCGTCGGGGCCGTGGTAGACGGCGTACATGGAGGCCATGACGGCCAGCAGCACCTGGGCGGTGCAGATGTTCGACGTGGCCTTCTCGCGGCGGATGTGCTGCTCGCGGGTCTGCAGGGCCAGGCGGTAGGCGCGGTTGCCGTCGGCGTCGACGGAGACGCCGACCAGGCGGCCCGGCAGGCTGCGGGCGAACTCGGCACGCACGGACATGTAGCCGGCGTGCGGGCCGCCGAAGCCCATCGGGACGCCGAAGCGCTGGGTGGTGCCGACGGCGATGTCCGCGCCGAGCTCGCCGGGGGACTTCAGCAGGGTCAGCGCCAGCAGGTCGGCGGCGACGGT
This sequence comes from Streptacidiphilus sp. MAP12-33, assembly GCF_041261265.1. Taxonomy (NCBI): domain Bacteria; kingdom Bacillati; phylum Actinomycetota; class Actinomycetes; order Kitasatosporales; family Streptomycetaceae; genus Streptacidiphilus; species Streptacidiphilus sp. MAP12-33. Next base: position 82,462 of record NZ_JBGCCA010000040.1, read on the forward strand.
GACGACCGCGCCCAGCTCCTTGGCCTGCGCGACGACCGGGGCCAGGTCGCGCACGGCGCCGGAGGCGCCCGGGTACTGGAGCAGCACGCCGAAGACGCCACGCTCGGCGATCTCGGCCGGGATGCCCTCGCTCAGGTCCGCGACGACGGTCTCGATGCCCGTCGGCACGGTCCGGGTCTCGATGACGGCGATGGTCTGCGGCAGGGTGTCGGCGTCGATGACGAAGACGCCGCCCTTGACCTTGCCCATGCGACGCGCGAGCGCCACGGCCTCGGCGGCGGCGGTGCCCTCGTCCAGCAGCGAGGCACCGGCGGTCGGCAGGCCGGTCAGGTCGGTGACGACGGTCTGGAAGTTGAGCAGGGCCTCCAGGCGGCCCTGGGAGATCTCCGGCTGGTAGGGCGTGTACGCCGTGTACCAGGAGGGGTTCTCCAGCACGTTGCGCAGGATCACCGGCGGGGTGAAGGTGCCGTAGTAGCCCAGGCCGATCATGGAGCGGAGCACCTGGTTGCGGCCGGCCAGCTCGCGCAGCTCGTCCAGCACCTGGGCCTCGGAGCGGGCGGCGGGCAGGTCCAGCGCGGTCAGGCTGCGGATCGCGTCCGGCACGGCCGCGGCGGTCAGCTCGTCCAGGGAGCCGTAGCCCACCTGCGCCAGCATCTTGGCCTGCGCCTCTGCCGCCGGGCCGATGTGGCGGTTCTCGAACGGGCTGGACTGCTCCAGCTCGGAAAGCGACGACGTCATGGGGAGTCTGGCCTCCTGGTCGGACCGGGTGGACGCTGTGGAGCGCCCGGACGACCTCCCCCTCTGTCATGGAACCTGAGAGCTTCACCGGCCCCGGGTGAGGGAGCCGACTTTCACCGTCGGTGAGGACCCTGCCGGAGGTGCCCGGCACAGTCCTGCTTTCCAGAGTCGACCTCGCCTGCGCGGTACTTCGGCCTGAGAGATTCCGGGGAGGAGTTGCTCCTTCGGCGCCGGCCCCCCATTCGGGTGCCGGACTCTCCCGCGCGTGCTCGACGGTCAACCGCCAGGGTACCAGCGCGGATCATCCGATCGACGGGCACCGGCCCACCTGCGGCAACCCATACGGCGCAGCGACACACCGATGCGGTCGCATGCGTTCGACAAAGGGATCATTGTGCCTTTTCGTATGAGTTGAGCACGTTCGTCTTTTGAGCAGACCGGCGCGGCCGATGGAGGAGTGGGAAGCGTGCAGACCGAGATCGACCCCAGGGATCTGATCGGGCACAAGGCCGTCGACAAGAACGGCGACAAGATCGGCACGGTTGACGAGGTCTACCTCGACGACGCGACCGGTCAGCCCGAGTGGGCCGCCGTGCGGACCGGCCTGTTCGGCCGCGACGCCTTCGTGCCGCTCACGACGAGCGAGTTCGTCTCCGACGAGCTGCGCGTGCCCTACGACAAGGCGCTGGTGAAGGACTCCCCCGACTTCGGCGTCGGCCAGCATCTCTCCCCGGCGCAGGAGCTGCAGCTCTACCGCTACTACGGCCTGGAGGTGCCGACCGGCACCGGCCAGCACGCGGCCCAGCCGGGCATGAAGGCCGGCGAGAAGCCGTCGACCCCGGCCACCCCCGCGGCCGCGGCCGCGGGCTCCGGGTCCGGGCCGATCGCGAAAGCGCAGGACCGTGAGAAGACCGAGATGCACGAGAAGCCCGTGGAGCAGACCCTGACCACCCCGACCGTCCAGCCGCTCGCGACTGCGGGCCGCACGTCCGCGTTCATGACCGGCACCGCGCCGGCGGCGGCCGCGACGGGGCAGCAGCCCACCGTCGCGGGCGCCGGCGCCGCCGCTGCGGCGGCTGCGGCTCCGGCCGCGGCCGCGATGTCCGCACCGGCCACCGCGCCGACCACGCCGAGCGCCCCGACCGTGCAGACGCCTCCGGCCGCGCCCTTCCCCGGAAGCGGCGCGGGCATGGGCACCGGCATGAGCACCGGCGCGGGCATGAGCACCGGCGCGGGCATGGGCACCGGCGCGGGCATGGGCACCGGCATGGGCATGGGGGCCGGCGCGGGCATCGCGGCGGGCACGGCCGCGGGGACGCAGCGCCGTCCTGACCCCCTGACCGACCCGCTGCCGGGTCTGGGCATTCCGGCGACGTCGACCAGCGCGAAGGACCCGGTTCCGGACCCGGTCGAGTTCGTGTGCCGCGAGGAGCGCCTGGACATCTCCACCGAGTGGCGGGTCCTCGGCCGCGCGCGGCTGCGCAAGTACGTGACGAGCGAGCAGGTCGAGCGCCGCGTCCCGGTCGTGCGTGAGCGCATCCGCGTCGAGCGGGTGCCGGTGAGCGCGGAGGAGCGGGCACAGCTCACCGAGGCCGAGATCGCCGAGAGCGTGGAGGAGGTGACCCTCCACGAGGAGCGGCTGGTGGTGAAGAAGACCATCGTCCCGGTCGAGCGGATCCGCCTGGTGACCGAGCGGATCACCGAGGAGGAGATCGTCCGCGAGCAGCTCCACCGCGAGCACATCCAGGTCCAGGACGGCAGCAAGCCGGCGGGTACGCCGGTCAGTGCGACGCCTCCGGCGACCGCGAACGGCGGCAACGGCGCGGGCACCTACGGCGCGCCGAGCGCGCCCCTCCGCCCGGCCACCCCGATGGGCACCACCCCCCGCAACCCGGACCTGCCCGGACACGCGATGGGCGCGTAGCTGGACCAGCCGGGGGCGCGGGGCTCTGCCGATGTGCGGCTCCTCCCCCCGCCTTCGGCCGGGAGGTGCCCCCTGCGTGAGCGCAACAATCCCCCAGCCTTCGGCCGGGAGGTGCCCCAGAGGTGCCCCAGAGGTGCCCCCTCCGGCGTGCGGATGGTCCTCAGCGAGCAGGGCCATCCGCACACGCCGGTGGTGGCTCGCGCCCGCTCGGCGGAGCCGCATATCGGCCGAGCCCCGCGCCCCTTCAAGTGCTGCTAGGCGCTCCCGAGCAAGGGAAGTGCATCTGCTGAGCTGAGTTCCGGGGCGTCGACCGGGAAGGTCTTGACGCGGCCGACCCCCGAGACGGGAGTCTCGAAGCGGACCGTGACCCGGCCGACCCCGCTGCCCTGGACCCAGCCGTGCCCGAACTCCGTGTGCTCCACGTCCTGCCCGGGTGCCCAGCGCCGAGCTGAGAGCTCGCCGCCCGGGTGGAAGGCCCGGACCGCGCCCGGGCCGCCGTAGGCGGGTTCCTGCTCCTCCTCCGCCTCCTCGGCTTCCTCCTCCATGCCCTCCCGCAGGGCCTGCGCGAAGAGGTCCTCCTGGGTCCAGTCCGCCAGACCGGTCACGCCCACCCCCAGCAGCCGGATACCGCCCAGCAGCTCGACGGAGTCGAGAAGGCGCCGCGCCATCTGGGCTATGACGAGCGGATCGTCCGTCGGCGCGGGAAGCGTCTCACTGCGGGTCAGCGTGCTGAAGTCGAAGCGGCGGATCTTGACCACCACCGTCCGGCCCGAGCGGCCCGCCGCGCGGAGCCGGCGGACGCAGCGGTCGGCCAGGCGCTCCAGCTCGCCGACGATGTGGTCGCGGTCGAGCAGGTCCACCTCGAAGGTGTCCTCCACGGAGACGGACTTCGCGTCCCGCTCGGCGACGACGGGCCGGTTGTCCCGGCCCAGGGCGAGTTCGTGGACGCCCGCGCCGTGGGCGCGGCCCAGCAGATGCACCAGCTCCTCCTGCGGGAGGGCCGCCACGTCCGAAACCATCGCCAGCCCGGCGCGGCGCAGCGTCTCCTCCGTGGCGGGGCCGACGCCCGGCAGCGCACGGACGGGGAGCGCGTCCAGCACCTCGCGCTCGCGTCCGGCGTCGATCATCACCAGCCCGTCCGGCTTGGCCTGCTCGGAGGCGATCTTGGCGAGGAACTTGGTGGTGGACAGACCCACCGAGCCGGTCAGACCGACCTTGTCGCGGATGTCGGCCCGCAGGTCCTCACCGAGCGCGCGGGCCAGCTCCGCGCCCTCCGCCTCCAGCGCCTGCCCGTACGGACCCGCCGCGAGGTCGACGAAGGCCTCGTCCAGGCTGAGCGGCTCGACCAGCGGCGAGAGCTCCCGCAGCAGCGCCATCACCGCGTCGCTGACCTGCCGGTAGACCTCGAAGCGCGGGATCAGGTAGGCCGCGTTGGGCGCCAGGCGGCGCGCGTGCGCCATGGCCATCGCCGAGTGGACCCCGAAACGCCGGGCCTCGTAGGAGGCCGTGGCGACGACACCACGAGCGCCGAGGCCGCCGACGATCACCGGCTTTCCGCGCAGGCTCGGCTTGGACGCCTGCTCCACCGAGGCAAAGAAGGCGTCCATGTCGAGGTGCAGGATCGTCGGCATGGCGCGCACACCCCGATCATCGCGCACAGGTACGACAACACGGTCACACCAGCGGCTCAGGGCGCGGCGGCCTCCGCCGACGCCAGCGACGAGGCCTCGTCGGGACCGAGCAGGTGCGGGTTCGGGTCGAACAGCTCGTCCAGCAGGACGGCCTTGTCCATCGACGCGATCTCGCGCGCGACTCCGGCCTGCCAGGTCCGGTCGTGCGGTTCATCGACGCCGATGCCGTAGGAGTCGATGCCCGCCGCCTCGCACAGCGCGACCGCGCGCCGGATCGCATAGCCCTGGTTGACCAGCAGCGCGCTGGTCACGCCGAAGATGCGGCGGGCCCGCGCGCACGAGTCCCAGGTGTTGAAGCCGGCGTAGTCGCGCACGATGCGGTCCTGGGGGACACCGTGCCCGACGAGGTAGGTGCGCATGGCGTCCGGCTCGTCGTAGCTCGCCCTGCTGTTGTCACCGGTCACCAGCACCGCGCGGACCCGACCGGCCCGGTAGAGCGCGATGGCGGCGTCGAGCCGGTGGGCCAGGTAGGGGGAGGGCTTTCCGCCGTCCAGCCCGGCGCCGAAGACCAGCACGACGGGCTCGGCGGGCGCGTCGGCGACCGTCCGCAGCCGGGGGCCGCCCTGGTACCAGACCACCGCCGTCGGCAACAGCACGGCGAGCGCCGCCGCGCACAGCAGCTGGAACCCCCGCCGCTGCGTTCTCCGCTCCCGCCAGCGCACCCGCACCCGTGGCAGCCCGAACCGCATGAATCCCCACCCGTCGTCGATCGTCTTCGTCTACGACCGACGGACGCGCGGTTCAGACCGCGCGGTTGCGGCGCCGGGCCAGTTCGTCGGACGGATCGAAGCCGAGGACGTTCTCACCGGTGTCGGCGCGCTCGCCGTGCAGGCGGCTCAGCGAGGCCTCGACCTCGCGCGCCACCGCGCCCACGGCGATGCCGAAGATGCCCTGGCCGCCTTGGAGGAGCTCGACGACCTGGTGCGCCGAGCTGCACTCGTAGACCGTCGCGCCGTCGCTCATCAGCGTGATGCCGGGCAGCGCCTCCTCCGGACGCTGCGCCAGATGGTCGACGGCCGCCCGGATGCTCTGCAGCGAGACGCCCGCGTCCAGCAGCCGCTTGACGACCTTCAGCACCAGGATGTCGCGGAACGCGTACAGCCGCTGGGTGCCGGAGCCCTGGGCCGGCCGCACGCTCGGCTCGACGAGCCCGGTACGAGCCCAGTAGTCGAGCTGGCGGTAGGTGATCCCGGCGGCGGCGCAGGCGGTGGGCCCGCGGTAGCCGAGGACCTCCGTCGCGCTGGGCAGCAGGTCGTCCTGCGGGTCCGCCGGGAGCGGCACCATCGGCATCCCCTCCCACCCGGACCGCGCCGCACGCGGCAGCGTCCGGACCGGGGTATGGATGGGGCAGGAGCCGCCCGTGGCCGTTCTGTCACCCGTGCTGCTCAACACGACCCTCCGTCCTGTCGACTCCGGAACCGCCTGCGCGGGGGTGCGGGGTGGCACACCCGGGACGTTCACAGTCGAAGGTAGGCAGTAGCCAAGAGCGCGTCAACGATCGCCACGCTCGGCATGGCGGGTGGCGTCAGTCTCGCGGGTGGTTTTGCGTGTCCTGAGCGGGGGTATCTCCGCGCGAATGGAACCGCTCAAACCACCCGTTCACCCCGGCCTACTGGGCGCCTGAGCTGCCGAAATCCTCCGGGGAGATCTGGTCGAGGAACTCGCGGAAGCGCTCGACCTCGTCCTCCTGCTCGTCCGGGATCGCGATGCCGGCCTCGTCGAGCACGTCCTCGGCGCCGTAGATCGGCGTACCGGTGCGCAGCGCCAGCGCTATCGCGTCCGACGGACGCGCGCTGACCTCGACGCCGCTGGCGAACACCAGCTCGGCATAGAACACGCCCTCCCGCAGATCGGTGATCCGCACGGCGGTCAGCCGCTGTCCGACCGCCTCCAGCACGTTGCGGAAGAGGTCGTGCGTGAGCGGCCGCACGGGAGTCATGCCCTGTTGCGCGAAGGCGATGGCCGTTGCCTCGCCGGGCCCGATCCAGATGGGCAGGTACCGGTCCCCACCGACCTCGCGCAGCAGCACGATCGGCTGGTTCGACGGCATCTCCACCCGCACGCCCACGACGTCTAGCTCGTTCACAATGCAACCCTAGGGCGCAGGCGCCGGATAGGCCAGTTGCTCCAGTCGCGCTGTCCTCAAGCGCCGCGCGCCTCAGGGCCGTGCGCGGAGCCCGGCCTGCACGAGCGCGGCATGCAGCCGGACAGAGAGATTGGCGAGCTCACGAGCCATCGCCGCAGCGTGAGCGCGGGTCTGCGGGTTCCGGTGCCGTCGCAGCGGAGCGACGATCTGCTCCACCAACCCGATCTCCCGGTCCGCCGCGGCCTTGACGGATCGCAGGTGCCTGGGCTCCAGCCCGAAGCGCCCCAACTCGGCGACCAAGCGCGCCACTTGCAGCATCTCGGCGTCGAAGCCGCCGTCCGGGTCCGAGCTGACCAGTCCGTAGGACTCCCAGTCGCTCAGCTGCGCGTCGGTGATCCCGGCGGCCGCCAGCATCTCGGAGCGTCCCAGCCGGGGGCCGGACGGCGCCAGCGGGCCGGGGGTGATCACGGCATCCGGCGCGGACTCCTCAGCGGCCCCGCCGGGCCCCGGCAGCGCCGGAGGGTTCTCGCCCCGGTCGAGGGCGGCGAGGTGTTCGCGGATGACGCGCAGCGGCAGGTAGTGGTCGCGCTGCATGCGCAGCACGTACGCCAGCCGCTCCACGTCGGCCTCGCTGAACTTGCGGTACCCCGAGGGCGTCCGCTGCGGCTCGACCAGCCGCTCCGCCTCCAGGAAGCGGATCTTGGAGATGGTGACCTCGGGGAACTCCGCCTGGAGCTCGGTCAGGACCGCACCGATGCTCAGCAGTTGCGGCCGGCCGAGGACGACTCCGGCCCGACGGCCGGGAGGAACGAAGGGCGCCACCGCCCCCGGGGTACCGCTGTCGGCTTGCACGACGGTTGACTCACTCCTCCCAGGGGCGGGGCACCGCGTATCAGTACCCCGGGCGGGCGGCGAAGAAGACCAGCCGGTACTTCCCGATCTGCACCTCGTCGCCGGTGTTCAGCGGCACCTCGTCGATCCGCTCGCGGTTGACGTAGGTGCCGTTCAGGCTGCCCACGTCGGCGACGGTGAACGCCCCGCCCTGGTGGCGCCGGAACTCCACGTGGCGCCGCGAGACGGTGATGTCGTCGAGGAAGATGTCGCTCTCCGGGTGGCGACCGGCCGTGGTCAGGTCCGTGTCCAGCAGGAACCGGCTGCCCGAGTTCGGGCCGCGGCGCACCACCAGCAGGGCCGAGCCGGGCGGCAGCGCGTCGACGGCCGCCTGGGCCTCCGGCGAGAGACCCGGGACCTGCGTCTGGGCCTCAGGCTCGTAAGCCTCCAGCCCGGAGATCGAGATCGTGGACGTCGTCTCCGACGGACGCTCGACCCCGCCCACACGGGCCCGCAGCGGGGCACCGCAGTTGGAACAGAAGCGGGCGGACTCGGGGTTGTTGTATCCGCATCGGGTGCACAACGTCACGCCTGCGGCCTCCTGTCGCGGATCGCCTGACTGGCCTTGGGAATACGGATCTGCCGCAAACCCTCCACCTGAGCTTGAGGGTACCGGCTGAGGGGCTATAGGACCGCTACTCGGCACGCCCGCGTGTCGGCCGTCCTCGTCGCGGAAGAGCGGCCGCTCACCGGCCGGGGCGTAGCTGTCGGTCTCCGGGTTGCGCATGCCGGGCACACCGGCGCCGAACTCGGCGTCCGCCCGGCGGTGCCGGGCGGTGGGTGCCTCGACCGCAGCGCCCTCGCGGGACTTCCGGCCGAACAGCTTCGAGAACAGACTCACGGGCGATACCCCTTGCGTGACACGGACCCGCCCGTGGGGCGAGGTGGAGCCATCGTGGACAGGACTGGTGCGTGCGGAACTTGAGGACCTGCTGAGGTGTACGGCGTCATGGATGCGTCGTGTGAGCGTAGTCGGGCGTGCTCAAAGGGATCAAGGCAGTCACGGCCAGGGACTGCGAGCGCTTCACCGTCGCGGTCCCGTTCTCACGGGCCACCGACTGCACCACACCCCCCGGAATGTTCAGCGCGGTGTCGAGATCCTGTGGATTGCCGATGACCGTGAACACGTAGGGCTGGGCGACGTTCGTACCGCTGATCGCCACCACCCCCCGGCTGGCATCCGAGAACCAGGTGTTCGCCACCACCCGGACGTTGTTGATCTGTACCGCCTCCGCCCCTGCCGCGCGCAGCTCCTCCAGCGTGTTGAGCAGCATAGCCGCCTGGACGTTTCCGCCCGGGTCCTTGATGGTCAGCGTCACCCCGGGGCCGGTCGCGGCGACCGTCCCGGCGAGCACGCCGAGCTGCTGCTCCTTCAGCTTGGTCTGGGCCTGCGCCTCCTTCGCCTGGTTCGAACTCGTCTGCAACTGGCTCAACGAGGTCTGCAGCTGCTGGCGTTCCTGGTCCAGCCGCTGCTGCCGGGCGTCGACCTCGTCGAGGATGCGGACGAGGTCGTCCTCGCGGGCACCGCGCAGCTGGTTCTCGGTGGTGTTGGACCGCACCTGGAACGCCACGCCGAGGCCGAGGGCGAAGAGGAGCAGCGCGACGACGAGCTGGGCGCGGTTGACACGCGGCGGCCACAGCGCGGCACCGAGGCGCTGACGGCCGGTGAGCGGCGGCCCGGGCTCTGCCTCGGGCGCGGGCTCGACCGACTCCTCGTCGCTGCTCACGGTGCCACTCCCACGTCTCCCACGTCTCCCACGTAACCCACGCCTGTCCGCCGACCCTCCCGCATCATCCTGCCACCCGTACTACCCCGGTTTTCGTTCACTGCACTCCGGTTCTGTCACAGAACGTCACGGCTAGGCCCTGAACAGATGGCGGCGGATGGCTGCCACGTTCGAGAAGATCCGGATGCCGAGGACGACGATCACACCGGTCGACAGCTGCGAACCGACGCCGAGCTGGTCGCCGAGAAAGACGATCAGCGCGGCCACGACCACGTTGGAGAGGAACGAGACGACGAACACCTTGTCGGAGAAGATCCCGTCCAGCATCGCCCGGACCCCGCCGAAGACCGCGTCCAGGGCGGCGACGATGGCGATCGGCAGATACGCAACCAGCGAGGCGGGGATGTCCGGCTGCACGAACAGCCCGACGACGACTCCGAGCGCCAGCCCGATGACGGCGATCACGGTCCCTTGGTCCCTTCCGACGGAGACGGGTGTGCGTTGATGAGAGAACCGACGCTCGCCGCCGGCAGCGCGAGGCTGCTCTCAGCGGAGACGCCGTAGCGGATCTGGTAGTTCTGCTTGAGCTGCGCCAGATACAGCCCGCCGTAGGCGTTGTTCTGGAAGGACTGCTGCAGGCCCGGCCCGCCGACGGCCTGGAGGGTGTAGGGCAGCGTCAGCGGGTGGTCGTTGACCAGTATCGCGTCACCCGCGGCCCGAATCGCCGACAGGTTCGTCAGCCGCTCCCCGTTGATCGCGACCGCCTCGGCGCCGGACTGCCACAACGCGTTCACCACCAGCTGCAGGTCGCTGTCGCGCACCCGCCCGGTGTTCCCGAATCCCGCGTTCGCGCGGGGGCTCGCGTTGTTCAGGTCCGTCCCGGCCGAGGCCGCGTCGTCCACCGTCACCTGCACACCGGGCCCGCCGACCGGCGTCTCGCCGATGACCAGCTCCAGCGCGTCGAGCTGGGCGGTCCCCTGCGTACCGACGGCACTGGTGCGGGCCTGGTTCAGTTCCGTCTGGATCTGGTCGACCTGCTGCTGGAGGCCGTCGGCCGTGACGGTGGACTGGTTGATCCTGTCGATCAGCGCCTGCCGCTGCTTGGCCGCGACGGGCGCGCTCTGGTGCACCTGATCGGCGCCCATGGTGAGGATCGTCGCCACCATGGCGAGCCCGAGCCCGAGGATCAGACGCCCCTTGAGCGTGGTCGGGAGCCGGCTGCTGCCGTAGCGACCCGTCCGGCGCGCCTCGTCGGCGTAGCCGTCGTCGAGGCTGTGCTCCATCACGTTCGTGAGCAGCGACATCGACGCGTCCGGCCGCGCGTAGCGCGCGTCCGCGCGCTCGTCGGGTCGGGGGGCGGTCGTCGACATGGGGGTTATCGTCCCACGTCGCTCCGGTTGCCCCCACCCAGGGGCGCGGGGCCGTGCCGATATGCGGCTCCGCGTCGCGGGCGCGACAAGCCACCGGCGTGCGGATGGTCCTCAATGTTCAGGGCCATCCGCACAGGGTGGTGGTTGGCGCCCGCAGTTGATCAAGCAGAGCCCCGCGCCCCTGGATAGTGCAACTAATCTCGGCCGGCAGACTCCACGACCGCGGCCCACTCGTCCAGCAGCGCCAGCGTGGAGGTCTCGTCCGGGCCTTCGGCCCAGAGGTGGGTGACCGCCTCGGCCGGGTCCGGGAGGACCATGGTCCATCGGCCGTCCGGCTCGACGACGCGGACGCCGTCGGTCGTGTCGACCTCGCGCTCGCCCGCCGCCTCCACGACCTTCCGCATGACCATGCCCTTCGCCGCCCAGGGGGTGGCGAGGTCGCGGCGGTGCACGTGGGCCCGCGGGATGCGCGCGTCGATCTGGCTGAGGGTCAGCTGCGTCCGGGCGACCAGCCCCAGCAGGCGCACGAACGCCGCCGTGCCGTCGAAGACCCCGCTGAACTCGGGCACCACGAATCCGCCGATGCCGTCGCCGCCGAAGACCGTGCCCTCGGCGGACGCCGCCCGCGTCAGGTCGTCGGGCGAGGTCGTCGTCCAGGACACCTGCGTGCCGTGGTACGCCGCGACCTGCTCGGCGATGCGGGTCGTGGTCACCGGCAGCGCCACGCGCCCACTGCGGCCCTCCGCAGCGATCAGGTCCAGCAGGACCAGCAGCGAACGGTCGTCCTCGATGATGCGGCCGCGCTCGTCGACGAAGGAGACCCGCTCCCCCACCGGATCGAACCGCACCCCGAACGCCGCCCGCGAGGACGCGACCAGCTCGCCGAGCCGAACCATGCCGGCCCGCCGCTCCTCGATCGTCTCCGTCGGCCGCGCCTCGTCCATGCCGGGGTTGACGGTCAGCGCCTCGATGCCGAGCTTGCCCAGGATGCTGGGCAGCAGCAGCGACGCGCTGCCGTTGGCGACGTCCGCGACGACCTTGAGCTTGGCGTCCCGCACCCCGCTCGTGTCGATCGCACGCAGCAGGCTGCCCGCGTAGGAGTCGAAGACCGTCGCCGGGAAGGTCAGGTCGCCGATCTCGCCCGGGAACGCGCGGCGGTACTCCTGGCGCGCGTAGACACGGTCGAGCTTGCGCTGGCCGGCCTGCGAGAGGTCCGCGCCGCGCTCGTCGAAGAAGAGGATGTCGAGCGAGTCCGGCACGCCCGGCGTGGTCCGCAGGAAGATGCCGCCCGCGCTGCCGCGCGCGGTCTGCTGCCGCGCGACGGGCATCGGCACGTTCTCCAGGTCGCGCACCTCGATCGCGCTCGCCTGGAGCGCGGAGATCATCGCGCGCTTGAGCGCACGCGCGCCACGGGAGTGGTCACGGGCGATGGTGACCGTCGCGCCCTTCTTCAGCGTCGTCGCGTAGGCCCCGGCGAGCCGCACGGCCAGCTCGGGCGTGATCTCGACGTTGATGATCCCGGAGACACCGCGAGCCCCGAAGAGGTGCTCCTGGCCGCGGGACTCCCAGATGACTGAGGTGTTGACGAAGGCGCCGGCCTCGATCGTCTTGAAGGGGTAGACGCGGACGTTGCCCGCGATGATCGACTCCTCCTCGATCAGGCACTCGTCCCCGATGACCGCGCCGTCCTCGATCCGCGCGGCGCGCATCACGTCGGTGTTCTTGCCGATGACGCAGCCGCGCAGGTTGGTCTGCGGGCCGATATAGACGTTGTCGTGGATGACGGCCTTGTGCAGGAACGCCCCGCGCTTGACGACGACGTTGCTGCCGAGCACGGTGTGCTCGCGGATCTCGACGCCGCCCTCGACCTTCGCGTAGTCGCCGATGTAGAGGGGCCCGCGCAGCACCGCCTCGCGGTCCACCTCCGCGCCCTCCGCGACCCAGACACCGGGGGCCATCTCGAAGCCCTCGATCTCGACGTCGACCTTGCCCTCCAGGACGTCCGCCTGGGCCTTCACGTAGCTCTCGTGCGTGCCCACGTCCTCCCAGTAGCCCTCGGCGACGAAGCCGTAGATCGGCTTGCCCTCCTTGAGCAGCTGCGGGAAGACGTCACCCGACCAGTCGACGGAGGTGTCGGCCGCGACGTAGTCGAAGACCTCGGGCTCCATGACGTAGATGCCGGTGTTCACGGTGTCCGAGAAGACCTGCCCCCAGGTCGGCTTCTCCAGGAAGCGCTCGACCCGGCCCTCCTCGTCCAGGATGGTGATCCCGAATTCCAGGGGGTTGGGCACGCGGGTCAGACAGACGGTGACCATCGCTCCCTTGGAGCGGTGGAATTCCATCAGCTCGGTCAGGTCGAAATCGGTGAGCGCGTCACCCGAGATCACCAGGAACGAGTCGTCCTTGAGTGCGTCCTCGGCGTTCTTGACGCTGCCGGCCGTACCGAGGGGTTTCTCCTCGTTGGCATAGGTCAGGCTCATGCCGAGTTCCTCGCCGTCACCGAAATAGTTCCGGACGAGTGACGCGAGGAACTGCACTGTCACGACCGTGTCGGTCAGGCCGTGTCGTTTGAGCAGCCTGAGCACATGCTCCATGATCGGCCGGTTCACCACCGGCAGGAGTGGCTTGGGCATACTCGCGGTCATCGGGCGGAGACGAGTTCCCTCGCCTCCGGCCATCACAACGGCCTTCATCTCGGCTGGCTCCTCCTCATTCGGACAGGGTGCCCGCCCCCGTCTGCTTCACGAGACGGCGAGTCTGTACCGCGTACAGAATTCCTGCCCACCAGTAGAGCGTCGTACCCCACCAGACGAACGCCCAACCGATGATGCTCGCCACAGTCCCGACCCAGTTGGTGTAGGTCGTGAGCAGCAGCAAAGGGAATGCGTACATCAGATTGAACGTAGCCGCCTTCCCGATGAAGTTCACCTCGGGTGGTCCGTATCCGTGACGCCGGAGGATCGGAAGGAGGCATGCGATGAAGACTTCGCGGCTGAGCAGGATCACCGTCAGCCACCACGGCATGATGCGGCGAGCGGTCAGGCCGACGATCGTCGAGAGAACGAAGAGTCGGTCAGCGAGGGGGTCAAGGAGCTGACCCAGCCGGCTGATCTGGCCCCATCGGCGGGCCAGCTTGCCGTCGAGGTAGTCACTGACCCCGCTCAGCATCAGGATGGCGATGGCCCAGCCGTCGTTCTTGGGCCCGCCGAAGACCGGCCACAGGACCAGCCAGAGGAAGACCGGCACGCCGACGAGCCGCGCCATGCTCAGCACGTTGGGGATGGTGAACACGCGGTCGGTCTGGACGCGCGTCTCCTGTACCTCCACTCGGGAGCCTCCTGTTGAACCACTTCGAACGTCGTACGGTGCGTACGGGTGAGGCCGACTTTACGGCATGACGCAGCAGGCCCCTGACCGATGGTCAGGGGCCTGCTGTGAAAGGTTGTTCGGCGGCGTCCTACTCTCCCACAGGGTCCCCCCTGCAGTACCATCGGCGCTGTGAGGCTTAGCTTCCGGGTTCGGAATGTAACCGGGCG
>NZ_JBGCCA010000041.1:0-87180 GCF_041261265.1 Streptacidiphilus sp. MAP12-33
CTTTTCCCCACAACCCCCGCCCCCCCGGGGGGGCCCCCCCCCCCCCCCGGGGGGGGGGCGGCCCCCCCCCCCGGGGCCCCCCCCCCCGGGGGCCCGCGGCGCAGCGCGATACGCGCGTGGGGTGGGTCACCCCAGGGCGGCGAGGATGTTGTCGACTACCTGGTCCTCGGCCCGCCGGACGGACTCGACGGTGCGTGCCGCATAGAGGTCACGCACCTGGATGCCGGGCAGGTCGAGGACGTCCCGCGCGGAGCCACTGGCCGTGCACAGGTCCATCACCACGCCGCCGGGGCGTCCCGACTGCCAGGCCGTCAGATCGGCCTCGCTCATGGGCAGACCGAGCGTCGTCATGACCACGAACGCCGTCGGTGGAACGAGCCGCAGCTCCTCCAGGGTGACCACGTGCTGATAGGCGGGCGAGTGGAAGGACAGGAGGTCCGCGCCGGTGAGCAGCTCCCGCAGCGGGGCCCACTGTGGTTCGCCGGCCGACGACTCGCGGGGCGTCGGGGTGTGGAACCGGACGTCCATGCCCAGCGCGGTGGCGACCCGGCCGACCCCGCGGGCGACCGCTCCGTAGCCGACGAGTCCGAGGCGGCGTCCTGCGAGCTCACCACGGGACTCACCTCTGTGGCGCACGTGTCCGAGCAGCTCCTCGACGACGAACTCGACCGTGCCGGTGTCCCCGTAGTGGTGGATGCCTGACACCGCGATGCCGTTGGCCCGTGTGTAGTCCTCGTCGACCCGGGCGGTCGACGTCGCCCGCAGGCCGACGTACCGCAACTCGGGCAGCCGGCGCAGCTGTTCCGCACCGAGGACGTCCTTCCAGCCGGCGAGCAGGGCGTCCGTGCGGTCGAGGGCGGAGGCCCCGCCCGGCCACTCGCACAGGACGAGCGGCGGTCGTTCGCTCAGCGCCCGGAGCCGGTCCAGGAGACCGGGTGACGCCCAGACACCGGGCAGGACCGTGATCTGACGGAAAGTCGGGGATGACATGGCTTCCTTCCTCGGGGCGCAGACTCGCCACCGCATGCTGTCCTTCAGGCCCGGGCGGCGAGCCTCGTCGCGTCGACCGCCGCCTCGCCGACCTGGTGGAGCACCTGGCCGACCTGCTCCTCGCACCGGGTCACAGCCGGGTCGCGCAGGTGCTGCGGCCGCTCCGCGTCCGGCAGGCCGCCGGGGTGGAGACCGTGCTGTTCCAGGTCAAGGGCCACCGGGAGCAGGCGGCGGAGCAGTTGAGCGGTGAGTTCACGCTCGCCCACGTCGGCGCGCATGGTCAGGAAGAAGTTGTCGTACAGCAGGGCCGTGCGCGGCGACGGTCGGACCGCGACCTGCTCGATCGCCTGCTGCAGCAGCGACTCACCCTCGGGAACCAACCGGGCGGCTATGCCCTCGTGAATGGTCCGGTGGAGGTCCACGGCACGCGCGAGTTCGGCGGCTGCCGGAGAGTTCGTGAGGACCGGACCGCGTCCCCTGAAGACGCCCCGGACGGGCGCGTAGTCGGGCGACCAGGTGCCGCTGAAACTGCGGTGCTGGAGGAACATCCGCGGGCGGATCAGGTCCTGGTACACCGCGCGCGGGCACGACCCCGTGTAGAGCAGCATCGCGCAGTAGCCGCGGACGAAGGTCGTCAGGCGGGCCAGCGCGTCGTCGTCCAGTGGCTCCGCCACGCTGTGCCGGTCAAGGATCCGGCCCATGAGACGCCAGATCAGGAAGGTGGTCTGGTGCCCGGTGATCCAACGGAACCAGTACAGCTGATCGACCGTCGGCTCGGCGTCGCCGGCACCGGTACCGGGCGGCGCGCCCCCCGCGGCGAGCGGGCGCAGTCGGGGCAGCACGACGCCCGGGTCGCAGTCCGGCAGGAGGCAGGGCAGCCCGGGGTCGGCTGCGGAGGCGTGGCCGATCGGCGGCAGCGTCAGCAGTTCCAGACCGTAGGGGAAGTCTCCGTAGTCCCAGGTGCCGGCCCACGGGTCGGTGACGCGTTCCTCGGTGCCGCCACGGTTCATCGCGGGCCGTCCGGGATGTGGGTGAACTCGTATTCCAGGCCGTTGACGTCGTAGAGGTAGAGGCTCCGGACGCCGTCGTCGTCGACCACGATGTCCGTCGGCAGGTCCGGCCGCGCGAAGGAGTAGCGCCCGGACGCGTGCAGCTCCGTCCAGCGACGGCGGACCGCCCCGAGCTCCTCGGGCGAGTCGACCTGGAGGCAGACGTGCTGGAACTGGACACCGACCGGATCCGGCTGCCGGCCGGTGTGGTCCGCCCGGTCGAACAGGTGGAAACGCAGGTCGCCGACACCGATCTCGACCAGACGGCCGATCCCCGGCAGGCGGCTGAGCGTGAGCGGGGAGAACCGGTCCAGCTCCCACTTCCGCTCCGCCCCGAAGAAGTCCTGGTACCAGCGGAGGCAGTTGTCCAGATCGGCGGCCTGCACACCGATGTGGTGAATCCTTGGCTTGTCCGGCTGCTTCACTGAAGAGTCTTCCTTAAGAGGTCGTTGCGACCGGCCGGGGCCGGCCCTCGCCGTCGCTTGACGGTATTCAGGGCGGGTCGCACCCCGGCCCGGTTGGCCATTAGCTGCCAGTCCGGCCGCACCGGGACCGGGCCGGCGGGGATCAACCGAGTGCGGGGGCGTCGGGCCCCCTTCCGGCGTCCGCGACCACCTGTTCCAGACGTTCGCACCACCCCTCCACCGTGGCCCGGTCGTAGAGGTCGGTGGCGAACTCGAAGTACCCGGACATCCCACCGTCCGTGGTCCTCCTCAGGCAGAGCAGCACGTCGAACTTCACCCGCGCAGCGTGCACCTGGAGCGATTCGCAGGCGGTGTCGCCGAGGCACAGCGGTTCGCCGCTGCCGTCCTGGTAGACGAGCATGAACTGGAACAGCGGGTTGCGACCGGCCTGCCGCGGCGGCCGCAACGCGGTCACCACACGGTCGAACGGCACGTCCTGGTGGGCGAAGGCGGCCAGGTCGGTCCCGCGCACCCGGCGCAGCACCTCGCGCAGGCTCGGCCCGCCCGACAGGTCGCTGCGCAGGACGAGTGTGTTGACGAAGAAGCCGACCACGTCGTCGAGGACCGGCTCGGAACGTCCCGCGACGAGCATGCCGAGGGGGATGTCCTCCCCCGCCCCGAGCCGGGCGAGCGTCACCGCAACCGCGGTCTGCACCGCCATGAAGAAGGACGCGTCCTCCAGCCGGCCGAACCGCTCGAGCGCGGTGCAGAGCGTCGCCGGCAGGGTGAAGTCGACGGTGTCGGCGCGGCGGCTGGGTGCCTGCGGCCTGGCGCGGTCGGTCGGCGGCAGGACCTCGGCGGGCAGTCCGGCGAGGGCCTCGCGCCAGAAGGCGGCCTGCCGGGAGGACAAGCTCTGTGCGTCGTTCGGCGAGCCCAGACTCTCCCGCTGCCAGTGGGCGAAGTCGGCGTACTGGACCGGGAGCGGCTCCCAGGTCGGGGCACGCCCCGCGGCACGGGCCGTGTAGGCGTCGGAGAGGTCGCAGAACAACGGCCCCGCGGACCAGCCGTCGAAGGCGATGTGGTGCACGACGACGACCAGCACGGCCTCGGTCGGGCCGAGGCGCAGCAGCCGCACCAGAAGAGCCGGGCCGCGCTCCAGGTCGAAGGGGTACGCGCACAGTTCGTCGATCTTCGCCTGCAGGCGGTCCGGCTCCACGCGTACCGACGCGAAGACCGCGCCCGCCTCCACCTCCTCCGGCGTGAGCACACGCTGCACCGGTGCGTCGTCG
This sequence comes from Streptacidiphilus sp. MAP12-33, assembly GCF_041261265.1. Taxonomy (NCBI): domain Bacteria; kingdom Bacillati; phylum Actinomycetota; class Actinomycetes; order Kitasatosporales; family Streptomycetaceae; genus Streptacidiphilus; species Streptacidiphilus sp. MAP12-33. Next base: position 3,733 of record NZ_JBGCCA010000041.1, read on the forward strand.
ACCTCGCGGAACACGGTGCGCAGGGCCTCGTGCCGCTGGACGACGTCGCGTACGGCGAGGGCCAGGGCGGTGTCGTCGAGGTCACCGACGACACGGTGGACGAAGGGGATGTTGTACTCCGCGCCGGCGCCGTTGAAGAGGTTGAGCAGCCACAGACGCTCCTGGGCGAACGACACCGGATCCGCGGCGCCGCGCGCCCTCGGTTCGAGCGGTCGCCGGGGAGCCGGCTGCGTCGCGGTCTCCAGCCGCTTCGCGAGCGCCTCGACGGTCTGGGCCTCGTAGAAGTCACGCATCTTCAGGTCGACGCCGTAGTCGTTACGGAGGCGGCCGAGGAGCCGGATCGCGAGCAGGGAGTTGCCGAGTTCGAAGAAGCCGGTCCCCGCCTCCACCCGGCCCGGTTCGATGCCCAGGAGCTCGGCGAAGAGCGCGGCCAGTGCCACCTCGTGGACGCCTTCCGGCGCGCGGCCGGAGCCCTCGGTCGGGGCCGGGAGCGCCCGGCGGTCGAGCTTCCCGTGCGGGGTCCGCGGCAGGAACGGCAGGCACACCACGGCCGTGGGGACCATGTGCGGCGGCAGCGAACGGGCGCTGAGGCTGCGCAGGGTCGCCGGGTCCGGTGGCACGGTCGCATCGGGGGACGGCACGACGTAGGCGACCAGGCGCCGGTCGCCCGGCGTGTCCTCCCGCACGACCACGGCGGCGTGCGCGACCTGGTCCATGCCGCCGAGGACCGCCTCGATCTCGGCGGGCTCCACCCGAAAGCCGTGGATCTTGATCTGGTCGTCGGAGCGCCCGACGAAGTGGAGCTGCCCCTGGTCGTCCTGGCGCACGAGGTCACCGGTCCGGTACATGCGTGACCCGGGTCCGGCGAACGGGTCGGCGACGAACCGGGTGGAGGTGAGGCCGGGCCGGTCCAGGTAGCCGCGGGCCAGGCCCGAGCCGGCCAGGTAGAGCTCTCCCGCCGTGCCCGCAGGGACGGGCTGCAGCTTCTCGTCGAGCACGTGGACCTGCGTGTCGGTGATCGGGCCGCCGATGTCCGGCGTGCCGCGACCGTCCAGCGGCGCCGAGGCGGTGGCGCACACGGTGCTCTCGGTCGGCCCGTACGCATTGACCATCGTCCGGCCGCGCGACCAGCGGGCCGCCGTCTCGGGCGGGCAGGCCTCGCCAGCGACGATGAGCGTGCCGACGCCGGGCAGCCCGGCCTCGTCGAACTCGGTCAGCATCGTCGGGGAGACGGTGACATGGGTGACCCCGTGCTCGCGCACCAGGGCGGTCAGGCCCTCCCCGGGGACCAGCGGCTCGCCGTCGGAGACGACGAGCCGGGCCCCCGTCAGCAGCGCCATGCAGAGTTCGGACACCAGCGCGTCGAAGCCCGGCGAGGCGAGCTGGAGCACCACCGCGGAGGCGTCCACCCCGTAGCGGTTCCGGTGCGCCCAGTCGAGGTTGGCGATGCCCCGGTGGGTGACCACGACGCCCTTGGGCCGGCCCGTGGAGCCCGAGGTGTAGATGACGTACGCGGTCTGGTCCAGGTGCACCGGGCCGGTCCGCTCGGCGTCGGTGACAGGGTGCGCCGGGTGCACGTCCACCGGCCCGGCCGTCAGGGCGTCGTCGAGCACCAGCCGGGGCCCGGCGACGGACTCCGGCAGCGCGCACTGCGCCGAGACCAGGACGACCATCGGACGGGCGCCGTCCAGCACCAGGTTGAGGCGCTCCTCGGGGTAGTCGAGGTCGAGCGGCAGGAACGCCGCGCCGGCCTTGGCGACGGCGAGTACCGCGAGGACCATCTCCGCCCCGCGCGGCAGCGCCAGCGCGACCAGGCGCTCCGGCCCGACCCCGCGGGCGATCAACCCGCGCGCGAGGCGGTTCGCCTGCCCGTCGAGCTCCCGGTAGCTCCACCTCCTTGCCCCGCAGACCAGCGCGATGGACTCCGGCGTGCGCGCCACCTGTCGCTCGAACAGGTCGGCGAGCGTGCTGCCGACCGCAATGCTCTCGATCTCCATCGCATTCCCATTCGCTACCTGGTGCCTGTGCGCCTCGGGGTTCACCGGCTCGTACAGACGTGAGTTCGGACGTGGACGGCCCTGGGCGCGCTACTCCCGCCTCTCCAGGAGGTCGAGCCGACGGGCGATCTCGCGGCCGATCCCGGCCAGCGGTCCGGCTGCCAGCATCTCCCCGTGCGTCGCGGTCGTCTCGAAGGTCTCGATGCGGCCCGAGACGTGCGGCCGCCACGCCTCCACGTCCGGCGGGGTGGTCCTGCCGCCGGTGGCCGCGAACACCACCAGGTCGCCGTCGAAGAAGCCGGACACGCCCCGGCCGCGCAGGTTGAGGACGTCCACGAACACCTGGGGCAGCATGGCCATCGCCTGCTCGCCGATCCCGGCCAGGGGGCTGTCCGGCTCGCGCGGGTCGTGCCCTATCGAGCGGACGAGGTCGGACCACACCTGCGGGTCGTCGTAGGAGATCGGCTCCCCCAGGCCCCTGGCCGGATAGCCGTCCAGGCTGGCGAGGAACTCGACCTGTTCGCCCTGCTCGCGCAGCCGCACCGCGAGGGCATGTGCGGTGGTGCCGCCGAAGGACCAGCCCAGCAGCCGGTACGGTCCGTGCGCCTGGACCGAGCGGATCTGGGCGAGGTAGTCCTCGACCAGATCCTCGAAGCTGCCCGGTCCACCGTCCGGGTCGCTGAACCGGCGCGCCTGGATACCGTAGAGCGGCTGCTCCCGGTCCAGATGGGCGAGCAGCCCGCTGTAGCACCAGCTCAGGCCCACGCCCGGGTGCACGCAGAACAGCGGTGGCCGGTCCCCGCTCACCCGCAGCGGCAGCAGGACGCCGAGTGCGTCGCGTGCCGCAGCGCGCCGAGCCTGCGGCGCGGGTGTCCGCGCGGTGTGCTCCTGCCCGTCCGGAGCGAGCCGTTCGGCCAGCAGGGCCGGCGTCGGGGCCTCGAACACCAGACGGAAGGACAGCTCGCACGGGAACGCCGCACGGAGCAGCGTGATGAGCCGGGTGGCGAGCAGGGAGTGCCCGCCGATGGCGAAGAAGTCGTCGTCAGGACCGACCTCGGGCAGTCCCAGGGTCTTCGCGAACAGGTCGCAGAGGACCTCCTCGGTCCGGTTCACCGGGGCCCGGCGCTCCGCCGCGGCTTCGGCGTAGTCGGGGGCGGGCAGGGCGCGCTTGTCGAGCTTGCCGTTGGTGGTGGTCGGGAGCGCGTCGAGCAGCACGAAGGCCGAGGGCACCAGGGCCTGCGGCACGCTCGCGCCGACATGGCGACGCAACTCCTCGCTCGACGGGGCCTCGCCGGGGACCGGGACCACGTACGACACCAGGCAGGTGTCGCCCAGCCGGTCCTTCCTGGCGACCGTGGCGGCCTGCGCGACCCGCGGGTGCGCGACGACGACGGCGTCCAACTCACCGGGCTCGACCCGGATCCCGCGGATCTTGACCTGGTCGTCGGAGCGGCCGAGATAGTCCAGGCTCCCGTCGGCCCGCCGGCGCACCAGGTCGCCGGACCGGTACATCCGCGCACCGGCGTCGCCGAAGGGGCAGGCCACGAACCGTGCCGCCGTCAGTTCCGGTCGGCCGAGATACCCGTGCCCGACCTGGGGGCCGGTCAGGTACAGCTCGCCGATCACCCCGTTGGGCACCGGCCGCAGGTGATCATCGAGCACGAAGGTGCCCGTGTTCCAGATCGCCGCCCCGAGCGGCGGAGCCCCCGCTCCCCACTCGTCCACGTTCTGCGGCAGGGTGAGCGTGGTGACGACGTGGGTCTCGGACGGGCCGTAGTTGCTGTGCAGGGCCGACCACGGTCGCTCCCGGTGGAACCTGCGCTTGAGCGGGTTCAGCTGCAGCGCCTCGCCTGCCTGGTGGACGTGGCGCAGGGCGCGCAGCTCCAGGCCCTGCTCGATCGCCGCCTGGTACACCGCCGTGAGCACCATGTCGGTCGCGTGGAACTCGGTGACTGCCTCGCGCTCGAGCCATACCGCCAGGCGCGCCGGGTCCTGCCGGGTCTCCTCGTCCGCAATCCACAGACCCCGCCCGTTGAGCAGGGCGGCGAGCATCTCGTGCTCCGCGACGTCGAAGCCGACGGCGGAGAGGTGCGAGACCCGCTCCCCCGCCTCACCCGGGTGCCGGTCGGTGAAGAACGCCATCAGGTTGAGCAGCACGCGGGCGGGCAGGGTCACGCCCTTGGGACGGCCGGTGGTGCCCGAGGTGTAGATGAGGTACGCCGGGCTCTCCGCCGTCAGCCGCGCGGGACGATCCGCATCGGTCGGGCTGCGGTCCGGGCATCCGGCCAACTCCCGGAGCACACCTGCACCATCGAGTACCACCAGCTGACCGTCGAGGGCCGGACCGGCGGCCGTGGCCTTGTCGGTCAGCACCAGCACGGGACCGGCGTCCGCAAGCATGTGGTCGATCCGCTCCTGCGGATGGTCCGGATCCACCGCGAGATACGCCGCACCCGCCTTGAGGATCGCCAGGAACGCGATCACCAGCTCGACTCCGCGCGGCAGCACGGTGGCGACGTGCCGGCCCGGTCCCGCCCCCTGCTGCAGCAGCAGGTGCGCCAGGCGGTTGGCGCGTCTGTCCAGCTCCGCGTAGGTGAGCGACTGCCCGTCCCCGTGCAGCGCCACCACACCTGGCGCAGAGGCGACCTGACGCTCAAACAGTTCGGCGAGCGACTCCTGCGGCAGTTGCCTCGGCGTGCCGGGCCACGGCGACACGACCTGCTCACGCTCGCCGCCGACGAACACGTCCGCCGCCGACAGCGGGGCGTCCGGGTCCGCCGCCGCACTCGCCAGCAGCAGCCCCAGGCGTTCGCCCAGCAGCTCCACGGTCCCCGGATCGAACAGGTCCGCGGCGAAGTCGAGCCGACCCGAGAGTCCGGCCGCCGCGCCGTCAGGGTCGTACCACTCGGTGAACGTGAACAGCAGGTCGAAGGCGCAGGTCTCGTTCTCCAGCATCCTGGTGGCGACGCGGAGGCCCGGCAGCGCGAAGTCCTCGCCCACCGTGTTCACCCCGAGCTGGAGCATGACCTGGAACAGCGGGTGCCGCGCCAGCGAACGCTCCGGGCTGACCGCCTCTACCACCTGCTCGAAGGGGACGTCCTGGTGCTCGTATGCGGTCAGGTCCGTCCGGCGCACCCGGGCCAGCAGCTCGCGCATGGTCGGGTCGCCCGAGGTGTCCGTGCGCAGCACCAGCGTGTTGACGAAGAAGCCGACGAGGTCGTCCAGCGCCGCGTCCATACGTCCGGCCACCGGCGAGCCGACGGGAATGTCGGTGCCCGCACCCAGGCGCGTCAACAGGCCCGCCACAGCCGCCTGCAGCACCATGAAGACCGTGGTGTTCGTCTCCCTGGCCAGCTCCACCAGCCGCGCGTGCAACTCCGGCCCCACCGACAGCGGAACCGACCCACCGCGATGCGACGCGCTCGCCGGGCGCAGCCGGTCCGTCGGCAGCACCAGCTCCTCCGGCAGGCCGTCGAGGGCCCCGCGCCAGTAATCCAGCTGCCCCGAGACCACGCTCTCCGGGTCCGACTCCGACCCCAGCAACTCGCGCTGCCACAGCGTGTAGTCCCGGTACTGCACCGGGAGCGCGGACCACTCCGGTGCGGCACCGCCCGTCCGCGCCTCGTAGGCCCGGTACAGGTCCGCCACGAGCGGGCCCATGGAGAAGCCGTCGGCCGCGATGTGGTTGATGGTGAGCAGCAGGACGTGCTCGTCGTCCGAGAGCCGGACCAGCCGGCCGCGGAAGGGAACGTCCACGGTGATGTCGAACCCGGTCCTGCGGTCGGCCTGCAGCAGCTCCTGGAGCTGCTCCTCGGAGGCCACCGGTTCGATCCCGAGGAGGGGCGTGGCCGACTCGACCGGCAGCACCGCCTGGTACGGCTCGCCGTCGCGCTCGGGGAAGACCGTGCGCAGCGACTCGTGCCGGCGCACCAGGTCGCCGAGCGCCTCCCGCAGCGCGCCGGCGTCCAACTTCCCGTGCAGTCGAACCGAGAGGGACATCGCGTAGAGGGTGGAGCGCCCCTCCATCCGGCTGAGGAACCACAGCCGCCACTGGGCCGGCGAGAGCGGGACCTCACCCGCGCCGCCGTCCCTGAGCGTCAGCGCCGGACGGGAGCCCGTCGCGGAGCCGTCAAGGCGCCCCGCCAGGCCGGCGGGCGTCGGCGCCTCGAAGACGTCGCGGACGGTGAGGTCGCAGCCGAACCCGCTGCGGATCCGGCTGACCAGGCGGGTGGCCAGCAGCGAGTGGCCGCCGAGCTCGAAGAAGTTCGCGTCGGCGCCGACCGTCCCGAGGTCGAGCAGCTCGGCGAAGAGGTCGCATATCGCCGCCTCGGCGGGCGTGGCCGGAACGCGGTGCTCGCCCACGGCCCGCTTGGGGACCGGCAGGGCCCTGACGTCCACCTTGTTGTTGGCGGTCAGCGGGAAGCGGTCCAGCACGACCGTGGCGCTGGGCACCATGTACTCGGACAGCCTGGCACGGGCGAAGGCGTCCAGTGCCGCGGCGTCGAAGCCCGCCTCACCGATCACGTAGGCGACCAGGTACCTTTCTCCGCCCGGCCGGTCGGCGCGCGCCAGCACCTTGATCTGCCGCACGCCCTCGGCGCCCGCCAGCACCGCCTCGATCTCGCCCGGCTCGATCCGGAAGCCACGGATCTTCACCTGGTCGTCGGACCTGCCGAGGAAGTCCAGCAACCCCGCTTCCGTCCACCGCACCAGGTCCCCGGTCCGGTACATCCGGGAGCCCGGCGGACCGAACGGATCGGCGACGAACCGCTCCGCGCTCAGGTCGGGCCGGCCGACGTAGCCGCGCGCCAACCCGGCCCCGGCCAGATAGAGCTCCCCTGCCGCCCCTGTCGGCGCCAGGCACAGCGCCTCGTCCAGGACGTAGGCGCGCATCCCGTCCAGTGGCCGTCCGATCGGTACCGGAGCCGGCACCTCCGCCGCGGAGCGCCACGGAGCCGACGAGGCGTACAGGGTGACCTCCGTCGGACCGTAGTTGCCGCGGATCACCAGCTCGGGGCAGGCGTCGAGCGCCCGCCGCAGCGCCGAGGGCGAGTTCACGTCGCCGCCGGTGATCACCAGCCGCATGCCGGAGAAGGCCGTCGGGTTCTCCTCCGCCACCACCCGGAAGAGGCCCGCGGTGATGTTGGCCGCGGTGATCCGCTCCTCGCGCAGCACCCTGCTCAGCCCGGTGACGGTCAGCTCGTCCTCGGTGGCCACCACGACCGTCCGGCCGTGCAGCAGCGGGTGCCAGATGCCGTAGGTCGAGGGGTCGAACTCGTACGGCGCCACCAGCAGCACCCGGTCGTGGTCCCCCGGCACGAACAAGGCGTCGGCGACCAGGTCGAGCACGTCCCGGTGTGAGATCGCCACGCCCTTGGGCGCACCGGTCGACCCCGAGGTGAACATGACGTAGGCCAACTGGCCTGCGAAGCCGTCGATCCCTGGATCGGGCGCGGGGCCCTCCTGCAGCCCGGGGTCGTCCGCCCACAGCAGCGTCTCGGCCTCGGGCAGGCCGCGCCCGGCCATGACCCGGTCCGCGATCAGGATCCTGGCCCCGACCTGCTGGTGCAGCACCGCCTTGCGCTCGGTCGGCGCCGCGTGGTGCAGCGGGACGTAGTAGGCACCCGCCTTCAGCACCGCCAGCAGCGCCACCGGGATCTCCAGCGACCGGGACAGCCCCGTGGTGACGGGGACCTCCGGCCCCGCCCCGGCCGCGATCAGCCGCTGCGCCAACCGGTTCGAGCGCTCGTCCAGCTCACGGTAGGTCAGGCCCTGTCCGCCGCAGCGCACCGCCACGGCGTCGGGCGTCAGCCGAGCCTGCCGCCGGAACGCCTGCTGCACGCAGTCGGCCTGCATGCCGCCGACCACCGGCGCCGCCCCGGAGCCCTTGGCCAGCAGCGCGGTCCGCTCCTCCGCACCCAGCACCTCGATCGCGCTGAGCCTGCGGCCCGGATCGGTCACCGCCGCCTCCAGCACGCGGACGAGCCGATCTATCAGGACGCGGACCGTGCCGTCGTCGAACAGGTCCCGGGCGTAGCCCACATGCGCGGAGAACCGCACCGGCTCGCCGGGCGCCGCCGCGACCCGGAACTGCAGCTCCAGGTCGAACTTCTCCGACTCCAGTGCCGGGACCAGCGGGGCACACCGCGTGCCCTGGAGCTGCAAGCCGCCGTTGTTGGTGGTGGTGACCTCCATCATGAGCTGGAACAGCGGGTTGCGCCCCGCCGCGCGCGGCGGGTTCACCGCCTCCACCACTCGTTCGAACGGGACGTCCTGGTGCGCGTAAGCCCCCAGGCACGCCTCCCGCGCCCGACCGAGCAGCTCCTGGAAGGTGGGGTTGCCGGAGGTGTCCACCCGCAGCACCAGGGTGTTGATGAACATGCCGATCAGTTCGTTCAGCGCCTCGTCGGTGCGCCCGGTCACCGGGGTGCCGATCGGGATGTCGTTGCCCGCTCCGACCCGGGTGAGCACTACGGCGAGCGCGGCGTGCATGACCATCGACAGGGTCGAGCCGGTCTCGCGCGCCAGGTCGGTCAACCCCGCGTGCAGCGCTGTCCCGAGCTCGACGTCGAACGACCCCCCGCGCTGGCTCGGCACCGCCGGCCGCGGCCGGTCCGTAGGCAGTTCGAGCTCGGCCGGCACGCCGTCGAGGGCCGCGCGCCAGTAGTCGAGCTGGAGGCGCATGGCCGAGCCCGGGTCCTCGTCCCGGCCGAGCACCTCCCGCTGCCACAGCGCGTAGTCGGCGTACTGGACCGGCAACGGCTGCCATGGCGGCTGCTCGCCGCCGAGGCGTGCGGCGTAGGCCGTCGCGAGGTCGGCGTTGAACGGCCCCGTCGACCAGGCGTCACTGACGCTGTGGTGGAAGAGCGCGACGAAGACGTGGTCGCCGTCCTCCAGCGGGATCAGCAGGAAGCGGACGGGCAGTTCGCCCGCGAGGTCGAAGACGTACTCGCACGCGCTGCGGACCGAGGCGTCGAGGTCGGCCCCTGCGGCGAGCCAATGGACGGCCACCTCCCCGGCGGGCAGCACGACCTGCGTCGGCACCCCGTCGACCTCGCGCAGCACGGTGCGCAGGCTCTCGTGCCGCTCCACCAGGTCGCGGCAGGCCAGGCTCAGCGCCTCGGTGTCCAGCGGACCGGTGATGCGGTGGCAGAGCGGCAGGTTGTAGGCGGCACTCGCGCCCTCCATCTGGTCGATGAACCACAGTCGCTGCTGCGCGTACGACATCGGCAGCCGCTCGGGGCGCGGCCGGGCGTGCAGCCGCGGACGGGCCCGCCCGGCCTCGTCGACCCGCCGGGCGAGTGCCGCGGGGGTGGGCGCCTCGAAGATCGCACGCAGCGGCAGGTCCACGTCGAGCAGGCCGCGCACCCGGTTGACCAGGCGGGTCGCCAGCATGGAGTTGCCGCCGAGCAGGAAGAAGTCGTTGTCGACGCCGACGCTGTCCACCTGCAGGAGTTCGCTGAACAGTCCACAGACGACGTGCTCGCGCGGGGTGCTGGGCATCCGGCCGGACACGGTGTCGCGGTCCGGCGCGGGCAGGGCGCGCTTGTCGAGCTTGCCGTTGGTGGTGGTCGGCAGGGTGTCGAGCAGCACGAAGGCCGAGGGCACCAGGGCCTGCGGCACGCTCGCGCCGACGTGGCGACGCAACTCCTCGGCGGACGGGGTATCGCCGGGGGCCGGGACCACATAGGCGACCAAGCAGGTGTCGCCCAGCCGGTCCTTCCTGGCGACGGTGGCGGCCTGTGCGACCTGCGGGTGGGCGGCGATGACGGCGTTCAGCTCACCGGGCTCGACCCGGATGCCGCGGATCTTGACCTGGTCGTCGGAGCGACCGACGTAGTCCAGGCTCCCGTCGGCCCGCCGGCGCACCAGGTCGCCGGACCGGTACATCCGGGCGCCGACCCCACGGAACGGGCAGGCGACGAACCGGGCCGCGGTCAGCTCAGGGCGGCCGATGTACCCGTGCCCGACCTGGGGTCCGGCCACGTACAGCTCGCCGACCACCCCCGTCGGGACCGGCTGGAGGTGCTCGTCGAGCACGTACGTGCCCGCGTTCCAGTTGGCGAACCCCAGCAGCGGGGCGTCCTCGGGCCACGCGTCCACGTCCTTCGGCAGCGAGGCACGGAAGATCCCGTGTGTCTCCGAGGGTCCGTAGGAGCTGTGCAGCCGTATCCACGGCCGCTCGCGGTGGAAGCGGCGCTTGAGCGGGGTCAGCCGCAACGGCTCGCCGCCCTGGTTGGCGAGGAGCAGGGCGCGCAGTTCCAGGCCCTGCTCCACCGCGGCCTGGTACACGGCCGTCAGCACCGAGTCCGGCGCGGAGAACTCCGCGACCGCCTCCCGGTCGAGCCAGGCGGCCAGGCGCGCAGGGTCCAGGCGGGTCTCCTCGGTCGGCACCCACAGGCTCTTGCCGAAGAAGAGGGTCGTCAGCATCTCCTTGACGGAGACGTCGAAGCCGATCGCGGCGAACTGCGCCACCCGCGCGCCGACCGCACCTGGCTGGACAGCTCCCACGTACCGCGTCATGTTGGTGAGCGTCCGGCTCGGCAGCAGCACGCCCTTCGGCCTGCCGGTGGTGCCTGAGGTGTAGACGACGCAGGCGGGGGTCTCTGCGGTCAGGGGCGCCAGGCGCTCCGGGTCCGTGAACGGGCCTGCGGGCAGCGCCGCCAGCTCCGCCTGAAGCCCGGCGTCGTCGAGGAGGAGCAGGGCGGTCGGACCGGCGACCAGGTCCGCGGTGGCCGCGTCGGTGATCACCGCCATGGCGTCCGCGTCCGCGACGATGCCCACGGCCCGCTCGCGCGGGAAGGAGGTGTCCACCGGCACGTATCCCGCACCGGCCTTGAGGATCGCCAGCAGCGCGGTGGCCAGTCCGACGCCGCGGCCAAGCGCCACCGCGACCAGCGAGCCCGGCCCCGCGCCGCGGGCCGCCAGCAACCGCGCCAGACGGTTGCTCCGCTCGTCGAGTTCGCGGTAGGTGACGGTGCCGTCCGGCCCGTGCACGGCCACAAGGTCCGGAGTGGCCGCCGCCTGATGCTCGAACAGGTCCGGCAGGGTCGCCTGCGGCAGTACCTTCGGCTCGCCGCACCACTGCGCGGTGACCTGCTCGCGTTCACCGGCGACGAACACGTCCACCGACGACAGCGGCGCGTCGGGGTGAGCCACCACTGCCGCGAGCAGCACGCCCAGGCGCTCGGCCAGCAGCTCGGCGGTCCGCGTCTCGAACAGGTCGCGGGCGAAGTCGAGCCGGCCGGTGAGCCCGGTCGGCGCACCCGCCGCGTCGGTGTGCTCGGACATGGTGACGGCGAGGTCGAACTTGCTGGTCCCGGTGTCGAGTTGCTCGCCGCGCACGGTCACTCCTGGCAGCTCGAAGTCCCGGCCACCGGGCTCCTCCAGCACGAGCATGATCTGGAACAACGGGTGGCGGGCCAGCGAACGGACCGGGTTCACCGCCTCGACCACCTGCTCGAACGAGACGTCCTGGTGCTCGAAGGCGGCCAGGTCGGTCCGGCGCACCCGCGCCAGCAGCTCACGCATGGTCGGGTCACCGGAGGTGTCCGTACGCAGCACCAGCACGTTGAGGAAGAAACCGACGAGGTCGTCCAGGGCGACGTCTCCGCGCCCGGCCACCGGCGAGCCGACGGGGATGTCGGTGCCTGCGCCCAGGCGCGTCAACAGGCCCGCCACAGCCGCCTGCAGCACCATGAAGACCGTGGTGTTCGTCTCCCTGGCCAGCTCCACCAGCCGCGCGTGCAACTCCGGCCCCACCGACAGCGGAACCGACCCACCGCGATGCGACGCGCTCGCCGGGCGCAGCCGGTCCGCCGGCAGCGCCAGCTCCTCCGGCAGGCCGTCGAGGGCCCCGCGCCAGTAGTCCAGCTGCCGGGACACCGTGCTCTCCGGGTCCGACTCGGACCCGAGCAGTTCGCGCTGCCAGAGCGTGTAGTCGCGGTAGCGCACCGCCGGGGCGGACCAGCCCGGTGCCCGGCCGCCCGCCCGCGCCTCGTAGGCCTGCCGCAGGTCGCGGATCAGCAGCCTGAAGGACCAGCCATCGACCGCGATGTGATGCATCGTCAGCATCAAGACGTGCTCGTCCGCGGAGATCCGGAACAGTCGGACCCGCAGCGGGGCCCCGGTCGCCAGGTCGAACGGCGTACGGGCCTCGGTGCGGATCAGGGAGTCGACGTGCCCGGTCGAGGCCACCGGCTCGACCTCGAACGCCGGCGTCGCCGACTCCGTCGGCAGGACGTGCTGGCAGGGCCGTCCCTCGCCCTCGGGGAAGACCGTGCGCAGCGGCTCGTGCCGCTCCACCACGTCGGCGAGCGCCGACCGCAGCGCCTCCACCTCGAACCCACCGGTCAGGTGCAGCAGGAACGGCGCGTTGTACTGTGACGAACCCTCCTGAAGGCGGTCGACGAACCACAGCCGGCTCTGCGCCGCCGACAGCGGCACCGGGTCCTCGCCGGCGACGCGGACCAGGGGCGGACGCGCCGCCGAGGCGCCGTCCATCCGCTTGAGCAGCGCTGCGGGAGTCTGGGCCTCGAAGATCGCCTCGTACGGCAGCTCACTGCCGAACTCGGCACGGATCCGGTTGATCAGCCGGGCCGCCATCAGCGAGTGACCGCCCAGCTCGAAGAACGCCTCGTCCGGCCCGACCTGTTCGACACCGAGCAGCTTGGCGAACAGGGCGCAGAGCGCCTCCAGCCGGGCGTCGACCGCGGGCCGGTCCTGCGGCGACTCCGGCGCGGCGGGGCCGCGCTCGGGTGCAGGCAGCGCACTGCGGTCGAGTTTGCCGTTCACGGTCACGGGCAGCCGGTCCAGCACGACGACCTTGGACGGCACCATGAATCGCGGCAGCCGTCCGCTGACGAAGTCCCGCACCTCGGCGTCGAGTCCGCGCCCGCCTCCCGGGCCGGCGGTCCCGTCCGGGCCCGCCGGCGCGGCGACCACGTAGGCCACCAGCTGCTTGTTGCCCGGCACGTCCTCCCGCACCACGACCGCCGCCTGGCCGACCCGCGGGTGCTCAGCGACCACGGCCTGCACCTCGCCGGGCTCGATCCGGTACCCGCGGATCTTCACCTGGTCGTCCACACGGCCGACATACAGCAACCGGCCCTCGGCCGACCACCGCACCAGGTCCCCGGACCGGTACATCCGGGTGCCGTCGGCCGCGAAGGGGTCGGCGACGAAACGCTCCGCGGTCAGACCGGCGCGCCCCAGATAACCGCGGGCCACGCCGGCGCCGGCGATGTACAGCTCACCCACCACACCCGGGACCACCGGTTGCAGTCGGTCGTCGAGCACGTACGCCTTCATGTTGGCATCCGGGCTGCCGATCGAGGGCGGATCGTCCGGCGAGAGCGGCTCGGACATGGTCGCGTAGACCGTGCTCTCGGTCGGGCCGTAGGCGTTGATGAACCGCCGGCCCCGCGCCCAGACCGCCACCTGCTCGGCGCCCAGCGCCTCACCGGCGGTCAGCAGCGTGGAGACGCCGCCCAGGTCGGCGGGGTCCAGGGCACCGAGGACGGTCGCGGGCACGACCATGTGGTCGACCCGGTGCCGACGGATCAGCTCGACCAGGCCCTGGCCGGGCACCACCTCCTCGGCGCCGCCGAGGACCAGCCGGCCTCCAGCGGCGAACGTCATCAGCATGTCCGCCGTCGCGACGTCGAAGCTGATCGAGGAGAACTGCAGCATCCTGCTGTCCGCCGCCAGCCCCGGACGCCGCTCGGCCACCAGGTTCAGCGCGTTCGCGTGCTCCACGACTACGCCCTTCGGCGCACCTGTCGACCCAGACGTGTAGATCACGTACGCGGCGTGCCGGCCACCCAGCGCCGCGACGCGCTCGTGCTGCGCCAGCGGCGCGTCGGCGAGTGCCGCGACGGCCTCGACGACCGCGGGGTCGTCGAGGCCGACGACGGTCGCGCCCTCCGCGCGCCGCAGCTGCGCAGCGCAGGCGCCGGAGCTGAGCACGAAGCGGGCCCCCGAGTCCTGGACCAGGTACGCCATGCGTTCGGCGGGGTAGCGGTCGTCGATCGGCAGGTAGGCGCCGCCCGCCTTCAGCACCGCCAGAAGCGCGGTGATCAGGTCGATGCCGCGCTCGAGCACGACGGGAACGATCTGCTCCGGGCCCACGCCCAGCCCGACCAGGTGCCGGGCCAGCCGGTTGGCCCGCGCGTCCAACTCGCCGTAGCTGAGCTCGACCTCGCCGAAGGCCAGGGCGATCGCTGTGGGCGTGGCCGAGGCCCGGCTCTCCAGGAGCTCGACGAGGGTCTCGGAGGCGGGCAGCGGCGTCTCGGTCGCGTTCCACTCCTCCAGCAGGAGCTGTCGGCCGTCGTCGCCGAGCAGGTCCAGCTCGCCGAGGCGCGTCTGCGGTGCTGCGGCGGCCTGGGTCAACACCCGGACCAGGTACTGCGCGTAGCGCACGGCGGTGGCCCGGTCGAACAGCGCGACGGCGAACTCCAGACGCGCGTCCGGGGCAGCGGTCGGGTTCTCATCCGGGGTCATGGACACCAGCAAGTCCAGCGCCTGGGCGCGCGCACCCGAGCCCGTGCCCGCCTCTGCCTCCGCGCACTGGACGGCGACCTGGACCAGCGGGTGACGCCCCGGCGCGGCCTCGGCCCCGAGAGCCGAGACAATCCGCCCGAACGGCACGTCCCGGTGCGGCTCCACGGCCAAGCGCTCGGCACGCACCAGGTCGAGCAGCCGACGGAACGAAGGGTCCCCGGAGACATCCGTGCGCAGGACCGTGACGTCCCCGGCCGCGTCCTGCCGCCCGACCGGCAGGTCGTACCCGGCACCCAGCCGCGCGAGCACCGCGGCGAATCCGGCGTGCACCACATCGGCCGGTTCCGCGTCGGCCTCACGTGCCAGCCGCTCCAGCGCGCCCCACGCCTCGGCCGGCACTTCGAACGGCACGACGTCCACACCCCCGTGCTCGCCCGGCGGGCGCGGCCGGTCCGCCGGCACCGCAATCTCCGGCGGCAGCCCGCGCAGGTGCGCGCGCCAGAATCCGTCACCGTCACCTGCCGCGAAGGTCGTAGTGCGCTCCGGCGCGCCGGGAGCCGCGGCGGAGAGCGTCTGGTCTTCGAAGCCGCGGTGCCGAGTGGACATGGGTCCGTCCCTTTCAGATTGCCGATGCACGGGAGCCGAGAGCCGTCGCCGAGCGACGGGGATGTGCTGTGCACGCGAGGTGCGGAACGCGCAGCGCCCACGGCCCGTGAGGCTAACCACGCACCGAGGGGGCGCACCGGGCCCTGGCCATTTCCTGCCAGGGCCCGCCGACGGACGGGCCGGAACCCGGAGGACGGTCCGTCAGGTCAGTCGGTCAGCACGGCAGCAGGTCGTCGGCTGCGGCGACGCTCCGCAGGTCCGAGGCACGGGCCCAGCTCTGCGGCGGAAGTCCGCCCGGCCCCTGGAGGCCGAGCTGGGCGGCCTGGTAGCCGGCCTGGAACCGGCTGCGCGCGTTCAGCCGGTCCATCAACTGGGCGACGGTGCGCCGATAGGTCCGCAACGACACGCCGACGTTGCGCGCGGCGGTGTCGTCCTTGAGGCCGAGCGCCATCTGGTGCAGCACCTCGCCGGCCGCGGCGTCCAGGATGTCCGACTCCGCTCCGTGGCCCAGGTGCTGTGCCTCCCTGGCCCCGGCCGCGCTGACCGCCCAGACCACCAGCGGGATGATGCTGAGTCCGGTGGCGATCAGCGCCCCGTCCTGGTAGTCCTCCCCGGCCTGCGGCAGCATGATGGTGCGCTGGTCGACCACCGCGAGCCGGGGCAGCGCCGCGTCGGTCTCCACCAACTCCACGCGCGGCCAGGGAAAGGCACTCGTGGCGGCGGACACCGCGCCGGGGAGCTGCTCCGACCGGGTCAGGTAGATCCGGACGCCGACGCCGCGGTCGGCGACGTTCCTGGCCGCTGCGACCTCGACGCGCCGGTGCGGGTCCTGATCGGTCTTCCGCAGCACCAGGACCACCTCGCTGCGCGCGCCGTGGATGACGTCGCGGACCTGATCGAGCTTGGCGAAGTGTGCGTTCACAGTAGTACTCATGGATCCTCCCCGTTTCCCCCGCCGGGCGGTAGCCCGGCTCGGTCACAGGACTCATCCTTCTGAGCTGCCTCAGGGCGATCCAGCGATCCGACCTGCGCCCTCCCGTCATGACGGGACAACGCCAGCTCTGCCGAACGTCTCAGCATCCGGACCGCCCCTGCCGCTACTGCTCGGCGACCCAGACCCGCTGCAGGTGCCGACGGGTGTCCTGGAAGGCGTTGCGGGAGTGCAGGAAACGGTGGTTGTCCCAGAGCAGCAGGGAGCGCTCGCTGAACTCGACCTCGATCTTGTGGGCCTCGAAGTACTCCTGCACCCGGTGGCTGACGCTGCGGCAGAACTCGTCGACGTCGGCGATGCAGCGGCAGCTGAAGCGCAGGATCGGCCCGCTGCCGGCCCGCTCCTCCAGGACCGGGTGGGCGGCGGTGAGCCCCATGTCCAGCTGCTGCAGCCCGGGCGTGGAGACGAACTGGTAGACCTGCGTCCGCAGGCGTTCCCGCTCGGCCTCGGTGAGGGACGCAAGGAAGCCGAAGCCGTCAGTGAGCGTGGTCTGGCCGCCCTGGTCCGCGTTGGGCACCAGGCACCACAGGCCCAGGTACTTCGGCGGCACTCCCTCCCACTCGAAGCACTCGGTGTGCGGGGTGAGCTTCTTGGTGTTGTTCGAGTGGTAGCTCTCCTCGAACCCCGCCTCAGGCTTGATCGACCAGATCGTCGTCACGCCGTCCCACTGCGGCAGCAGCGGACCGAGGTGCTCACTCACGAAGGCCGCGTGGTCGAAACCCTCGGGGACCTCGTCGATGTAGAGGTAGCCACGCTCCTCCAGTTCGGCCCGCAGGGCGTTCGGGTCCAACTCGGCAAAGGCGACGCGGTACGGGGCCCGCGCGGTGACGTCGGTGTCGGTCATGGTCCGGGACTCCTGATTCGGCGAGAAAACGGTTCCAGGTATTTCCTAATCGCGCCGGACCGGGCTCCGACCCAGCTGGCCACTAACTGCCAGATCCCTCGGCCCTCTTGTCGCCGCGGAATTCCCCGACGGTCAACGGGAATGCAGCGGGGAACGGCGCACGAATTCCGAGAACCGCGCGGCGACTCCCGGCAGGTCGGGCGTGATGCGTGCACCCGGGGGGACGGCGTCCGGCAGCACGGGACAGCGGATGAAGACGGGCTCGGGAGGCGCAGCCAGCGCGCTCGTGAGCAGGGCACGGAACGCGGCCGGACCGGTGGCCTCGTGGACCGACCGGTAACCGCCGGCCGCCGCCAGCGCACCCAGGTCGGTACGGGTCCCGGGGGTGGCCTGCCCGCCTGTCGAGGAGTAGGCGCCGTCGTCGAGGACCACATGGACGAGCGGCAGGTCCGGTACCGCCCCGGCGGCGAGCAACGCGGACGGGTTCATCAGCAGGCTGCCGTCCCCGTCGACGACCACCGTGGTCCTCCCGGACGCCAGGGCGATTCCGGTTCCCAGCGCGAGGACCAGTCCCATGGAGCCGGTCATGTAGAAGTGGTTGGGCCGGTCGTCCAGTGCCATGGCCAGACGGGAGGCGAAGCCGGTGGTGAAGACCGTGGGTGCGGTGGGAGCGGCGGCGAGGATCTCGGCGACGGCCGCGGACTTCTCGAAGGGCACAGCGGTCACACCTTCCAGTCAAACGCGTCCGGCCGGACCAGCAGCGCGTAGCTCCGCCGCTCGTCCCTGACGGTGCGCCGGGCCGCCGCGATCTGCTCGTCAGCGGTCTCCGGTGAGAGGTAGGCGGACCCGATGGCCAGGCCGTCCAGGATCGGCCGGGTCAGTCTCCCCATGGCGAGGTTCTCGGGCGTCGGATCCGGTGGTGTCCCGCGCATGCTGACGATCAGCAGCAGCGGGATCTGATAAGGGACGACCAGGGAGGCCAGGACGTTGACGCACTGTCCGAACCCGGAGTTCTGCATCAGCACGGTGGGGCTGCGCCCGGCGAGCGCGACGCCGGCGGCCATCGCCACGGCGTTGTCCTCGCGTGCGACCACGTGGTACTCGGTGTGGTCCGCCAGCGCCGTCAGCAACGGCGCCAGCACCCCGCACGGGGTGGCGAAGTACGGGCCCAGTCCGTGCGCGACGAGCGCGTCGCGGACGGCACCGGCTGCGGTCGGGGTTGCGGTTGTGGTTGCGGTTGTGGTTGCGTCGCTCACGTGTCGCTCCCCTCACGGGCGGCGCGGACGGCGCGGACAACAGCGGGAACGACCAGGTGGGCCAAGACCTGGAGGTAGAAGTGGCCGCCCTCGAAGACCTGCTGACCGAAGTCCCTGGCGGTGAGTTCCCGCCAGGCGTCGACCTCGTGCGCGGGCAGGCTCTCGTCCGTCCGGCCGCGGAAGACCGTGATGGGGGTCGGGATCCGCGCCGGCGCCTCGGGGCGGTAGCGCTCGATCAGCGCGTAGTCGGCCCTGATCGCGGGCAGCAGCAGGGCGAGCAGCTCCGGGTCCGCGAGCACGGCCGGATCCGTGGCGGACATGCGGCGCAGTTCGGCTACCAGGGCCTCGTTGCCGCCGACGTGCACGTCCCTGCTCACCTGGCGGTGCGGCGCCATCCGGCCGGACACGATCAACTGACGCGGCGGATGCCCCTCCGCCGCGTGCCGGACAGCCACCTCGTAGGCGACCGCCGCCCCCATGCTGTGGCCGAACAGCACGAGGTCGCGCCCAGCCTGGGGCCGTACCACGGCGGCGATCTCGTCGGCCATCGCCTCCATCGAGTCGATGCAGGGCTCGTGGATCCGCTCCTGCCTGCCCGGGTACTGGACGACGGTCAGCTCGACGTCGTCCGGGAGCAGCGGGTCCCAGTCCCGGTAGGCGCTTGCGGCGCCACCGGCGTGGGGAAGGCAGACCAGGCGGACCGGCGCCGCCGGCTTCGGCCGGTGACTGCGCGTCCACCGGGTCGACCGGTCGGCCAGAGGTGTGGTCATATCGCGCGCTCCTATGCGTGGGGCGACCGGGTGGATCAGACAGGCAGAGCGACCGAGGGCAGCGCTCCGTTGCCCTGGATGGTGGTGCAGCCCTCCCTGCCGGGGGGCAGGTAGCGCACCAGGCACCCGCCGGGCTCCCCGTCGAAGAGGAAGGGGCTGAGCACCGGGAAGACGTCCGCCTCGCCCACCGCACCGTCGGACTCCCGGAGCTCCATCCGGTACGGCACGGGCTCCACGTACTCCTGGGCGATGTACTGACCGCTGCTCAGCGCGGTCTCCAGGGTCGCCCGCCAGGTGGCTTCGTCGACGTGGCGGCCGAGGACGACTCCCTGGCTGCCCAGTCCGATGGCCGGCTTGAGCACGAACTCCTCCTGCCGGGACAGCAGCAGCTCCGGCAGATTCAGGCGGGTGTCCTGCCAGTGCACCAGCCGGTCGGTGACCGTCCTGGTCCACGGCAGGTAGCGCGCCACCAGGGCGTGGTCGGCCGCGGTCATCCAAGGCAGCCCTTCGGACACCCACCCGAGGACCTTCTTGTTGGCGACCAGGTAGGCGGTCTGCGAGGCGATCAGGAAGCACCCCGCGTCCAGGGCGGCCCGCATCGGTGCGAGGTCGATGCCGAGGCGGGTCCAGTCGTAGATGTTGAAGTGGCGCAACCCGAGCGGGTAACGGGGTGTGGCGCCGCCGTCGGACAGACCGAGCCCCTCCAGTAGGTGCTCCGGTTCGAAGTACTCGGCCTGCAGTCCCTGGCGGCGCAGCGACGCGACCTGGAGGTCGAAGTAGCGGGTGGTTCGTACCGCGTTGAACTCGCGCAGCGCACCCACGACGGCGACGGCGGGAGCCGTGCCCAACTCGCGTACGGCGCGGACGAAGATCTGGTCGCGTACCGCAAGCGGGTCCGGGGCCCGGTGGAACGGGCCCGCGTCGCCACCGTAGGCGGCCTTCCAAGCCGCCGAGTGGACCGAGGTCTCGACCACGCCGCCGATCCCCGAACCGATGTTGAATTCGAGGAACTTGGGTCCGGTCGCCCCGACTGCGACGTCCGGACGGGTCATGCAGGTCGCGTAGGCCTCCTCCAGGGGGCCGGGCACCCACAGCGCGTAGTTCTCCTCGACCGCGCCCAGCGCACGGAGTCTGCCGTGGAAGTCGGGCGCGCTGCCGAACAGCGCCCTGCGCAGCAGTTGCAGCAACCTCCCGGTGGCGTCGAAGAGTTCCGCATACCGGTGATACGGCAGCAGCACCGGGTTCATGGACGTGGTGTTGGCGGGATAGTCCAGATCGTCCAGGGCCCGGCCAAGATGGTCGGCGAGTTCCGGAACCGCCAACCGTGATCCGGCCGGCCCCGCCACACTCCCGTACCAGCTCTCGATGCCCATGCTGTCAGGCCCCGTCCTCGATCGTCCGCTTGATCCAGCCGAAGAAGGCATCGGAGAGCACCGTGAGCTGCGGTTCGGGAAGGAGCGTGAATCCGGCGCTCGCCGTGCTCCACTCGTTGAGCACCGGACCGGAGTCGGTCATCAGCCAGTCGACGCAGAGGAACTGGGCGTCGAGGTTGCGGCCTATCCGGTGGCACATCTCCTCGACCTGGAGGTGGTCGTCGTTGACTTCGAGCGAGCCGCCCTGGCTGATGCTGGCCAGGTAGCCGCCCGGCCTGGGCTTGCGGCTCAGCGAGGTGACGACTCGGCCGTCGACGATGAACACCCGCATGTCCGCACGGTGCGGAAGGAACGGCTGGACGATGTATCCCGTGCCTGTCGTGGAGACGATGTCGATGGCGGAGGTGAGCTGCTGGTCCGACTCGACCTTGAGCACGCCGACCCCCATGCCGAGTTCTCTCGGCTTGATGATGTACGGGCCGCTCCCGAACTCCCGCTGCACCTCAGGGATCACCTGTCGTGCGTACTTCCCCGCGGGCACGGCCAGCGTGCCGATGGTGGGGACGCCGAGTCCGGCGGCGTACTGCAGCAGGGCGAGTTTGTCCCGCTCCAGGTAGTCCGGTCCGCTGATCGACCGGTTGAGCAGGACCGAGTCACTGGCCTCAATCGTCCGGTAGATGGCTCGCATGTGCTGGAGCCCCTGTGGCGCCATGCTGATGTCCTCGGCGATGTAGCACTGCCGGGTCGCGAGCAGGTCCTCGCCCCGGTAGCGCATGACCGGTCCGTCCAGACAGGACACGGTGATCTCGCCGGCCCGGAGCAGCCGGAAGTCGAACCCGATCCTCCGGGCGAGCGGCAGGTAGCGCTCCGACAGGCTCTTTTCAAATCTCAGGACTTCGTCGAACTCCAGGTCGTCGTCCTGGTAGATCCAGTTGATCACGCCGTTCAAGCAATGCCTCCTCGTGCGAATCAGCAGAAAGGCCCGGAAGCCGTGCCACGCCGTGGGTCCGCGCATTCCCGGGCCGCCCCGGGCCCCACACGACGGGAGAGGGGGTTCGGCTCCGAGGGACATCAGCGTTCGCATGGATGGCACGGGCCGGTGTCCGGTCCGGCAGTGTCAGCAGAACGGGCGCTCACGCCCGGGCCTCTGCCGGCGGCCTCGCGCCCGGACAACCGTCCGGGCATCCCCAAGGCCCTGCTCACAGCCCGCAACTCCCGTACTTCGACCCGGAACAGACGGGCCGGCCACACGGAGGCGGACACAACAGGCCGGGATCTTGCCAGACGCGGGCATGGGACGTCAATGACCTCACCCGGGAGCCTCGGTCGGCTCCGGCCCTGGCCGATGCCGGAAGATGATGTACGATCGTCGCCCCGGCACTGATCATCGGTCGCCGTGCTGTCGCGCCCGTAAGAGCGCTTGAAACCTTCCCCAGGCATGGAGTGCGGGCGGATCACCGCCGCACCGCCGGTGTCCGCCGACGAACACCCTGCCTTCCTTGTGTGATTAGGTCAGAGTTGAGAGGCCTTCATGGACCACGTCCTCTTGGCGCACAAGCTGCTGTCGCTGCAGTCGGACCGGACTCCCTCGGCCGTCGCGGTGCGGCACGGCGCCCGCACGGTCACCTACGCCGAACTGGACGCAGCAGCCAACCGCCTTGCCCGCCACCTGCTCTCGCTGGGAGTCGGCTCCGGCAGCCTCGTGGCGGTCGCACTGCCCCGCTCCGTCGAACTGGTCGTCACGCTCTACGCCGTGTTCCAGGCGGGTGCCACCTACCTCCCGCTGGACCTTGACCATCCGCCGGCCCGCGTCGCCGCGGTGCTGGACGACGCACGACCGACGCTGCTGGTGACCTCCGGCTCCTTCGCCCCCGAGACGTCCGCGGCGCTCCTGCACCTGGACGATCCGGACGTGGAGCGTGCCGTCGCGTCCCTCCCGGACGGCGCCGTCACCGACGCCGAACGTGGCCGCCCCGTAAGCCCGGAGAACGCCGCGTACGTCACCCACACCTCCGGGTCCACCGGGAGGCCCAAGGGCGTGGTGGTCACCCACCAAGGGCTGGGCGCCTACCTGGGGTGGTGCCTGGACGCCTATCCGGGGCTCTCCGAGGGGGCTGTGCTCCACTCCGCGGTGTCGTTCGACCTGACGGTCACCACCCTCTTCGGCCCGCTGTCGGCGGGTGGCACGGTCGTGGTGCTGGACCTGGTGGATCCGGCGGGCGGTGTACCGACGCACCAGCAGGACGAGGCCGCCGCCGACGGCCCCGTCGGCTTCCTCAAGGTGACCCCCAGTCATCTGGGACTGCTGGACGCGCTGCCCCAGTCCGCGCTCCCTGGCTCCGACCTGGTGGTGGGGGGCGAGCAACTGCTCGGCGAGCAGCTGGACGACTGGCGCCGGCGCGCCCCGGCCGCCGTGGTGACGAACGAGTACGGGCCCACCGAGGCCACGGTCGGCTGCCTCACCTACCGGCTGGAGCCGCAGGACGCGGTGCCCCGGGGGCCGGTCCCGATCGGCGGACCCGCCCCCGGCGTCCTGGCCCATGTGCTGGACGACCGGTTGCGGCCGGTTACCGGCGAGACGACCGGTGAACTGTACGTCGCAGGCGACCAGTTGGCCCGCGGCTACCTCAACCGCCCCGGCCTGACCGCCGAACGCTTCGTCGCCGACCCGTTCGGCGCCATCGGCTCGCGTATGTACCGGACCGGCGACCTGGTGCGGCGACGCCCGGACGGCAGCCTGCTCTTCGTCGGACGGGTCGACCACCAGGTGAAGATCCGCTCCCACCGCGTCGAGCCGGGCGAGTTGGAGGCGGTGCTCGCGACGGAGCCCAGAGTCGCCCAGGTCTGCGTCACCGCGGTACCTGCCCCCGGTGGGCTGCGCCTGGTCGCGCACGTCGTCCGGAAGGACGATCCGGGGGCGACAGCGGCCGATCTGCCCGGGCAACTGCTCAGCTACGCCGCCGACCGACTGCCCGCCTACCTGGTGCCGTCTGCCGTGGTGCTGGTGGACCGGATGCCGCTCACCCCGCAGGGCAAGATCGACCGGGCGGCCCTGATCACGGCCCTCCCGTCCGCTGCGGCCGCCGAGCCGGGCACGGCCGCAACGCCGATCGAGACGCTCCTCGAGGAGCTGTGTGCCCAACTGCTCGGCGTCGACCGGGTGGACCCGGACGGCAACTTCTTCACGCTCGGGGGCAACTCGCTGCTCGGCATCCAGCTGTCGGCACGGGCCCGGCGCGTCGGCATCACGCTGACCCCGACGGACGTGTTCCGGCTCGGCACGGTGCGCGCGATGGCCGCACATGTCGAGAGCTCCCCGGCAACCACACTGACCACCGGTCGGCTCTGACCGCCGTCCGCGAAGAGGAGGAGGACCGCCGTGCGGCAGGACTCATCACCAGCCCCATTGCCAACCCCATCGTCGACCCCACTGCCGGACGTGGCACCGCCCCGGAGGCTGGGCCCGTACGCAGGCCGGATCGACGGCATGGGCGACACCCGCCTGGCCGTCTACGAACGGGACGGAGCCGACCCGAACCTGCCCGGACCGCCCGCCGCGGAGTGGGTGGCCGAGCACCGCGCCGTGCTGACGAACCTGTTGGAGACCGTCGGCACGGTGCGGGTCCGCGGCGCCCTGCGGAACGCCGAGGAGCTCGCCGCGGTGGCCCGGCGACTCGCTGGGGAGCCCCTCCCCTACACCGAGCGCTCCACGCCGCGCAGCCGTGTCGGCAGCGGGGTCTACACCTCCACGGAGTACCCGGCGTCCGAGACGATCACCCAGCACAACGAGAACGCGTACGCGAGCAGCTTTCCGCACCTGCTGTTCTTCGCCTGCCTGACGCCTGCCCGCTCCGGAGGCGAGACACCGCTCGCCGACGTCCGGGCGGTGGCCCGCCGCCTGCCGGCCGACCTGTCGGAGCGCTACCGGCGGCTGGGCGTGGTCTACTCCCGATCCTACCGCGAGGGCATGGGCCTGACCTGGCAGGAGGCCTTCCAGACCGAGGACCGCGCCGAGGTGGAGCGGTACTGCTCCACCCGCGGCATCGAGACCATCTGGACGGACTACGGCTTGCGCACCCGGCAGCACGGGCCGGCCCTGGTGACCCACCCCCGCACCGGCGAGGAGTGCTGGTTCAACCAGGCGCACCTCTTCCACCCCTCCAACCTCCCGCCGGCGACCCGCGAGGCGCTCGGTGAGCTCTTCCCTGAGGAGGAGATGCCGCGGACGGCCTGCTACGGCGACGGCACGGCGATCCCTGACGAGGAGATGGACGAGGTGCGCGCCGCGTTCGACGCGTGCACGTACGCCTTCGCCTGGGAACAGGGTGACCTGTTGCTCGTCAACAACCTGCTGGTCTCCCACGGCCGACGGCCGTACACCGGGCAGCGGCAGACTCTCGTCGCCATGACCGGGCAGGTCGGCACGGCCCGACGCCCCGACGGTGTCCACGTGTTCACCGGTGACCCGACATTGCCCGCCGACGTGACGCGCGACGACAGGACCTGACCCGACGCAGGCCACGGCCGGGCCCGCACCGTATCTGCCCACGAGCAGAGCGGCGCGGGCCCCTCGCGCTGCCGACTACGCCTCCGCGGTCTGCGCCTCGGCGGCAGCCGACTGCACGGCTTCCGGCTGCGCGGCTTCCGGCTGGGCAAGGCCACGCAGCCGCACCGCCCAGACGACCACGGCCGCAAGGGTGATCGAGACGACGGCCGTGGCCATCCCGGCGTGGATGCCCACCGACGCCGTGACACTGCTGGCCACCAGCGCGCCGAGCGGGACACCCAGACCCGAGGAGATCATCCTGCGCGTGGTGTTGACCCGGCCCTGCAGCTCGGACGGCGTCGCCTCCTGGCAGTAGGTCATGGTGTTCACCAGGACGACGAGATACGCCGTCCCCCACAGCGCCAGCGCCGCCAGGGCGATCCACAGATCGCTGGTGAGGACGACGACCAGGCCGAGCAGGGCGCCGGTGGGCAGCACCCAGAGCAGCAGGGAGAAGGCGTCGAAGCGCCGCCGCAGCCGGGGCAGCAGCAGCGAACCGCCGATGCCCCCGGCGCTCCAGGCCATGTAGAGCAGGCCGATCCGGCCGTCGGAGCCGTGGATGCCGAGGACCCGGTCCGCGAAGACGACCATCTGGCCGACGATGGCGCCGCCGGAGAACGACTGGAGCGTGCCCACCACGGTCATCACCCGCAGCGTGGGGTGACCGGCCAGAAAGCGCAGCCCCTCGCTGACGGACTCCTTGAACCCTGGCCGCTTGGCGCCCGAGGCGGCGGGCCGGGGCCGCACGTGAGTGACCGCCCGGATGAAGAGCGCCGAGACGGCAAAACTCAGCGCGTCGAGCGCGAGGGTGCCGGCCGGGTGGAAGAGCGCGATCAGCCCGCCGGCCAGGGCGTTGCCCGCGATGCGCACGACCGTCTCCGCACCGTAGATGGCGCTGTTGGCCTGGCCCAGGCTCTCGGCTCCGACGATGTCGGGGACGAACCCGTACACGCCCGCGTCGAAGAACAGGGACAGGCTGGACGACAGGAACGCCACAGCCAGGACCTGAGTTACCGTCAGCACTCCCAGGGCCGCGGCCAGCGGGATGGAGCCCAGGCAGAGGGCATTGAGCCAGTCGGCCAGGACCATCAGCATGCGCCGGTCCATGCGGTCCGACACCACGCCGGCGATCAGGCCGAACGCCAGGTAGGGCAGTGTTCCGGCCGCCGCGACCAAGGAGACGAGCAGGGGTGAGCCGGACTTCTGGAACACCAGGACGGGGAGCGCGACGGTGGTGACGGCGGACCCGAGACCGGACACGGAGCGAGAGAGCCAGAAGTTCCGGAATCCGGTGACGCGACGGAGCGGGATGACGTGCGAAGTTGTCATAGGAGTTTCGTTTCTGCGAGGCGGAGCGTACGCGGATCAATCGGCCCGACGGGTCATCCGGTCAAGTGGCCTCCCCCGCGGCATCGTCCAGGACCTCCGGCAGCGGTCCGGGGGACAGCACGTGCAGGCTCCGGCCGGCCCGGGTCAGCGCCACGTAGAGGTCGCTCAGGCCACGCGGGGATCCGTCCAGCATCCCCTGGGGATCGGCCACCACGACCGAGTCGAACTCCAGCCCCTTGGCCTGCCGGACGTTGAGGACGACCACCCGCCGCTCCAGGTCGGCGTCCACACCCCAGGAGGCGTCGGGGACCACCGCGGTGACGGCGGGGGCGAGCCGGTCCAGGTCGGCGGTGGGGACGATCACGGCTACCCGGAGGTCCTCACCCTGGCGCGCCAACTCGGAGGCGACGGCGGCCAGTCGGCCAGGGAACTCCTCGGGGGAGGTGCGTTCAAAGCTCGGTGGCCGCGCGCCGGTGCGGACCGCCAGGGCCGGCGGGAGGTCCGGGGAGATCGCTTCCAGTACCCGGTCGGATGCCGCCATGATCTCCGCGGGGCTGCGGTAGTTGACGGTCAGCAGCTCCCTGCGCCAGCGCGTGCCGAAGAACGGCTCGAGCGCCTGCTGCCAGGAGGTCGAGCCGGCCGCGTCACTGGACTGCGCGGCGTCGCCGACGACGGTGAAGGAGCGGGTGGGGCAGCGGCGCACCAGCAGGCGCCAGGTCATCGGCGAGACGTCCTGCGCCTCGTCGACGATGACATGGCCGAAGACCCAGGAGCGGTCGGCGGCAGCGCGCTCCGCGACGGTGCGCAGATCAGCCTCGCTGTGCCATCCGGCGAGCTGCTCGGCCGTGAGCAGGTCGGTGGCGTGCAGCCGCTCCTCGACGTCCGCCGTCCCCTCCTCGCCGCGAGAGCCGCGTGCGATGTCCAGGGCGCCCTGTGCGTAGTCGTCCTGGGCCGCCCGCCGGGCGGCCGCGCGCTCGGTCTCGGCACGATCGTCGTGACCGAGCAGCTCGGCCGCCTCGTCCAGCAGGGGCACGTCGGACGGGGTCCACGGCGCCGCCGCGCCGCGCAGCAGCAGCCGCCGCTCCGCCTCGGTGAGTTGGGGCGCCGCCTCGGCCAGGCGGCCGGAGTCGCCGAGCAGCTCGGTCAGCAGCTGCTCCGGGGTCAGCACGGGCCAGAGCGTGTCCATCAGCCTGCGGGCCACCGGGTCGCGGGGCAGCGCGTACAGCCAGTCGGCCTTGCGCTGCGCGAACTCGACGGGCTCCTGCGCCCGGAGGTCGTACATGGCCACGTCGTCGCCGAACACACCGGCCAGGTCCTCCTGCACGGCCCGGTCGAGGGCGTCGACGTCGACCTGGGCGGCGAGGTCTTCCTCGAAACCGGCTTCGATGCCGCCGATGACCCGGGCCAACCGGTCGGCCAGTTCGTCGAACAGCGCCTCACGGAAGGCGGGCCTGGCGAGGTTGTGCTGCACCCCGTCGCTGGTGGCCCTGGCAGCCGCGTCGGTGAGGAACCTGCGGGTCAGCCGGATGGCCTCCCCGCCGATCTGCACGTCCACCGGACCCGTCACCGCCGCCTGCCTGGCCCGCACCGCGGCCGCCAGGACGTCGGCCATGACCAGGCGGCCCTTGATCTCTGCGGTGGCCTGAGGCTCCTCGCAGAGCGCGGACAGGCCGGGATACAGCCCCCCGACGGACGACAGCAGCACGCTGGTCTCACCGAGGCCGGGCAGCACCTGGCCGATGTAGTCGAGGAAGACGGAGTTCGGGCCGACCACCAGAACCCCGCTCCGCTCCAGGCGCTGGTGGGTGTAGAGCAGATACGCGGCGCGGTGCAGGGCGACGACGGTCTTGCCGGTGCCCGGACCGCCCTGGACGACCATGACCCCCGTGTGCGGGGAGCGGATGATGCGGTCCTGCTCGGCCTGGAGGGTGGCCACGGCGTCCTGCATCCGGCCGGTCCGGCTCTGCTTCAGGGCATTCAGGAGGGCTGCCTCGCCGGAGAGTTGGACGTCCTCGGGCACGGCGGAGGCGTCGGTGAAGAGTTCGTCGTCCACGCGCAGCACCCGGCGGTTCCTGGTGTGCAGGTGGCGGCGCAGCCAGATGCCCTGGGAGGCGGCGGCGGTGGCGGTGTAGAACGGCCGGGCGGCGGGGGCACGCCAGTCGATCTGCAGGGGGTCGTCGTCCGGCTCGACGCCGGGCACGCCGATCCGGCCGACGTAGAGCCGGTCGCCGTCCGCCCGGTCGAGCCGTCCGAAGCACAGACCGCTCTCGGCGGCATCCAGGCCGGCCAGCTGCCGGGCGAGCCGGACCGCGGAGGCCCCGCGCTCCACCCGCCCCTGCGCCGTACCGGAGGAATCGCTCAGCACGGCACGCAGTTCGCCGCCGACCTCCTCACGTCGGCGCCCGATCTGACGGTGCAACAGGTCCAGCCGGTGCTGCTCCCGTCGGATGTCGGACTGTCGGGCCGTCAGGTCGGCTGCTTCTGTCAGGTCTGGTCGGTCGAGCGATGAGGACATCGTGAAGCACTCCAGGGCGAAGGTGTCAGCGGTACGGCCGGCGCGTGGGCATGAAAATGGTCGACACCCGGGCCGGCCGGTGGCCGGTGCGGGTGTCGACCGAAATCCGCGGTCTCCCGTGCTTTGGAAGGCGGGAGGCGGGTCACTCTGTCGGTGCACGCCGTAGCAAACGTGCGGGCGGGAGCTCCGGGAGGTCGCGCCCGGTCGTCGCCGGGCACGTGCAGCATCCGGATCGAGCCGGGCCGGAGGGGTGCCGGAGGGGTGGAAGACCCCGGTACGCCGTGCCCCTGGCTCCTGATCAACGAATCGGAGGCCCACGTACTGTAGCAGGATTCGGCCGTTCCTGAAAGCCGCGCCGGCTGTCGGTCAGGCAGGCGGTCCGCCGCCCGATGCCCGGCGGACCGGGGCGAGGAACACGTCGAGGTCGGTGTGGCGGACACGGTCCACGCCCGGGGACTTCGCGGAGTAGTCCAGCCGCGGGGGCCGCCGGTCGTCGTAGAAGTAGACCGCCTCCAGCAGCCCGTCCTCTGTCACCGCGAGCGTCGGATTGGCGACGAGGTAGTCCCGCACCGCGTCCGTGTCGCGGTCGACCCGCAGCCACAGGCGCTTGTCGCCGAAGTGGTTGGGCGGCATCACCACCCGGGTGCCGAAGCGGCGCTTCCACTGGTACGTCCCCTTGCTGAGGAAGGGTTCGGTTCCCTGGAAGTCGAGACGTCGCACGCCGTGCCGGGCCGCCCAGTCGATGAGCAGGTGGTAGATCGCCTTGAACGCGCCGCTGTCGTAGTGCTGCTGGGCACCGTCCTCGACGCCCAGCAGCCGGAGCGTCAGGACCCCGGTGGCAGGGTCCCAGTGGCACAGCGCTCCACCGACCGCGACGCCGTCCTGGGTGAGCGCGAACAGCCGCCCGTTTCGGAAGAGGCACTCGTAGGCGACGTCCTTCCCCTCCGTCCGCTCGCGCGCACCGTGCCGCCGGACCATGGTCGGGCGGTAGTGGCGGTCGTAGAAGGTGTCGAACCACTCCGGTGAGCGGCGGAGCTCCCAGCCCCACTGGTGCTCGCGCATGTCGCGGTTGAACTGCGACCGTTCCCGCTTGGAGATCGCCCGGAGTGCCTTCTCCGGCTCGTCGTCGAAGTCGATCACGAAGTGCACCCGCATCGGGACCACCAGCGAGGCCTCCTTCGACATCCGCCGGGCCTTGGCGGCGCTGATGCCGACGAAGTTCACGTCCGCGTCCGGCAGCGATCCGGACCTTGCCAGCTGGCGCCCCGACACCCTGCGCGTGGTGCGCTCGGCGGAGAGGCGGGCTGTCCCCTCCCTGCGCAGTTCGGTGAACTCCAGGGTGTAGGCGAGGCCCTCCCGCAGGCCCGAGTAGCCCACGGACAACTGGGCCAGGCTGGAGCGGACGGAGGGGAAGACGGCGGTCCCGCGGGTGTCCCAGCGGGTGCGGAGGCCGGTGACGAACGAGCTGCCGCTGTTGCGCCACTGGTAGCCGGCGCGCATGCGCAACCGCTGGGGGAACCGGGAGCGCGGGGCGGGGATTGCTTCGGGCACGGGTGGGTCACCTCGGCTGACGGCAGGCGGGGACGTGCGGGAACGGCGCGGTCACCCGCCGAGGGCGGCGAGGGCCAGGTCGTGCAACGACTCCACGTCCGCGATCCTCTGCACGTCGTGGACGGTCAGGCTGTCGAAGTCGCCGGCCGAGTAGCAGCCGGAACCGTGCACGAGGATGTCCTGCTCGGCCACCAGCCCGCGGTCGACCGCGTTCAGCACGCCCACCACGGCCATGCACAGCGACCACTCGCGCAGGAGCCTCGGGTCGGCCGGCAGCTGCACGCCCCCCTCGCCCAGCAGGGCACGCACCTGCGGGTAGCGCTGAAGGCACTCGGCCAGCGAGACCACCACGCCGCCGCCGCCCTGCTGCCGGATCAGCTCGTTCATCCGGGCCGATGTCGGGGGGTTGCGGGTGTAGAAGGTGGCGTCGAGCGCCTCGTGAGGGTCGTAGGTGACCGAGGGGAAGCGCGGGTCGGACCGCTGGGTATAGAACCCGGTCTCGGCCTCCAGCGCGTATGCGGGCATGTTCCCGACATCGGTCGAGCCGTGGTGGAGGCTCAGCACCATGTCCGGCGCGCCGAGGTGCTGGATCAGGAAGTAGCGCGGGTCGGGCGAGGACGTGCGCTGCTCCTCGGCCAGCCGGGTGCGCCCGTAGGCGTGTCCGAGCAGCCCGTAGGCGCTGGAGACGGCATGCGCGTGCAGCCGCGGCCGGTCGGCTGCCGCCGGGAAGTACTCCGCCTCAGCCAGCGCCCGGACGATGTCGGCGGCGAGGTAGTTCTCCAACTGCAGCGTGTACCAGAGGTTGGTGCGCCGCTCCTTGGCCCAGTTCTCGCCGTTCGACTCGACGAAGCCCCGCGCGATGTCCTTGACGGCACCGGGCGGCTGCTCGGCTCCCAGGACCCCGATCGGGTTGCGCGCCCGCAAAAGGGCGTCGGTGTGGAGCTGGGTGCGGCGCAGCTTCGCGACGGACCCCTCCGGGACCAGGACCACGATGTTGAGCTGGTGGGCTGTGACCAGGCCGCAGTTGACGGCGCGAAGGACGGCGTCGCGAAGGGCGATGGCCTTGTTCGCCGACGAGGGGGTGACGATGGTGACCCGCTCTCCGGTGTCCTGGATGTACCGCACCGCGCGGGCCACGATGACCAGGGAGGCGAAGGTCTTCACCGTCAGGGTGGCCGGGTTCCGCATCAGGTCGAGCAGCGCCAGGCTCCGGCCGCGGTAGTCCGGCAGGGGCGTGTGGGCGATGCCGGAAACCGAGAAGTACTCCATGACGGCCGGCGTGAGGCGGGGCAGCTCGATTCCCGGGGTGAATCCAGCGGGGTTCCCGCTGTTCTCCCCGCCCAGAAGGTCCTGCAGCGCCGCCTGGACCTCTTCGTAGTACTGCGAAAGAGCATTGCTGATGAGCATGTCAGAGCCTTCGACTTTCCGCTCCTGCCGGTATGCGGCACGGCTCGCGGGAACCCCGGGAAGACGAGCCGTGCCGCATACTGCCACTGGTGTCCGCTAGGGCTTGGTCCCGATGTGGAAACCGTGCTCGTAGTCGAGCCCGGAGACGGTCCGGATGTCGCCGAAACCGACCTCGGCAAGCCATGCCTCGAAATCTTCGGCGGGGTACGCCATTCCCGATCCGCTGGCCAGGATGTTGAAGTACAGACCGAGTCGGGCACCGTAGATGCCGGTGGTCTCGTCATCCGTGACGTTGTAGTCGTAGATGAAGATCTTGCCGCCGGACGGCAGCACGTCGTATGCCTTCTTGAGAAGGACGAGGATCTGCTCCGCGGAGAAGATGCCGAGGACGTGGCTGAACAGCACCGCGTCGGCGCCGACCGGGAACGGGTCGTTGAAGAAGTCGCCCGTGTGCAGGTCGATCCGGTCGATGAACTTCTGCGCCTCCTTGCCGTGGGCCAGCTCGGACACGGTCGGCTGGTCGAAGACGGTCGAGCGCAGCTCCGGGTTGCGGGCCAGCAGGCGGGCCGTGGTGGTGCTGTCGCCGCCGCCGATGTCCAGCAGGTGGCGGACGCTGCCGAACTCCTCCCGCTCCACAAGGTCGTTGATCGACGCCAGCGTGAAGGCGGCCATCGCCTTGTGGAACACGCCCTCCAGCTCCGGGTTGCGGGTCAGCCGCTTGTAGAGCGTGGGCTCGTCACCCGGGTAGCTGTCCAGGGCGGTGTTGGTGCCGGCCATCAGCGCCTTGGTCATCTGGCCGAAGGCGGGGTAGTAGATCTCCTTCCAGCCGATGAGGGTGTGGGCCCAGCTGTCGGGCTCGTCGGACGCCAGCAGGTCCTCGGCGACGGCGGAGTTGTGGTACTTGCCGTCCTTGCGCTCCATCAGGTCGGCCGCACAGACGCCCTGCAGCAGGACACGGAGCTGGTGGGTCGGCATGCCGGTGAACTCGCGGATCGACTCGAAGTCGGAACCCGGGTTCTCCGAGAGGAAGATGAACAGGCGCAGCTCCGCCGCGGTGGCAGCGGCGTTGTAGAGCGCCGGCGAGTTCATCAGGAAGTCGAACTGCTTGTAGTCGGCACCGCTCTTTTGCTGACCGGGCATGTCTTTTGAGCCTCCGCGTCGAGGAAACCTTTTGGGTTCGAAATGGCCGGTTGATACCGGGCCATGTGGCGGTCTTCGCTACTGAATGCCGGTGGTCCTGAATCAGGCGTGTGTACTCGCGCCTCGGACCGGGTCGGCAGCGGGACCGTCGATCGAGTCCAAATGTAAGCACCCGGGACCGGGGTATCCACGCCCTGGCAACTTGCTGCCAGGTCCGGATCCGCGCCGCACCGCCTCGGGTAGCGTCATCGGCACGACGCCTTACCGGCGGCTTTCCAAGACGAAGGGTTAATCGTGCAGCTCAATAGCTTCGACGAATGGTCGCCGTTGCGTGAGGTTGTCGTCGGATCGGCCCTGAACTATTCCTCGCACGAGCGCGAGCTCTCGTTCGAGCTCTTCTTCCACGACAATATCGCCGGGGACAACGGCGCCGGACGGTCGGAGTGGTACTACCCCCGCCTGGAGGCCCGCGACGCGGCTCCGTCGGCCGGCGGCACCCGGGTCCCCGTCAAGGAGCGGTACGTCGCCGAACTGAACGAGGACCTCCAGGGGCTGGCCGATGCCCTGACCTCGCTCGGGGTGACGGTACACCGGCCGACGGACGTCCACCCGACGACCACCACCGTGCGCACACCGGCTTGGTCGGCCTCGGTCGTGCCGCCGTTGAACCTCAGGGACAACACGCTGATCGCCGGGGACGAGATCATCGAGACCTCGCCGATGATCCGTTCCAGGTACTTCGAGACCCAGCTGCTGAAGCCGGTGTTCCAGGAGTACTTCCGGCGCGGCGCCCGCTGGTCGACCATGCCCAGGCCGCTGATGACCGACGCGTCCTTCGACCTGTCGTACGCGCGCTCCAGCACCGCCGGCGGGCCCACCGAGCCGATCGAGGACCCGCAGCCCTCGCGCTACGACGTCGGCCAGGAGATGCTCTTCGACGCCGCCCAGTGCCTCCGCCTCGGCCGGGACATCGTCGCCAACATCGCGACGCACAACCACGCGCTGGGCGTCGACTGGCTCGAGCGGCACCTGGAGGGCAGGTTCCGCATCCACCGCGTGCACGGGCTCAGCGACAGCCACATCGACAGCATGGTGTTGGCGCTGCGCCCCGGGACGCTGCTGGTCCGCTCCCAGGCCGTGGTGGACATGCTGCCGAAGTCCCTGCGCAGTTGGGACGCCATCATCGCCCCGCCGCCGGACCAGGACAGCTTCCCCACCTACGAGGACGACGACCTGGTCCTCACCAGCCCGTTCATCGATCTCAACGTGCTCTCGGTGGGCCCCGACACGGTTCTGGTCAACGAGTCGTATCCCGAGCTGATGCGCACTCTCGAGCGCCACGGCTTCACCGTCGTGCCGGTCCGCCACCGCCATCGGCGCCTGTTCGGCGGTGGCTTCCACTGCTTCACCCTGGACACCGTGCGCGAGGGCGGCGCCGAGGACTACCTCGACTGAGCCTCCGGCAGCCCACCGAGCGACAAAGGAGATCGACCATGCCTGCGGACCGAGTGTCGGCGCACCCGACCGAGCGTATCCGTCCGTTCGATCCGCCCCCGGAGCTGATGGAGGGGCAGGAGACCGCACCACTGCGCCGGATGAGCTACCCGGACGGTCACGTCGGCTGGCTGGTGACCAGTCATCAGCTGGCACGGCAGATGCTCACCGACCCGCGCTTCAGCGCCCGATCCGAGTTCAAGCGGGCACCGGTACACCGTCCGGGAATCGACCCGTTCTTCGGCGTCCCCGCCATGCCGGGCTGGCTGGTCGACATGGACCCGCCGCAGCACACCAGGCTGCGACAGCAGTTGGCCGGACAGTTCACGGCGCGGCGGATGAAGGAGATCCGCCCGCAGATCGACCGGATCGTCGACGAGCTGCTGTCGCAGATGGAGCGCTCCGGCCCGGGGACGGATCTCGTCGAGGCCTTCGCGCGGCCGCTTCCCTCGCAGGTGATCTGCGAGCTGCTCGGGGTGCCGCTGCGCGACCGGGCGGAGTTCCAGCACAACAGCGGGGTCCTCTTCAACCTCCAGTCCACCGCCGCCGAGGCCGCCGCGGCCATGGACCAGCTCTACGCCGCCGTGCGCAAGATCGCCGAGGGCCGGTCCCCGAACGAGGCGCCCGGACTGCTCACCGCGCTGGCCCAGGACGGCACACTGGACACCGAGGAGATCGCAGGCGTCGGAGTGCTGCTGCTGACGGCAGGCCACGACTCGACGATGGGCGCGCTCTCGCTCAGCGCCTTCGCGCTCATGTCCCACCCCGACGAACTGGCCAGGCTGCTCGCCGACCCGTCGATGGTGGACAACGCGGTGGAGGAGCTGCTGCGCTACCTGTCGAACTTCCACTTCGGGGTCCCGCGGACCCCGTTGGAGGACCTGGAGTTCGCCGGACAGCAGCTCAGGGCCGGGGACTCGGTCACGGTGTCCCTGTCCGCCGCGAACCGGGATCCGCGTTGGTTCCAGGACGAGCCGGACCGGCTGGACCTCGGCCGGCGCACCACCGGCCACCTGGCCTTCGGCTACGGCATCCACCAGTGCCTCGGCCAGAACCTGGTCCGGATGGAGATGCGGGCGGCCCTGCCCGCGCTGTTCCGGCGCTTTCCCGCACTCGCCCCGGCCGTGCCGGCCGAGGACATCCCGCTCTCCACCGACATGAGCGTCTACGGAGTACGGCGCCTGCCCGTCACCTGGTGACGGCCCCTGCAACGGAGGAATGACGTGCGCGTATCCGTGGACACGGAGAGCTGCATCGGGGCCGGCCAGTGCGCCATGGTCCTGCCCGAGGTCTTCGACCAGGACGACACCGACGGCCTCGTCGTCCTGCTGGACGAGGCGCCACCGACCGAACTGCACGGTGCCGTGCACGAGGCCCTGAGCCGCTGCCCGGTGCAGGCGATCACGGCCACCGAATCCTGAATGCCCATCAGCCGAGAAGGGAACGGCACCCATGCGACTCAACAGCTTCGACGACTTCACGCCCCTCAAGGAGATCATCGTCGGCTCCGCGGACGGATACGCCGACCGCATCCGCGACCTGTCCTTCGACATGTTCATCAGCGACAACCTCTCGGGCACCCGCGGCTACTTCCCGAGCCTGTCGACCTGGCGTGACAGCGAGGCCCGCCGCCGGCGCAACGAGCCCGACCGCCTGGCCCTCAAGGAGCGCCTGCTCCGGGAGCTGATCGAGGACGTCGAGGGCGTGGTCGAGCAGTTGGAGGCCCTCTCTGTGACGGTGCACCGTCCGCTGGAGCCCGCCGCCGACCTCACCCGGGTGACCACCCCCGCCTGGGACGCCGCGGTGGTGCCCCCGCTCAACGTCCGCGACAACACCCTGATCCTGGGCGACGAGATCATCGAGACGCCACCGACCCTGCGCGCCCGGTACTTCGAGAACCAGTTCCTCAAGCCGACCTTCATGGGCTACTTCGCCCAGGGTGCGCGGTGGACGGTCATGCCGCGCCCGGTCATGACCGACGCCTCCTTCGACCCGCACAACGAGAACGCCGCACCCAACATCGAGGTGCCGGAGAACCCGCAGCCGTCCCCCTACGACGCCGGCGTGGAGGCGATGATCGACGCCGCCAACTGCCTGCGGCTGGGACGCGACCTGGTCGTCAACATCTCCAACGCGAACCACGCGCTGGCCTGCGACTGGCTGGAGCGCCACCTCGAAGGGCGCTTCCGGGTCCATCGCATGCACAAGTTGACGCAAAGTCACATCGACAGCGTGGTCGTGCCCCTGCGTCCGGGCACGCTGCTGGTCCGCTCCGCGGACGTGGTGGACTTCCTGCCCGAAGCGCTGCGCTCCTGGGACACGATCGTCCCCCCGACCCCGGAGATCGGCGACTACCCGCAGTACGAGAACGGCGACCCGATCCCGCCCAGCCCGTACATCGACCTCAACGTCCTCTCCATCGACGAGAACACCGTCATGGTCAACGACGCGTGCAAGACGCTGATCCGGACCCTGGAGGAGCACCGCTTCACCGTCGTCCCGGTGCAGCACCGCCACCGTCGGCTGTTCGGCGGCGGCTTCCACTGCTTCACGCTCGACACGGTCAGGACCGGCGGCGCGGAGGACTACATCTGAGGCCGTCCGCGGGGCGGCCCGCACCACCAGCGTCAAGGCACTCACCCATGTCGAACATGTCGTAGGGAAAGCTGAGCATGCGCATAACCTCTGGCGGGTCCGTCGCGGAGGACGACCCCGGACCCGATCTCTCCGATCCGCACTTCTTCGGCGTCGGCGACCCGCATCCGGTGTGGACGCGACTGCGCAGCGAGGAGCCCGTCCATCGGCAGTGCCCTCGGGACGGCAAGCCCGAGTTCTGGGCGGTCACCGGATACGCGGACGTGGCGCGTGTACTCGCCGGACACGCGGAGTTCACCGCCGCGCGGGGCAACATCCTGACCACCTTGGGGCAGACGGACATCGCCGGCGGCAAGATGCTCGCGGTCACCGACCCGCCGCTGCAGAAGCGGCTGAAGGAGCCGCTCGCCTCGCCGTTGGGCAAGCAGGCTGTCCGCGCGTTCGAACCCGCGCTGAGGGAGTTCGCCAGGCGTCTGCTCTCGATCGGCGCCCGGCAGGACGTCTGGGACTTCGCCGAGCAGGCGGGGTTCTACCCCATTGCGATCGCCGGACTCCTGCTCGGCATCCCGGAGTCGTCGTGGAACCGGCTGAAGCACTTCACCTACGCGGCCGTCGCCGAGTCGGACCCCGACTACGCCGACCCCGGCACCTCGCGGTCCGCCGTGCTCAGACGGGCCCACGCCGAGATCTTCCTCTACTTCCACTCGGAGGTTTCCCGCCCCGGCCGGGCGGATGCGGACGACCTCATCGGCGTGCTGCTGCGGGCCGCCCCGGACGGAGAGCCGCTGAGCCAGGAGGAGGTGATCCTCAACGCCTACAGCCTCCTCATCGGAGCGACCGTCACCACCTCCCACGCGGCGAGCGCCGGCCTGCTCGCCCTCATGGAGAACCCTGGCGAGCAGGCTCGATGGCTGGAGACCGGGAACACCGCCTCGGTGGTGGAGGAGATCCTGCGCTGGTCCTCACCCGCCAACCACGCGCTGCGCCACACCACGCGGGAGGTCGAGCTGAACGGGACCGCCATCGGCGCCGGTCAGCCGGTGTCCGTGTGGCTGGGATCGGCCAACCGCGACGAGACCGTCTTCGAGGACCCCTTCCG
The DNA here is from genome assembly GCF_041261265.1 of Streptacidiphilus sp. MAP12-33. NCBI lineage: Bacteria > Bacillati > Actinomycetota > Actinomycetes > Kitasatosporales > Streptomycetaceae > Streptacidiphilus > Streptacidiphilus sp. MAP12-33. The sequence goes on from NZ_JBGCCA010000041.1 coordinate 41,747, forward strand.
GTTCTCCGCCGACCGGCACCCCAACCGCCACATCGCGTTCGGTGTGGGCGCCCACCGCTGTATCGGCGCCCATATGGCCCGGCTGGCGCTGACCGTCCTGTTCGAGGAGATCGCGAAGAACTTCGAGCGGATCGAACCGGCCGGAGAGCCGTGTCACCTGAACTCCACCTTCATCGCAGGGATCAAGAGCCTCCCCGTCCGGACGGTGCTGCGTCCCGAGGGAGCCGGACTGCGGGAACTCCGACCACTCGGCGACACCAGCGAGGGAACACTGTGACGGCCTCGACGCACCAGACATCCGCACCGATCGAGTCCGACTCCGCCACCTGGTCGCACCCCTCCCACCACACGGTCCGGTGCCTCCGTATCGAGGGCGTCTTCGACGCGGAGGCGGCCCGCACCGCGCTCCGGCTGCTGTCCGAGCGGCAGAGGACGGAGGTGGACTTCGCCGAAGAGCGCGTGACGGGCGAGGACGCGATCGCCCACGCCGTGCGGGAGGCCGGCCGGCCGTTCGACCTCACCCGCGGGCCGTTGCTCCGGCTCCGCGTGCTACGCGTCTCCGAGCAGCAGTGCGTCCTGGTGGCCGTCGCCCACCGCCTGGCCCTGGACCCGGTGATGCTGGACGCGTTCCTCGTCGAGCACGCCGGCGGCTATACGGCGCTACGCCTGGGCACGCCGGTCGTCGGCACCACCCCCTCCGACACCGCCTCCTCCGACACCGACCGCGGCGCCGCAGTCCTGGCCCATCTCGGCGGGCCGTCCGCCGAAGAGGTCGCCGCCGACCTGGACCACTGGCTGCGGGCGACGGAGGCGCTCCCCGTGCTCGACCTGCCGACGGACCGGCCCCGCCGGCCCCGGTCGACCCGCACCGGCGGTGTGGAGCGCTTCACCCTGCCGCCCGCGCTGGCCCGCCGGCTGCGCGAGCTGTCCGGAGCGCCCGACGCGCACAGCGCTCTGTGCGCGGGCCTGGCCGTGTTGCTCGCCCGCCACACCGCCCAGCGCCACATCCCGCTCCTGGTGCCGGTGCGGCCCTCCTCAGCCGACGCCTGGCCGGGCCGGCCGGAGACCGACGTCGTGTTGGGCCTCCGGCTGGACGGGAACCCGACTTTCCTGGACGTCGTCGAGCAGGCCCGGGCCGAACGCGAACGCGCCATCGCCCATGCCCGCGCGCTGCCGCCGGGATCGCTCGACACGCCGGCCGGGGCCTGCGGTGATCCGGCGCGCCAGCCCGTGCCGGTCAGGTTCGCCGCGTGGGGAACCGACACCGCGCCCGCGGCTCCTGACTACCACGGCGCGTCGTGCTCCCCCGTGGAGCTGCACCTCGGCACCGCGGCCCGGGACCTGTCCCTGAGCTTCGACCTGCACGGCGAGGTCCTGCGCGGAACCCTGGAGTACGACGCCGACCTCTACGAGCCGGTCACGGCACAGCGGATGGTACGGCGCCTCGAACACCTGCTCACCGCAGCCGTGGCGGATCCGCACACGCCGATCGCCGCTCTGCCCGTGCTCCCGCCGGAGGAGCGCGCCCTGGTGGTGAGCGCATGGAACCGCACCGAGCGCGACTTCCCCCGCGACCGCACCACCGCCTCCCTGTTCGAGGAGCAGGTGCGCCGCGACGCCGATGCGACCGCGGTCGAGCACGACGGCGTACGGCTCACCTACGGGCAGCTGAACACGCGGGCCAACCTGCTGGCGCACCGTCTGATCGGTTGCGGTGTAGGCCCCGACGTCCCGGTCGGGATCTGCCTGCCCCGGTCGGTCGGCATGGTCGTGGCGCTCGTCGCCGTCCTCAAGGCCGGCGGCGCCTATCTGCCGCTCGACCCCGAGCACCCCGCGCAGCGCTCGTCCTTCGTCGTCGACGACGCCCGTGCCCGTGTCGTCCTCACGGACACCGCACACGAGGCCGCGTTCGCCTCGACCGCCGCACACGTGCTGTGCCTCGACGCGGCGGACGAAGCCGAGACGGGCGCCGCGCCGACGACCGACCCCGTGGTCGAGGCCACCGCCGAGCACCTGGCCTACGTCATCTACACCTCGGGCTCGACCGGCACCCCCAAGGGCGTCGCGGTCACCCACCGGGCGCTGAGCCGACTGGTCAAGGGCGCGGACTACGCGCAACTCGGTCCCGACGAGGTCCATCTGCTGCTCTCGCCGCTCTCCTTCGACGCCTCGCTCCTGGCGCTGTGGGGATCACTGCTGAACGGCGGGACGCTGGTCCTGCCGCCCTCCGGACTGCCGTTCCCCGACCAGCTCAAGGTCGCGCTGCAGCAGCACCGCATCACGACCCTGCTGCTCGTCTCCCCCCAGCTGCACGTGGCGGCCGACCAGTTCCCCGAGGAACTCGCACGCGTGCGGCAGCTGCTCGTGGGGGGTGACGTACTCTCACCCGCCAGTGCCGCAAAGCTGCTGCCGCATCTGGGCGACACACGGTTCCTGCACGTGTACGGCCCTACGGAGTGCACGCTCTTCGCCACCTGGAAGCCCATCGAGGCGGTCGACACCAGCCGTCCCACCATCCCCATCGGCCGTCCGCTGGCCAACACCCGGGCCTACGTCCTCGATGAGGACCTGTCACCGCTGCCCGTCGGGGTCCCCGGCGAACTGTGGCTCAGCGGAGAGGGACTGGCCCGTGAGTACCTGGGCCGGCCCGACCTCACCGCCGAGCGCTTCCGGCCCGACCCGTTCGATCCGCAGGGCGGCCGGATCTACCGCACGGGCGACCTGGCCCGCTGGCTGCCCGACGGCGAGCTCGAGTTCCTCGGACGCGGCGACGACCAGGTGAAGATCCGGGGATACCGGATCGAGCTGGGCGAGCTGGACACGGCGCTGGCCGCCTACCCCGGCGTCCGTGCGGTCGCCACGGTGGTGCGCGACGACGCACCCGGCGGTCAGGCGCTGGCCGCCTACCTGGTGGGCGACGTCCGTGCTGCCGACGCAGAGCTCCGCGCGTACATGCAGTCCAGGGTGCCGTCCTACATGGTTCCTGCGGCCTTCGTCTGGCTCGACGAGATGCCGCTGACCGTGAACGGCAAGGTCGACCGGAGGGCGCTGCCCGCACCGGGGTTCGGGAGCGCCGACCAGCACGCCGCGCCGCACACCCCTTTGGAGGCAGGCGTCCTCGGTGCCATGGCCGAGAGCCTCGGACTGGACGCCGTCGGTCCGGACGACGACTTCTTCGAGTTGGGCGGGAACTCGCTGCTGCTGGTCGACCTGTTCAGCCGCCTGCAGGGGCTGTGCCCCGACAGCGGGCTGAGCCTGGTGGACCTCCTGGACAACCGCACCGCCACCCGAATCGCCAAGATCCTCTCGGCCGCGCCCGCAGGAGGGGACGCGTGACCACCGCCCCGACGCCCTGGCTCCTCGGCCTTCCCGACCTCGACCCGGCCAAGGAGCGCCTGTTCTGCTTCCCCCATGCGGGAGCCGGTGCGAGCGTGTTCGCCCCCTGGCGAGCGAACCTGCCCGAATCCGTGGGACTCTTCCCGGTCCAGCTCCCGGGACGCGAGAACCGCTTCGGCGACCCGATGCCGGACACGCTGGAGGAACTCACCGAGCAGACCGCCCAGGCACTGCTGCCGCTGCTCCGACCGCCGTACGTGCTCTTCGGGCACAGCTTCGGCGGCCTGCTCGCCTTTGCCCTGGCCCGTCACCTGCACGACCTGGGTCACCCCCTGCCACGGGTCCTGCTCATCTCCGGGGCCCGCCCCCCGCACCTGCCTGCCGGGACCGCCCTCCACGCCCTCCCCCACGACCGACTCCTCGACCATCTGCGCGCCACCAACGGGGTCCCCGAACCCCTCATGCAGCACGAGGAGTTCGTTCGCCGACTGCTGCACGTCGTGCGCACCGACCTGCGGGTCGCCGCGGGGTTCCGTCCAGGGCGGACCACCCCGCTGCCCTGTGACACCCGGGTCTTCGCGGCTGCGGACGACCCTGTCGTCCCTCCCGCAGTGATGCAGGACTGGCGGGACTACGTCGGCGGCAGGTTCGGCGTCCACCAGGGCCCCGGAGACCACTACGCGGTCTACGACCCGACCGGCGGCCTGTTCACGACGATCGTGCGGTCGGGCCTGTCCCCGTCCTGACGGCCGGTCAACGCGCGGTGACCGCACGACGAGAACCATCCTGAGGAGACGACCCACCATGGAAACACCCGTGTCGACACGACAGCCGGCGCAGCGCCTCCACCCATCCGACACGGTGGCGGCGCGGACGCCCGCGGCCCCGCAGTTCCGCGGGGACCACGCCGCGGACACCCGCCTGCTCGGCGCCCACCTCGACGCCTGCGAGGACCTCGCGGCCGACCTGCCGCCGCGCGCCGAGCGCTCCCCCGCCCAGCGCGGCCGTGCCGAGCACATCGACCGTGACGCACGACAGGCGCGCCACCGCTTCATGGAGCTGCACGCCGGCCGCGTCTACGACGAACTGACCGCCGGTCGGAGCCGTCAGGTCCGGCTGGACGAACTGGCGTTCACGGCGGCGGACCGGTACCCAGGGCTGGTCCCGACGCGGGCGCGAGCGGCCGCGGACCGCCTGGTCCCCCAATCCGCCAAGTCGAGCGGCGAGGTCGACCAGGGGCTCTTCTTCGCCCATCTGCTGAACCTGCGCACCCCCGGGGAACACCTGCTGCGCTCCATGCTGGCGCCCACCCCCCGCGCGCTGGCCCTGCTCCCCGAGTTCCGCAGGACCGGGCACCTGGACCTCGGCCAGGCCGTCATCCACCGCGACGGCTTCGTGGCCGAGGTGACCATCTGCAACCAGCACGTCCTCAACGCCGAGGACGACGCGGTGGTCGAGGCCCTGGAGACCGCCGTGGACCTGGCGCTCCTGGACGACACGGTGTCCGTGGGCGTGCTGCGGGGCAGCGTGCTCTCCCACCCGCGCTACAGCGGGCGGCGCGCCTTCGGCGCCGGGATCAACCTGACCGACCTCTACCAGGGGAAGATCTCCTTCGTGGACTTCATGCTCCGCCGGGAGCTGGGCTACATCCGCAAGCTGGTCCACGGTCTGCACCAGGGTGCGGAGGGCACCCCGTTCGACCTCCCGAGCGGCAAGCCGTGGGTCGGTGCGATCGACACCTTCGCGATCGGCGGCGCCACCCAGGTCGCGCTCGTCCTCGACCGGGTGATCGCCGGATCCGACGCCTACTTCTCCCTGCCCGCGCTGGCGGAGGGCATCATCCCCGGAGCGGCCAACATGCGGCTCGGACGGGTGGTCGGGCGGCGGATGGCGCAACGGCTGATCTTCTTCGGCGAGCACGTCGCGGCGACCAGCCCCGAGGCCCTGACGCTGTGCGACGAGGTCGTCCCGCCCGAGGCGGTCGACGCGGCCGTGGCGGCGGCCGCCGACCGGCTGGCGGACCCCGCGGTCCCCGGCAACCGTCGCATGGTCCACCTGGCGGAGGAGCCGGACGACCTCTTCCGCACGTACATGAGCCGCTATGCACTGGAGCAGGCCTCCAGGATGCACAGCCCGGACGTGGTGGCGAAGTTGGAACGCACCTGGATCAACCGGGCACCGGCCGCGGCACCGCACGGACGGCCGGAGCGCACGCGGAAACTCACCGCGAACGTCTGACGCCCTCCTCCTCCCCCCCGCCGGCGAACCGCCGGCGAACCGCCAGAGAAAGCGAGTGCCCCGCATGTCCGTCACGACAGCTGCACCCGTCGCGACAGCTGTGCCCGTCCCCCGCAGCGGAGGGACGGCGGAAGCCCTGCTCCCCACGGCGGTCCCGGTACAGCTCGTCACCGAGGCCGGCACCGCGGCCACCCCGCCCCCGGGATACGTCGCGCCCCCGGACGCGACCCTGCGCGAGGCCTACCGGCGGATGGTCGTGGGACGGCGGTTCGACCAGCAGGCGACCACGCTGACGCGGCAGGGGCGGCTCGCCGTCTACCCATCGAGCCGCGGCCAGGAAGCGTGCCAGGTCGCCGGTGTCCTCTCGTTGCAGGAGCAGGACTGGCTCTTCCCCACCTACCGGGACTCCATGGCCCTGGTGGCACGCGGCGTGGACCCGGTGGAAGTGCTGACCCTGCTGCGCGGCGACTGGCACTGCGGCTACGACCCGACGACGGTGCGGGTGGCACCCGTCTGCACGCCGCTGGCCACCCAGCTCCTGCACGCCACCGGCATGGCGGATGCGACGCGCCGCAAGGGCGAGGACGGCGTGGTGATGGCCTTCGTCGGCGACGGGGGCACGAGTGAGGGCGACTTCCACGAGGCCCTCAACTTCGCCGCGGTGTTCCACGCCCCCGTCGTGTTCTTCGTCCAGAACAACAAGTACGCCATCTCCGTTCCACTCGCGAAGCAGTCCGCCGCACCGACCCTCGCGCACAAGGGAGTCGGCTACGGGATCCGCTCCGAACAGGTCGACGGCAACGACCTGGTCGCGGTCCTCGCGGTGCTGACCGCGGCCGTGGCCCACGCCCGGTCCGGGCGTGGGCCCTTCCTGGTGGAGGCCCACACCTACCGCATGGAGGGGCACACCAACGCCGACGACCCCGACCGCTACCGGGACGGCGACGAGGTGCGTCGATGGAGTGCGGCGGACCCGGTGGACCGGCTGCGGACCTACCTGCGCGGCAAGGGGGTCCTCACCGAGCAGGACGTCGAGACCGTCCAAGCGGAGGCCGAGGCGCTGGCGGCGGACCTGCGGGCCCGCATCGACGTCGAGGCACTCCTGGACCCCCTCGAACTCTTCGCGCACGTCTACGCCGACCCCACACCCCAACTTCTGGAGCAACGCGGGCAGTTGCAAACCGAACTGCAGGACACGGAGGACTGACATGGCGACGGTCACCATGGCCCAGGCCCTGAACGCGGCCCTGCGGGACACGCTGCGCGAGGACGACCGCACCCTGGTGTTCGGGGAGGACGTCGGGCGCCTGGGCGGCGTGTTCCGCATCACCGACGGACTGACGGACGAGTTCGGCGAGGAGCGCTGCTTCGACACACCCCTCGCGGAGTCGGGCCTGGTCGGGCTCGGCGTCGGCCTGGCGATGGGCGGGTTCCGCCCCGTGGTGGAGATCCAGTTCGACGCCTTCGCCTACCCGGCGTTCGAGCAGATCGCCTCGCACGTGGCGAAGATGCGCAACCGCACCCGGGGGCGGGTGGCGCTGCCGATGGTCATCCGCATCCCGTACGGAGGCGGGATCGGCGGCGTCGAGCACCACAGCGACTCCAGCGAGGCCTACTACGCCCACACGCCGGGCCTCAAGGTGGTCACCCCGGCGACCGTCGAGGACGCCTACTGGCTCCTCAGGGACGCCGTGCGCGACCCGGATCCCGTGGTGTTCCTGGAGCCCAAGAAGCTGTACTGGTCGAAGCAGGAAGCCGACCTCGGACACCGTGGCGTTCCCGCCCTCGGCACGGCGGTGGTCCGCCGCCCCGGGCACGACGCCACGCTGCTCGCCTACGGCCCCTCGGTTCCGGTGGCGCTCGAAGCGGCCCGCGAGGCGGCGCAGGCGGGCATCGACCTGGAGGTCGTGGACCTGCGTACGCTGGTGCCGTTCGACGACGAGACGGTGACGCGGTCCGTGCGACGCACCGGCCGTTGCGTGGTGGTCCAGGAGGCGCAGGGGTTCGCGGGGGTCGGCGCCGAGATCGCCGCCCGCGTGCAGGAGCGCTGCTTCCACTCCCTGTCCGCCCCGGTCCTGCGCGTCGCCGGCTTCGACATCCCCTATCCGCCGCCCAGGTTGGAACACGCGTACCTGCCGGGCGTCGACCGCGTCCTGGACGCGGTCCACCGCCTGCAGTACGACGACGTGCCGGACACCATCCACCTCGCGAGGGGGGCCGCATGACCGCCGTCCGGGAGGGCCAAGTCTTCCCCCTGCCCGACCTCGGCGAAGGACTGGTCGACGCCGAGATCATCACCTGGCGGGTGGCCGTCGGCGACACCGTAGAGGTCGACCAGGTGGTGGCCGAGGTCGAGACGGTGAAGGCGGCCGTCGAGATCCCCGTGCCGTACGCGGGGACCGTGCTGGCCCTGCACGCGGAGACGGGATCCGTCCTCGCCGTCGGAGCCCCCCTCATCTCCGTCGGCCGGTCCACCACCGCGGACACCCCCGGGCCCACGGGTACCGTCCCCGCAGCCCCCGCAGTCCCCGCAGGCGGGAGCGGCAACGTCCTGGTTGGCTACGGGACCAAGCACGCCCCGGCCAGGCGCCGGGCCCGCGATCGGGGCGACGCCGGCCGGACCGTGCCGACGGTGCAGCCCCTTCCTGCCTCCGGTGACATCGGCGACACCGGGCGGGCAGCCGCACCGTTGGTGATCTCCCCGCTGGTCCGCGCGTTCGCACGGAAGCACGGCGTGGACCTCACCCGCCTCTCCCCCAGCGGGCCGCACGGCGTCATCCTGCGCCGTGACGTCGAGCGGGCCGTCGAGCGGCCCGCCGAACCGGCCGTTGCCCGCGCGGACCAACCCGCCAGGACCGACACCGAGGAGCGCATCCCCCTGCGGGGCCTGCGCAGGGTCGCCGCCGAGAAACTGTCCCGCAGCAACGAGATCCCCGACGCCACCGCCTGGGTGGACGTCGACGCGACCGAGCTGGTCCAGGCCCGGGAGACCCTCCGATCCAAGGGACCGGGCAGTCACATCAGCCTGCTGGCGCTCTTGGCCCGCATCTGCGTCGCTGGACTGCGCCGGTTTCCGGAGTTGAACGCGACGGTGGACGTGGCGCGGGGCGAGATCGTCCGCTTCTCCGCAGTGCACCTGGGCTTCGCCGCCCAGACCGAACGCGGGCTCATCGTGCCCGTGGTCCGTGACGCCCACCGCAGGACGACGGCCGAACTGGCCGCCGAGCTGCGCCTGCTGACGGATCAGGCCCGCACCAACGGTCTGCGGCCGACGTCACTGACCGGGGGGACGTTCACGCTGAACAACTACGGCGTGTTCGGGGTCGACGGCTCCGCGGCGCTCATCAACCACCCCGAGGCCGCGATTCTCGGCATCGGCCGCATCATCGACCGGCCGTGGGTGGTCGAGGGGGAGCTCGCCGTCCGCAAGGTCGCCCAACTCTCGCTCACCTTCGACCACCGGGCGTGCGACGGAGGTACCGCCGGGGGGTTCCTGCGTTTCGTCGCGGACTGCGTGGAGCGCCCCGCCCTGCTCCTGGCCGACCTGTGACCTGCGACCTGCGTCCTTCGGCCGACCAGGTACGACGACACGAGGAGTTGACGATGAGATCCGCGTTCCCGCTGGTGCGCACCCCGCATCCGGTCCCCGAGGCCGAACGCGCGAGCATCCTGGCCGCGCCGGGGTTCGGCCGGCACTTCACCGACCACATGGCCTCGGCGGTCTGGACTCCGGAGGTCGGTTGGCACGACCACGGGGTGAGCGCGCTGCGTCCGTTCTCCCTGCACCCGAGTGCGGCCGTCCTGCACTACGCGCAGGAGGTCTTCGAAGGGCTGAAGGCCTATCGGCACGACGACGGCAGCGTCTGGCTGTTCCGGCCCGAGCGGAACGCGCGCCGCTTCGCGCGGTCCGCTGAGCGGATGGCGCTGCCGACGCTGCCGGAGGACGACTTCCTCGCCGGCATCGAGGCACTGGTGCGCGCGGACGAACCGTGGGTACCGGCGGCGACGGGCGAGAGGAGCCTGTACCTGAGGCCGTTCATGTTCGCGGCGGAGTCCTTCCTCGGTGTCCGACCGGCCGAACGCGTCGTGTACTCCGTGATCGCATGCCCGGCGGAACCGTACTTCCCCTCGGGGGACAACGGCGTGACCCTGTGGGTGAGTACGTCCTACACGCGGGCGGGCCAGGGCGGCACCGGCGACTCGAAGTGCGGGGGCAACTACGGTGCTGGCCTCGCGGCACAGGTCGAGGCCGAACGGCACGGCTGCGACCAGGTGCTGTATCTGGACGGTGCGGGCGAGCAGGGCTGCGTCGAGGAGTCCGGAGCAATGAACCTATTCCTGATCACGTCCGACGGCGAACTCGTCACCCCGGCGCTCGGCACCATCCTGGAGGGCGTCACCCGCGACACGGTCCTGACGCTCGCCCCCGAGTACGGCCTGACCCCGGTCGCGCGACCCGTCACCTTCGAGGAACTCCGCGAGGGCCTCGCGGACGGCACCATCACCGAGGCCTTCGCCTCGGGCACGGCGGCCGTGCTCACCTCCGTCGTCGGCATCAAGGGCGAGGGATACGCCTGGACGGTCGGCACCGGCAAGCAGGGTGAGCGGACCGCGGCACTCCGTGAGCGGGTGCTCGGGATCCAGTACGGCCGGGTCGAAGACAGCCACGGCTGGTTGCGCCGTGTGGTGTGACGGCTCCCTCGATGACCTCGCGCTGATCCATGAAGCGCTCAGGCACCACCTGACGGCGGTTGTGGGTGCTGCGACGCCGCCGAGCAGCCCTCGGGCGCCGGGCGTCGGCGCGGGCGCGGGCGCGGGCGACGGTGCGAGTGGGGGCGCGGGTGCCGCTGCGGTGCTCGTGATGCTCGGGCTCCTGGCTCTCGGACTCGGGACCGTCTGCGCCACCGACTACGGCGCGATCATGACCCGCCTGCACGCCCGACAGGTCTCGGACCGGATGCGCCTGCCCCCGCTGCTCCGCCGCCTCACGCTTCCCCCGACGCACCCCTCCGCCCACCGGGTTCCGGGCGCACTCCTCGCGGGGGTCGGCTGCGTCTTCGTCGCCAGCGGTGTCTGGGTCCTCATCCCGTAGACCCGTGGGACAGCCCCCTGTGGGGCTCGTAAAGTCATCGCCGCACGTGGGAACCCACGCGCAAACGGCCTGGGCGGTGGCTGGGATGCTGCGCGCGTGATCATCTCACTGCTGTACCGGGCCACCCGTTCGCTGCTGTCCTTGCCTGCGGTGCTGCTGCGCCGGGACACGGCCAAGGACGCCGAACTGCTGGTGCTGCGCAGAACGGGGAGTGTCTGATCCTGGGCTCTGGCCGGAAAATCACCGCCTTCGTGGACGTACGGGAGCGCGCTCCGTGCTCGCGTGTTGGTGCTGCTGTGGAGGGCTGGCTGTGGTCAGGCCGGGGCGGGGGTCAGGGTGACGGTGTTGCCGAGGCGTTCGAGTTGCCGCACCTGACCCAGCGTCAGTACCGGGTGCGGAACCACTTGCTCCAGAAAGGCGGGCCGACGACTCGGCGCAAAGGCCCGCCAAAACGCTCACCCGGCACTGACCGACCTTCTCCCGGCGCGGCGCCCGGCAGGGCGGACTCATACGAGCCGTTCACATCCACTGCGTGCCTGTGCTCCCACCACGCTCCCACCGCGGGCACAAAAAAGACCTGCGGCTCCATGATCAATCATGAAGCCGCAGGTCAGATACTACCTTGGTGGTGCGCCGCCAGGGACTCGAACCCCGGACCCGCTGATTAAGAGTCAGCTGCTCTAACCAACTGAGCTAGCGGCGCGGGTCGTGCTTTCCTCGCGGTTTCCCGCGCCTCGGCACGACAGAAATACTACCTGACCTGCGAGGGTGCTCGTGACCACCTCCAGGGGCGGGGCCTGGGCGCAGGGCGGGAACAGGAGGGCGGCGGGCGCGGTTGGCCAGAGGGAGAGTGGAGGGCAGACCGCCGCCGCACGACCGTGGAGCCGCACGATGAGCCAGACCGCCGCCGGGACAGCCGAGACCGCCGGACGCGCCGACGAGGCGCAGGTGCCGCTGTCGATCCTCGATCTGGCGACTGTCGGCGAGGGCTACACGCCCTCGCAGGCGCTGGCGGCCACCACGACGCTGGCACAGCAGGCGGAGGAGTGGGGTTACCACCGGTTCTGGGTCGCCGAGCACCACGGGATGCCGGGTGTGGCCAGCTCCTCCCCCGCCGTGCTGCTGGCGCACCTCGGCGCGCACACGCGGCGGATCCGGCTCGGCTCCGGCGGGGTGATGCTGCCGAACCACGCGCCGCTGGTGATCGCGGAGCAGTTCGGGCTGCTGCACGCGCTGCACCCGGGGCGGATCGACCTCGGGCTGGGGCGAGCGCCCGGGACGGATCAGGCGACGGCGCGTGCGCTGCGGCGCGGGGCCGGGCTGGACGCGGCGGACGAGTTCCCGCAGCAGCTGAGCGAGCTGCTGCACTTCCTGGACGCGGACTTCCCCGCCGGGCACCTGTACGAGCGGCTGAAGGCGGTTCCCGGGGAGGCGAGCGCGCCCGGCAGCGGGCGGCCGCCCGTGTGGCTGCTGGGTTCGTCCGGGTTCAGCGCGCAGCTCGCCGGGCGGCTGGGTCTGCCGTTCGCGTTCGCGCACCACTTCAGCGCCGCGAACACCGTGCCCGCGCTCGACCTCTACCGTGACTCGTTCCGCCCGTCCGAGGTGCTCTCGGAGCCGTACGCGCTGATCGGAGTCGGGGTCGTCGCCGCGGACGAGGAGCGTGAGGCGCGCCGGCTCGCGGGCTCCGGGGCGCTGGCGATGCTGCGGCTGCGCAGCGGGCGGCCCGGCCTGGTGCCGACGCCGGCCGAGGCGGAGTCCTACCCCTACAGTGAGCTGGAGCGCGACTTCGTCGACGCCTGGCTGTCGAACGTCGTCGTCGGCGACCCGGACCAGGTGCGGGAGGGCCTGCGGCAGCTGCGCGGGCGCACGGGCGCGGACGAGCTGATGGTGACCAGCAACATCCACGGACACGAGGCGCGACGCCGTTCCTACGAGCTGGTCGCCAAGGCGTGGGGCCTGCCCCGGTGACGCAGGTGGCCCCGGTAGGCGGCGCCTCGCCGTTGCAGGAGCTGGATGACGAGCGCGTCCGGCGGGCGGGTGTGCGACTGCTGCTCAAGCGCGACGATCTGCTGCACCCGCCGGTGAGCGGCACCAAGTGGCGCAAGCTGCGGCCGAATCTGGAGCGCGCGCGGGCCACGGGCACGCTGCTGACCTTCGGTGGCGCGTACTCCAACCACCTGCGCGCTGCCGCTGCGGCCGGACGGGAGGCCGGGCTTCGGACGGTGGGCGTCGTGCGCGGGGACGAGCTGCGTGGGCGGGAGTTGAACCCGGTGCTGGCCCGGGCGGCCGCGGACGGCATGGAGCTGGAGTTCGTCAGCCGCTCCGCCTGGCGCTCCCGGATGACGCCGGAGTCGCTCGCGCAGTCGCTGGACCGTTTCGGCCCCGCCTGGGTGGTGCCGGAGGGTGGGAGCAACGCCGAGGGGGTGCGCGGCTGCGCGTCGCTGGGCGAGGAACTGCGCAACAGCGGAGCCGAGTTGGTCTGCTGCTCGGTCGGGACGGGCGGCATGCTGGCCGGTCTGGCGGCCGGGCTCGGTCACGGGCAACGGGCGCTCGGCTTCGCCGCGTTGGCGCACGCCGACCTCGTGGCGGAGACGCGTGCCCTGCAACGGGAGGCCTTCGGCGGCGTGCGCGGCAGCTGGGAGGTGGACGCCACCGCGGCCGTCTTCGGCGGTTATGGGCGACGCACACCCGAGGTGGACGCGTTCGGCGCGGACTTCGAGCGGCGGCACGGTCTCGCGCTCGATCCGACCTACGAGGCGAAGCTGCTGTGCGCGCTCTTTGCGCGGATCGCGGCAGGGGAACTGGCGTGCGGGACGACAGTGGCGGTGGTCGTCGCGGGTTGAGGGGCATCCCGGGCAGAAGGGCGGCGCGATCCTTAAGGGAGCATTGGTCTAGCCCTAGGTCTAGTCCAATCTATTGACGCGCCGTCGACACCTCGACACTCTGGACCGTGGACCCGAGCAGGCACACCCCCACACCGTGCCCGCCGCCGGCGTCCGCCGGTTGTCCGTGTCCTTGTCCTCCTCCCCACAAGGAGTGTCCAGGTGTTCCGCTTCACCCCCAACCGCGTGCTCGCGACGGTCGGTGCCGCCGCGCTCGCCGCCGGTGGGCTGCTGGCCTCGATGGGCGGCAGCGCCCAGGCCAGTACCACCACCGCACTCGGCAGCAACTGGTACGCCGCCGCGCCCTATCTGATGCCGCTCGACAACAACCCGCCGAACCCCACCGACGTGATGGCGGCGACCGGCCTCAAGGCGTTCCAACTCGCCTTCATCCTGGCCCCCAACGGCGGTGGCTGTACGCCGACCTGGGGCGGCACGGCGGACGTGGCCAGTGACACCAGCGTGGCCGCGACCATCGCCTCGATCCGCGCCGCGGGCGGCGACGTCTCCGTCTCCATCGGCGGTTACGGCGGCACCAAGCTCGGCCAGACCTGCGCCACCCCGGCCGCGACCGCCGCCGCGTACCAGCAGGTCATCGACAAGTACGGCCTGCACGCCATGGACTTCGACCTCGAAGAGCCGGAGTACGAGAACACCACGGCCGTGGCGAACGAGATCGGCGCCGCGCAGATCCTGCAGAAGAACAACCCCGGCCTGTACATCTCGATCACCACGCCCGGCACCACCGCCGGCACCGGCTGGTTCGGCCAGCAGATGCTCAACCAGGCGAAGTCGGACGGCTTCACGCCGAACAACTTCTCGATCATGCCGTTCGACGGCGGCTTCAACGGCGCGTCGAGCCAGATCTCCGCGTTGCAGGCGTTCAACACGCTGCTGATGAACACCTTCGGCTGGGACAGCGCCACGGCCTACGCCCACGAGGGCATCTCGATGATGAACGGCCGCAGCGACAGCGGCGAGTACTTCTACCAGTCGGACTTCCAGACGGTGTTGAACTTCGCCGAGGCCAACCACCTGGCCCGGTACACCTTCTGGTCGGTCAACCGCGACCGCCAGTGCACCCCGGCGGACAACAACGGCCAGACGTCCGGCACCTGCAGCAGCGTGACGCAGGGCGCGTACGACTTCACCAAGTACGACGTGCAGTTCGCGGGCGCGACCCCGCCCACCAGCACGCCGACGGCCAGCGCGAGCGCCTCCGCCTCGTCGTCCCCGACCTCGACGGCCAGTGCGAGCGCCAGCGCGACCGCGACGAGCGGTGGCGGCACCTGCACCGCGGCGCCGTGGAACTCCAGCACCGCGTACAACGGCGGCGCCGTGGTCAGCTACAACGGTCACCAGTGGACCGCGAAGTGGTGGACCGAGGCCGACACCCCGGGCGGCGCGGCCGGAGTGTGGACAGACAACGGTCCGTGCTGAGTGAGCGCATGAGCTGAGGAGGGGGCGGCCGGTGGCCGCCCCCTCCGTCGTTCCGCCGCGCGGGGCGGCTCAGTAGCGCGTGTCAGGCACAGGAGCGCGTGTCAGCGTGTCAGGCCCAGTAGGGCGTGTCAGTAGTGCGTGCCGCCGTCGATGCGGATCTCGGTGCCGGTGATGAACGAACCGTCCACCGAGCCCAGCATGGCGACGACCCCCGCGACAGCGTCCGGCCCGGCGAAGCCGCTGCCGAGCGCCGGGGCGAGCTTCGCGAACAGGGAGAAGTCCGCGTCCGCGGGCAGGCCCGGACCGGCGTTCTGCGCGCTGGTGCCGGATGCGTCGGTCATCCCGGAGGAGATGGAGCCCGGCGCGACCGCGGTGAAGCGGATGCCCTGCTTGCTGTACTCGGCGGCGAGCGCGTGGGTCATCGACTGGATGCCGCCCTTGCTGGCCGCGTAGGCCGCCATGTACGGGTGCGCGAAGCTCGCCGAGGTGGAGCTGAAGTTGATCACGGCCGGGGCGTCGCCCCGCAGCAGCGCCGGGATGCTCTCGCGGATCATCAGGAAGGTACCGGTCAGGTTGACCGCGATCACCTTGCCGAACAGCTCCAGGCTCGTCTCGTGGGTGTGCGAGGAGCGCAGGATGCCCGCCGCGTTGACCAGCACGTCCAGCCCGCCCAGCGCGGCGAGCGTGGCGGCGACGGCCTCGCGGACCGAGGTCTCGTCGGCGATGTTCACCGTGACGGTGTGCAGGCGCGCGTCGGTCCCCGCCTCGGCGGCGAGCTTGCGGGTGGCGGCGAGGCCGGCCTCGTCGACGTCGGCGGCGACGACGCGCCCGCCCTCGGCCAGCATGCGCAGGACGGTGGCCTGCCCGATGCCGGAGCCCCCGCCGGTGACCAGGACTCGACGACCCTCGTAGCGGTTCATGGCTGCTCCGTTTCCATACGAATCTCTCGACGTCGAGGTTCTCGGCGTCAACAGACACCGTACGCCTGGATGGCATGTTTTGCCACTAGTGCATTGCGTGCCGCAGCGACACTGACCGCCGAGGACGGCTTAAGGTGGACGGCGTGACGACGCAGCCTTCCTTGACCGAGCGGCGCAAGGCCGCCACCCAGCTCGACATCGCCCGGGCGGCCGCCGAACTGTTCGCGGAGCGGGGCCCGGACGGGACCACGGCGGAGGAGATCTCCGGACGGGCCGGGATCGCGCTGCGCACCTTCTACCGCTACTTCCGCAACAAGGAGGACGCAGTCTCGCCCCTGTTGAGCGCGGGCGGAGCTCGCTGGCGCGCGCTCGTCGCGACGGAGGCGGCAGCGGTCTCGGAAGCAGCAGAGAACGCCGCCGCAGCGACAGGCGCGGCAGAGGCAGGCGCCGCAGAGAACGGCGCGGCAGAGGCGGGCGCGGCGGGCGCGGGCCTGCGCGAGGCGCTGGTC
This sequence comes from Streptacidiphilus sp. MAP12-33, assembly GCF_041261265.1. Lineage (NCBI taxonomy): Bacteria > Bacillati > Actinomycetota > Actinomycetes > Kitasatosporales > Streptomycetaceae > Streptacidiphilus > Streptacidiphilus sp. MAP12-33. The sequence continues at coordinate 58,164 of NZ_JBGCCA010000041.1, forward strand.
CGCGCGGCGCGCGCCTCGCTGACGGCACAGACGGAGGGCTGGTCCCTCGGCCACGGCTGGGCGGCGGCCGAGGGCACCCGCGGACTGCTGCGCGCGGCGGCGGACGACGCGGCGCTGCGCGCGGTCTGGTACCGCGTCAACCAGGAGTCGGAGGAGCAGCTGACCGCCGTCCTCGCCTCCCTCCCGAGCCTCGCGGGGCGGGAGGAGCTGGAGCTCAGGATGATCGCCGCGGGCGCGACGGACGCGATCCGCCTCGCCCTGGAGTCCTGGGCGGCCTCGGACGCCCCCGTGGACGACGCCACCGCGGGCCCGGCGACGCTGGTCGAGGACTGCCTGCGCAAGCTGCTGCACTGGCTCTGAGCCCGCCCGACGCCGTCACGCCCACGGACGCAGGTCACAGCGGGGATTGCGCGCGGCGGGGCGGGGCCTGGCGGGAGGCGGACGGGCAGGCACCCGTCCACGGTCCCGCCCGGCGGACGGGTGCGGGGCCCGACGGACGGGTGCGCGCCCGGCGGAGGAGTGCGAGCCCGGCGGACGGGTGCGGGCCCGGCGGGGGGCGCGCCTGGCCGGCGGGTGCGGGCCCGGGCCGGACGGCCCGCGGCCGAGGCGGCACCCGCTGCCACGCGGGAGACCGGGGGGTCAGCCCCAGCTGCGGGAGCAGAGGACGAGGCGGTAGCCGTCCGGGTCGGTGATCGTCACACCGTGGGTGTCCCAGTACGGGTTGTGGGCCGGGACGCGGGTGCCGCCGGCGGCGAGCAGGCGGGCGACCAGGGCGTCGTCGATCGCGGTGCCGAGGTAGAGGACGAAGAGGTCGTCGACCGTCGGGGTCGGCTCCAGCGGGTTCCCGGGATCGCGCGTCAGCTCGAAGTGCCAGGTACCGCCGGGCGGGCCGACCATCACCAGGTCGTGCTCGCCGGGGACGCGTTCGGTCGTGCGCCACAGGACGTCCAGCCCCAGGCCCTCGACGTAGAACCGCTCGGCCGCCGCGAGGTCCCGCGAGGGGCGGGCCACGCGCACGTGGAGGGAGGTGTCGATCATGCCGAGCCCTCCAGTGCGGCGCGCCAGACGGGGCTGTCGACGTAGTGGTTGTCGAAGCGCTCCGCCGACTCCGCGATCTCCCGCGCGTCGGCCTCGCCGCGCAGCACGCGACCCAGCAGGCGCAGGTAGTCGAAGCGGTCCATGCCGGGCGTGAAGACGAACAGCACGTCCGCCTCGCACCCGGGCGCCGCCGCGAACGCGTGCGGGGTGTGCGGCGGGACGGCGAGGAAGTCGCCAGTCTCCAGCACGGTGATCTCCTGGTCCACCAGGACCCGGAGCGAGCCGCCGATGACGAAGAAGAGCTCGCTGGCCCTGGTGTGGAAGTGCGCAGGGGCGCCGACCGCGCCCTCGGCGAACGTGGAGCGGTAGCTGGTGAAGCCGCCCGCGGTGGTGCCCGAGTCGGCCAGCAGCGTCATCACGGCGCTGGGGTCGGCGCAGGTCTCGGCCTCGGCCCCGCGCGTCAGCACGGGCGCGAAGGGGGCGAAGGGGGCGAAGGGGGCGAAGGGGGCCGCGTCGCGGCCCCCTTCCGGTGTGTCCTTGATCATGGCCCGACCATACGATCTTGGTCTCGGTCGGGGCCAGACCGTTTCCGTCAGCGCCAGCTGACGGGGTTGCGGTAGCTGGAGACGCGCTCCAGACGGCGCCAGCGCGCCTGCGGGTGGCGGCTGCCGTGGGCGAAGCGGGGCTGGGTGGCGCGCTGCGCGGCGGCGGCGCGGGCCATCAGGACGGCGGTCAGCGCGGCGAGCTCCTCGTCGGCGAGCTCACCCTTGACGATCTGGACCATCGGCGCGGCGGCGGTCATCGTGGCCTTCCTCGGTGCTGAGTGCGGATGTATAGGGGGTTCGACGATTACTGCGGGGGGTTGCCGTGCTTGCGGGCCGGCAGGTCCGCGTGCTTGGTGCGGAGCATCTGCAGGGAGCGGATGAGCACCTCGCGGGTGGCGGCGGGGTCGATCACGTCGTCGACCAGCCCGCGCTCGGCCGCGTAGTAGGGGTGCATCAGCTCGTCCTTGTACTGCTGCACCATCTCGACGCGCTTGGCCTCGGGGTCGTCGGCGGCGGCGATCTCGCGGCGGAAGATGACGTTCGCGGCACCCTCGGCGCCCATCACGGCGATCTCGTTCGTCGGCCAGGCAAAGGCCAGGTCGGCGCCGACGGAGCGGGAGTCCATCACGATGTAGGCGCCGCCGTAGGCCTTGCGCAGCACCAGCGAGATCCGCGGGACGGTCGCGTTGCAGTACGCGTACAGCAGCTTCGCGCCGTGCCGGATGATGCCGCCGTGCTCCTGGTCCACGCCCGGCAGGAAGCCGGGCACGTCCAGCAGCGTGACCAGCGGGATGTTGAACGCGTCGCACAGCTGCACGAACCGCGCGGCCTTCTCCGACGCGTGGATGTCGAGCACGCCGGCCAGCGACTGCGGCTGGTTGGCGACGATGCCGACGACCTGGCCGTCCATCCGGGTCAGCGCGCAGATGACGTTGGTGGCCCAGCGCTCGTGGATCTCCATGAACTGGCCGTCGTCGGCCAGCTCCTCGATCACCTTGCGCATGTCGTACGGGCGGTTGCCGTCCGCGGGGACCAGGTCCAGCAGCGCCTCGCAGCGGCGGTCGGCCGGATCCTCGGTCATCTCGGCCGGCGGGGTCTCGCGGTTGTTCTGCGGCAGCATCGACAGCAGGTAGCGGACCTCCTCCAGGCAGGTCCGCTCGTCGTCGTAGGCGAAGTGCGCCACGCCGGAGACCTCGGCGTGCACGTCCGCGCCACCGAGACCGTTCTGCGAGATCTGCTCACCGGTGACGGCCTTGACCACGTCCGGGCCGGTGATGAACATCTGCGAGGTCTCGCGGACCATGAAGACGAAGTCCGTCAGCGCCGGCGAGTACGCCGCGCCGCCGGCGCACGGGCCGAGCATCACGCTGATCTGCGGGATCACGCCGGAGGCGCGGGTGTTGCGCTGGAAGATACCGCCGTACCCGGCCAGCGCCGTGACGCCCTCCTGGATGCGGGCGCCCGCGCCGTCGTTGAGCGACACCAGCGGCGCACCGGCCGCGATGGCCATGTCCATGATCTTGTGGATCTTCTGCGCGTGGGCCTCGCCCAGCGCGCCACCGAAGATCCGGAAGTCGTGCGCGTACACGAACACCGTGCGGCCGTGGACCGTGCCCCAGCCGGTGATGACACCGTCGGTGTAGGGCTTCTTCGCCTCCAGGCCGAACCCGGTCGCCCGGTGCCGGCGCAGCGGCTCGACCTCGCTGAACGAACCCTCGTCCAGCAGCAGGGCGATCCGCTCCCGAGCGGTCAGCTTGCCCTTCGCGTGCTGCGCCTCGGTCGCGGCCTGGCTCGGGCCCGCCAGCACCTGCTCACGAATGGCGGCCAGCTCGGCCACACGACCGTGCGCATCACTCGTGCTCACGGGGGCTTCACGCAGGACGGTCATCGCAGAACACTCCAAGGTCGGCTTGGAACGGTCCTCCGCTGTGGCGGGGAACCAGCTCACCCTTACGACCCTACGAGGCGGGACCAGCGAGACATGGGTGCGACTCCGTACAAGACCTGAGCCCCGGTTCTGGTGGGGATGGACAGGAGAGATACGCCGCTCCCCCTGACGTGGCCTGCTCCGGCGGGCCAGGAATCCCATGAAGCGGTCAAGAATTCATCCGCTCCTCACAAAGAAGCCCTAGGGTGCCCCGCATGACGACTCCCGGTCCCACCACCCCGGGCGGCACCTCCGCCCCCACCGGCCTCCCCGGCTTCGGCCCCGCTGCCCCCCTGTCCGAAGGCGACCAGGTCGCCGACCCCAAGACGGTCTCCATGGGCGTCGCCCAGAAGACCGCCTGGTCTCCCCGCGCCAACTCGGTCCTCAGCCCCGAGCAGAAGGACCTGGACGACCTGACCGACGACGAGCTGGAGGCCCTGACGCAGGAGAGCGTCTCCAAGGGCGTTCTCGGCGGCGCGTCCGCGATCGTCTCGGCGGCGCTCGGCCTGGTCTCCCTCAGCGGCACCTACCTCGGCTCGGTCATCCAGCAGCGTCAGGGCGTCATAGGCCAGATCAGCGCCAAGACCAATGCCGACCTGGTCAAGAACGCCTACAACGAGGCGTGGCACCGCATGGCCGAGTGGAACGGCGTGTTCGCGCTGATCGCCGTGCTGGCGGGTGCGGCGACGCTGTTCGGCGGGGCGTTCCTGTCGAGCAAGGAGATCCCGGGCTGGGTCAAGGCCGTCGCATGGGCCGGCGTGGTGCTGGGCCTGATCGGCCTCTTCGTCTCCGCGTCGATCTACTTCGACTGGTTCATGTCCCCGCTGAAGGCTCCCGCGACGGCCAGCACCGGCGGCTGACGGCCCCCAGGGGCGCCCCCAGGGGCGCGAGGAACTGCGATGAACTGCGCGAGCAACCACCGATAGGCGGATGGCCCTGCTCGTTCGGCGACACACCACACAGGGTGGCTTGTCGCGCACGCGGTTGATCGAGCAGGGCCTCGCGCCCCTTGCGTGCCGCCACTGGGCGTCTCAGCTCAGTCCGACCTCCCGGTCCACGCCGAGGTCGGCGAGGAAGCGCTGGTCGTGGGAGACCACGATGAGCGCGCCCTGGTAGCCGGCCAGAGCTGTGGTGAGCTGGCGGACCCCCGCCAGGTCGAGGTTGTTCGTCGGCTCGTCCAACAGCAGCAGCTGCGGCGCCGGCTCCGCCAGGAGCAGCGCCGCCAGGGCGGCCCGGAAGCGTTCGCCGCCCGAGAGCGTGCCGACCGGCTGGTCCGCGCGTGCCCCTCGGAAGAGGAAGCGGGCCAGGCGCGCGCGCAACGCGTTCGGCGTGGCCTGCGGCGCGAACCGCGCCGCGTTGGCGACGACGCTCGCCTCCTCGTCGAGCAGGTCCAGCCGTTGTGGCAGGTACCGGATCGGCACGGGCGCGTGCACCTCCCCGGCGACGGGGGCCAGCTCTCCGACGATGGTCCGCAGCAGCGTCGTCTTGCCGCTGCCGTTGGGACCGACCAGGGCGACCCGCTCCGGCCCGCGCAGCTCCAGCCGCAGCCGGGGCCCCTCCGGATCCGCGTGCACGGGCAGCAGGTCCAGCAGGGACAGCACCGTGCGGCCCACCGGGACCTCGGTCGCGGGCAGGTCGACGCGGATCTCGTCGTCGTCCCGGACCGCCAGCTCCGCCTCGCTCAGCCGCTCGCGCGCGAGGCGCACCTTGTCCTCGTGCTCGGTGCGCAGCCGTCCGGCGGACTCCTCCGCCGCCCGCTTGCGCGCACCCATGACGATCTTCGGCTCCCGCTTCTGGTCGGCCATCTTCTGGCCGTACCGCTTGCGACGGGCCAGCTTGACCTGGGTGTCCACCAGTTCGCGGCGCTGGCGCCGCAGATCCGACTCGGCGACGCGCACGTCGCGCTGCGCCGCCTCCTGGGCGACGGCGAGCGCCTCCTCGTATGCGGTGAAGTTGCCGCCGAACCACGTCACCTCGTGGTCCCGCAGTTCGGCGACGGAGTCGACCAGGTCCAGCAGCGCGCGGTCGTGGCTGACCACGACGAGCGTGCCGCGGAACTCGGTGACGGCCCGGTACAGCCGCTCGCGGGCACGGGTGTCGAGGTTGTTGGTCGGCTCGTCGAGCAGCAGCACGTCCGGGCCGCGCAGCAGCTGACCGGCCAGGCCCAGCAGCACGGCCTCACCGCCGGACAGCTCCTCGATGCACCGGTCCAGGCCGAGGTGGCCGAGGCCGAGTCTCGCCAGCTCGGCGTGCGCGCGCTCCTCGACGTCCCACTGCTCGCCGACGGCGGCGTAGTTCTCCTCCGTCACCTCCCCGCGCTCGATCGCGCGCAGGGCGCGGCGCGGGCCGGCGATGCCGAGGGCGACGTCGACGGGCAGCTCGACGTCCAGGGGCAGACGCTGCGGCAGGTAGCCGAGCGTGCCACGGACGCGGACCTGTCCGGCGTCGGGGGCGAGATCGCCCGCGACCAGCCGCAGCAGGGTGGACTTGCCGCTGCCGTTGCGGCCGATGAGGCCGGTGCGTCCGGCGCCGAAGGAGAGGTCCAGCCCGTCGAGGACGGGCGTCCCGTCGGGCCAGGCGTAGCGAAGGCCGGTGGCGACGACGACGGGTTCGTTGAAGGTGGGATGTGACATACGGGCTCCCGAGACGGTGACGGTGGGTGAGGCGAGCGAACGTCAGCTCGTCCAGCGACACGTGGGAGACACGGAGGGCCCGACAGAGGGCGCGCGACGGCGCGCGGGCATGCAAAAGCCGCCCGGAGCGGAGGAAGGCGCGGCGAAGCTGAGGTCGGGACGTGTCTCCGAGCTCAGCGAAGCAAGGGCCTTCTCCTGTCAGGCGGCATCAGGTACGTCGTCCACCGTAAGCGAGGCCGTGGGCGGCGGCAAACGAATTACCGACGCCGCCCCGTTCGGGCGAAACCGGGGTGCCGTTGCCGTGTCCGAAGCGGAGCGAGCGAGGCTGCTTGCCATCGTGCCTACATGCGCGTTCTGATCCGGCTCGCCCTTGCCGCGGCCATCTGCTCCAGCCTCCTCGGTGCCGCGCCCGCGCCCGCCCCGACGGCCGTCGTGTCCGCTCCGGCCGAGGGGCAGGACTACGTCCGGCTGGCGCACCCGGTGAAGACCGCGCCGCGCGAGGTCACCGAGGTGTTCTGGTACAACTGCGCGCACTCGTACCAGCTGGAGCAGCCCCTGGACGACTGGGCGGCACAGCAGGACCCGCCCGTGGTGATCCGGCGCATCCCGGCCGCGTGGCCGGACAAGCCGGTGATGATGGCCTACGCCCGCCTCTTCTACACGCTGGACAGGCTCGGCGTCTCCCAGCGCGAGGCCATCCCGGTCTTTCACGCGGTGCGCGACGAGGGCATGGACCTGACGACGGAGCAGGCGGTGCTCGACTGGGCGGCGGGCGAGGGCCTGGACCCGCGCGCGGTGCAGGCCGCCTACGAGTCGCAGCAGGTCCAGGACGAGACCCAGGCGGCGCCCGCGCTGCGCGACACGTACCAGACCGACGAGATGCCCAGCGTCATCGTCGGCGGCACGTTCCGCACCTCGCCGTTCATGTACCAGGACGGTGTGAGTGGCACCGTCCCGGTCGTCGACTACCTGTACCGGCACACCGCGCGCGGTGCGAGCCCGACCGCCTCCGCGGCGAAGTCCGCAACGAAGGCCACGACGAAGGCCGGCGCCAAGGCGGGCGCTACGACCGCCGTGAAGAGCGCCGTGAAAAGCGCCGTGAAGACCGCCTCGGGGTCAGCCGCCGCGCCCGAGCTGAGGCCGGCTGCCGAGGCCGCCCACCGTCACCCGCGACGCCACGCCCGGCGCCACCGCCGTCGCGGCTGAGTCCGGTCAGGGTCAGGCGTACTCCCGCAGGCGAGGACGGACGCCCGCCAGCACCAGCAGCATCGCGACGGCCATGACGGCGGCCGAGACGGCCGCCCAGCCGGACACGTCACCGGCCGCCGCCGACCCGTGCGTGGCGAAGGCCGCCGCGTCGTCGGCGGCCAGCGCGTCGAGATGGACCGCGAAGTCGTAGTAGGAGAAGGCCGCGTCCTGCCGGCCGACGCCGGTCAGGCGCAGGGCGGCGCCGTTGATGTCGCCACTGTCGGCCACCTGTCGCAGTCCGGTGTCCGAGGCGAGGTACGCGTCGAAGCGCTGCCGCACCACGGCCGCCGCCGGGGCGTCGTCCGCCGCCAGCAGGTGCTTCACCTGGGTGGCGTCGCTCTGGAACGCGGTGGCCAGCGCGGAGCGGTAGTCGATGTCGACGACCCAGCGGCTCTCCCGCGCCTCCGCGTCGACCGCGGCGACGGACGCCTGTGAGAGCCGGGCGTACGGCGTGTACCCGGCGGAGACGGCGGTGTCGGCCTCGCTCGCGGCGCCGAGCAGCGCACTCGTACTGCCGACGAGCAGCGCGGCGACGCAGGCCGCGGCGGCCAGCAGCGGCCCGTTGAGGACACGGTGGTAGCGGGCCGTCAGGTCCCGCTGCCACCACAGCAGCACCAGGAGCGTGGCCACGCCCAGCGTGCCGAGCAGCACCGCGTACGTGGTGGCGGCGTCGTGCACGGAGGCGCGGTCCGACGCGACCTGCCGGTCGGCGTCGCCGAGCACCGCGCTGACCGCGGGCAGCAGCTGGGACTGGAGCAGCGCGTCGGCCTGGGCGTAGTTGTCGACGGCGCCGGCCGGCGGGTGGCCGACGACCGGGTCGGCCTGGGTGCCGACGAAGTACTCCTCGGTGCCGGTCCAGGCGTCGTAGAGGTTCAGCGTGTTCAGCAGGGACTGGACCTGCTGCGGTGCGGCGGAGGCGAGCTGCGCGAGGGCGGCGGCCGCGTCGCGCTGGTCCGCCTGCGCGGTCAGCCCGGCCAGTACGCCGTCGTCGACGAGGGCCGGCGTGGCCGTCGGGTTCGCCGGGTCCGGCGCCGCGTAGCCGACGACGAGGGACTTGGCGCGCTGCGCGTCGAGGTCCGCGAGCGCCTGGTAGAGCCGTCCGGCCGCGACGGCTCGCGGCTCGGAGACGGCGGTGAGCTGGTGCACACGCGCGACGGTGTCGGCGAAGCCAGCCAGCGCCGTCACCAGCAGCGCCGCGAGCAGCAGCAGCGCGGCACCGGCCTGCGCCCGCAGGCGGAGCACCGGTCCGACCGCGCGCCGGCGCGCTGCGGCGGGCCTGCCGGGCCCGGCCGGGGGTATCGGCGCGGCCGGGGCGACGGACGGGGCCGAAAGCGTGGCGGTCATGGTGACGACCCTAGGAATCGGGAGGGTCCTCCGGCTGACACGAAGTCAGCCGCTGGGTGAACGAGGTGTCACGATGCGATAGCGGACGGTCCCGGTCCGGCAGCGGAGCGTGTTCCCAGCCTTTACCCAGGTAAGAAGCGAGTGATCGGTGACACATGGGGCGCGTGCCCGGTGGGAGAATGCACCGGCTAGCGTTGGTCGTCGACCAAGGCAGGGGGAGGCTGGGCCGAGCGTGACGGACCGGTAGCGAAACAGACGACCGAACAGGAACAGGCAGAGTGCAGTGGGCGTGAACGTGATGCTCGGCTACCTGGAGTCCTCGTGGTTCTATCTACTGGCGCTGCTCGCGGTCTTCTCCGACGCGTTCCTGCCCTTCGTCCCCAGCGCGTCCATCGTCGTGGCCGCCGTGCTGGAGTCGCGTGAGTCACACGCCCCCCTGCCGCTCCTGATCGCGGGTGTGGCGGCGGCGTCCTTCGCCGCCGACCTGGTGCTGCTGCGGCTGGGCCGCAACAGCGGCGCGCGGGCGCGCCGCTGGATCGGGCGCCGCGCGGGCACGCTGGAGGCGGCGGCGACGGTCCTGTCCGCGCTGGAGCGGAAGCCCGGCCGGACCGTGATCATCGCCCGCTTCGTCCCCGGCGGCCGCAGCGTCCTCGACCTGGCGGTCGGCACGGCGGTGTCGCCGCCGCGCCACTTCGTCCGCTGGTCCGCGGTGTCGGCGGCGGTCTGGTCCGTCTACGTCATCGGCGTGGGCTGGCTGAACGAGAACGCGTTCAACACGTTCTGGCTGAGCCTCGCGGTCTCCTTCGCGGCGACGACCACCATCAGCGCGTTCGTCGCCCGCAAGGTCGCCCGCCAGCGCGCCCGCAACCGCGCGGCAGCGGCGGTCTCCACGACGGAGTCCCTGGCCGAGGCCGCGTAAGCCTTCCGACAGCGGGACGTTTCACCACCAAGGGGCGCGGGGAACTGCGCGAGCAACCCACCCGAGGCAGATGGCCCTGCCGGCTCGGGAACTCAAGACCCTGGGTGGCTTGTCGCGCAGGGCGATTCTTCGGGTCGTAGCACTGTCCATCAGGTAGCGAATGCTTCAACGCGCCCCCAGGGCGATGCCGTTCACCGGCGATGCCGCCTGGCAGATTGCTGTCCATGACAACCCTCAAGAATCTGAAGTACACGCGCGAGCACGAGTGGGTCCTCGTCGAGGGCAAGACCGCGACCATCGGCATCACCGACTACGCCCAGAAGCAGCTCGGCGACATCGTGTTCGTGGAACTGCCGGAGGTCGGCAGGTCGCTCGATCAAGGCAAGGAGTTCGGGACGGTGGAGTCCGTAAAGGCGGTGAGCGAGATCTACGCTCCGATCGGCGGCAAGGTGACGGCCGTGAACGCGGAGCTCGACGATGCGCCCGAGGACATCAACAGCGACGCTTACGGCACGTGGCTGGTCAAGGTCGAAGTCCGTGATCCCAAGGAGCTCGCCGGCCTGATGAGCGCACAGGATTACGACACGTACTGCGCCGACTCGTGAGGCCGTCCAGGCGACGCAGCCGCATGTAAGCCTTGACCGGAGGCGTCCACTCCGCCAAGATCATCGCCGATGGCTCCGCCGCGTCCCCCCGTCGGCGGGGCCATCACCGCGTCCCGACTCGGATCACTCCCACACGTCGAGGCCGCCGCCGATCCACTCGACCATGTCGTCGGAGTCGAGGTCGAGGTCGAGCTCGTCCAGGCCGGCCCGACGGCAGAACTCGGCCACATCCGCAAGGCTGTACGCCCTCCCCACCTGGGTGCCGAGGATGTCCACACGGCGACCCGCGCCGACGAGGCGCGATCCTTCCGGTTCGTGCGGGACTGGACGGGCGACGATCACAACGCGTTCGCCACGTTCTTGAAGGACTGGCTGTCACGCGAAGGCCCCGCCTGGACCGCGCCAGACGGGGCCTTCACTGCTCACTCTCGACGGCGTCGCCAGGGCCGGCGGGGCGACCGCCTTGCAGGCGCCTGGAACCGCGTGGTTGCGTCGCGCATGAGCCTGTCGTGCAGCTCGGCGCAGGCGTCGGCCTCGTTGTCGAACAGGCCCTCGCTGGTTCGCTGGCCTCGCTCCGAGTAGTACACCGCCCAGCCGTCGGGACGCCGCTCCATGGCGTGGGCCTCATGGGGAAGGCCGCCATCGAGCTCGTAGGCGTCTGGCCGAACACAGGCTTCGTCGAGGGCCCGCCGAAGTTCGGCGCGGTTCAGGGTCAGCCGCGGACGATGTTCTCGGCCTGCGGGCCCTTCTGGCCCTGGGTGATGTCGAAGGTGACCCTCTCGCCCTCGACGAGCTCCTTGAAGCCGTTCCCGGTGATCTGGCGGAAGTGCGCGAACACGTCCGGGCCGCCGCCGTCCTGCTCGATGAAGCCGAAACCCTTCTCGGCGTTGAACCACTTCACGACGCCCTGAGCCATAACGTTCTCCCATTCGGGACGAAGGGATACGCACTGCGCGCGTACCCCTGGGGTTGTCGCGTCCTCGAACAGCAGGTGAAGCGGTGCGGCGGACAGCGAAGTACGGAGATCACGCTACCGGGCGACTGCGGTCCGTGACGAACCACCGCTCATGTTCACCGCTAGCAGCCGGACCCGACCTTCACCCGCGCCCCGGACGTGCTGCGACTCACTCTCTGAGCAGAGCGTCCGCGAGGTGGCCGGCCGGGCCGGGGGCCGTGAGGACGGTGTAGTGGTTGGTGTCCGGGACGACCTCGAAAGGGACGCGGAGGGTGTCCAGGCCGGCGGCAGCCACGCGGGAGGCGTCCAGCAGGGCCTGGGGCTCGTTCAGGAGCCCCCGCTCCGCGAGGAGGAGCTGGGCGGGGACGGGGAGCTCGTGGACCGCGCCGAGGACCTCCCTGTCGAAGACGGCCAGCCCGTCCGCGCGGACCGCGTCCAGGACGCAGGACGAGCGCAGCGACGGCTCCGCGCCGACCAGGTCCCGCTGGATGTACGCGTCCACCGCCGCCGACCACATCCCGCCGCCCACGGCGGGGTGGGCCTGCCAGAACTCCCGGTATGCCTGCCGCGAGGCGAACGTCATCGAGAGCCTGGCCATGGCCGGCCCGAGGACGGCGTTCAGCAGCTCGTCGCCCGCCAGCCCGGGCGGCGGCGGGAAGCCGACCCCGCCGTCGACAAGCAGGACGGACGAGAACAGCCCCGGGTACCGCACCGCGGCCAACGCCGCGACGTACGCGCCCATGGAGTGGCCCGTCAGCCGGACCGGGCCGCCACCCGCCAGGGCGCGCACCACCGCGGCCAGATCCGCGGCGTGCTGGGCCAGGCCCCAGGGGCCGGGTATGCCCGCGCTCGCGGCCCGGCCGCGCAGGTCGGGGGCCAGCAGTGTCGCGCGGCCGTCCAGCGCGTCGGCGACCGGGCCCCAGGCGAGGCCGTTGGCGGTGATGCCGTGCGCGGCCAGCACCACGGGGGCGTCGGGCACGGAAGCCGGCCACCGCAGGACCGTCAGCTCGCCGCCCTCGACCGGGACCGGCACTTCCTCGAAGGCCTCGTAGGCCCCGTAGGCCGATACGGCACTCATGCCTGGGCTCCCCTCCCTCGCAGACGGGCCGGAAGGCCCGCGACACCGCCCGGCAGGGCGTAGACGACGACCACGAACAGCACCCCCAGCAGGAACAACGGCTGCGACAGCGGCACCCGCAGCACGGACGGCAGGCCGGCGATCGTCCCGGAGCCCGCCAGGCTCGCGAGTCGATGCTGCGCCCAGGTGTACAGCACGCCACCGACAAGCGGCCCCCAGCGCGTCCCCGAGCCGCCGAGCACCACCATGACCAGCAGCGAGAGCGTGAAGTCGGAGGTGGTGGCCTGCGGCGTGGCACCGCCGGTGAGCAGAAGGTAGACCACACCGCCGAGCGCGGCCAGGGTGCCGGCGAGCACGAAGGCGACGAGCTTGAAGCCGTAGGGGCGCAGGCCCAGCACCTCCACCCGGCGCTCGTTCTCGCGGATGCCCTCCCAGACACGGCCGATCGGCGAGCGCACCGCCCACTGCACGGCCACCAGCGTGACGACGAGATAGGCCAGCGCGATCCAGTAGAGGTTCGCGGTGTTCTGGATGCCGACCAGCCAGCCGGGCAGGCCGGTCGCGGCCAGTCCCTCCTCGCCGCCGGTGACGCCGCCCGGGTCGCGCTCGACCAGGATGGAGCCGGCCTGCGCGAAGGCGAGGGTGACCATGGCGAAGCCGATGCCCGACATGCGCAGGCTCACCGAGCCGAGCAGCGCGGCGAGCACGACGCCGGCGAGCAGCCCGAGCCCCGCCGCGAGCCAGAAGTTCAGCCCGGCCTGCGTCAGCAGCAGGTCCGTGGCGTAGGTCCCGCCCGCGAAGTAGAGGGCGTGGCCGAAGGAGAGCAGGCCGGTGCGGCCGAGCAGCAGGTCGTAGCCGGTGGCGAGGGCACCGAAGACCAGGCAGAGGGCCAGCAGTTGCAGGCTGCCGGGACTGCCGATCGGCCCGTCCAGCAGACCGGGCAGCGGCAGCGCACTGTACGGGAGCAGGACCAGCACGGTCAGCGCGAGCAGCGGCCACCACCGCCGGAGCAGAGCAGGGACGTTCACGCGAGCCTCCCGGTCAGGCCGCTCGGCCGCACCAGCAGCAGCGCGGCGAGCATCACGACCACGGACAGGTCACCCAGACCCGCGGTGCTGTAGTAGTTGGCGAACTGCTGGACCAGCCCGACCACGACGCAGGCGACGGCCGCGCCGCTGACCGACCCGAGGCCGCCCATCACGACCACGACGAAGCCGAAGACGAGCAACGAGCTGCCCTGGGTCGGGTCGACGGAGCCGAAGTAGAGCCCGGCGAGGCCCCCCGCGAGAGCCGCGGCCGCGCCGCCGATCGCGAAGACCAGCGTGAAGGCCTTGCGCACGTCGATCCCGAGCGCGGTCACCATGGCCCGGTCCTCGACCCCGGCCCGCACGACCAGCCCGTGGCGGGTCCGGCCGAGGAACACCTTGAGGGCGACGAGCACCACCAGCGCGGCGCCGATCAGCACCAGCCGGTCGACCGGCACGTTCGCGCCGAGCACCGTGAACGTCCCGGCGAGCGAGCCGGGGACGGGGAAGGTGCGGGCGTCGGCTCCCCAGATCGCGGAGAGCAGCGCCGGGACGGCCAGCCCCACGCCGACCGTGGCCAGCACCTGTTCGCGCGGACGCCGGTAGAGCGGCCGGATCAGGCCGAGTTCGAGCGCGACGGAGGCCAACGTCCCGACGGCGGTGCCGAAGAGCAGCGCGAGCGGGTAGCCGAAGCCGTGGCTCGCCGCCCACCAGGTGGCGTAGGCGCCGACGGAGAGCAGCGCGCCGTGGGCGAAGTTGAGCACGTCCATCAGGCCGAAGATGAGTGACAGGCCGGACGCGACGAGGAAGTAGAGCGCACCGAGGCCGAGTCCGGTGACGGTGAGCAGGACGACGGTGGACATCAGTGCTCCCTTCGTGTCGCGTCGACGTCCGCGCGGCGGCCGACGCCGAGCAGGGTGCGGGACTTCTCGGCGTCGGCGAGCAGCTCGGCCGCCGGTCCGGCGTGGGCGGTGCGGCCGTCGGCCAGCACGACGCAGTGGTGCGCCAGCCGCCGGACCAGCGCCAGGTTCTGCTCGACGAGCAGCACCGGGACGGCCTCGGCGGCACGTTCCAGCGCGACGGCGACCTCGGTGACGACGCGCGGCGCGAGGCCCTTGGTCGGCTCGTCCGCGATGATCAGGCGGTTGCCGCGGTTGAGCAGGGTGCGGCCGATGGCGACCATCTGCTGCTGCCCTCCGGAGAGGGTCCCGGCGGCCTGCCGGGCACGCTGCCTGAGCTCGGGGAAGAGCTCGTGGACCAGGTCGTAGGCGGGGTCGGGGTCGCGTTCGGCGAGCCGCAGGTTCTCCGCGACCGTCAGCGCGGCGAAGATGCCGCGGTCCTCGGGGACGTAGCCGATGCCGCGCCGCACGATCCGGTGCGTCGTCATCTCGACGGTCTCCGTGTCGTCGTAGCGGACGGAGCCGGTGCGCGGGACGAGTCCGAGGACGCCGCGCACGGTGGTGGTCTTGCCCGCGCCGTTGCGTCCGAGCAGCGCGGTGACGCCGCTGCCGGCCACGTCGAGGTCGACGCCGTGCAGGATGTGGCGGCCGCCGATGACGACCTTCAGGTCACGGACGCTGAGCAGAGGGGACTTCACAGCATCCTCCCCCGTTCGTGCTCCGCCTCGGCTCCGTTTGGGCTGCGCGCTCACAGCGACTCCCCCAGGTAGGCGAGTTGCACGGTCTCGTCGGCCATGACGGCGTCGGGCACGTCGAGGGCGAGCAGCGTGCCGTGGTGCATCACGGCCAGGCGGTCGGCCAAGCCAAGCAGGACGTCCATGTGGTGCTCCACCATCATCACGGTGCGGCCCTCGTCGCGGTGGAGCGAGCGGATCAGCTCCGTGAGGGCGGGCACCTCCTCGGCGCTGACGCCGGCCATCGGCTCGTCGAGCAGCATCACCCGCGGGTCTCCGACGAGCAGCACGGCCAGCTCCAACTTCCGCTTCTCGCCGTGCGAGAGGGAGCCGGCGAGCGCGTCGGCGCGGTCGGCGAGGCCGGTCCGCCCAAGTGTCGCCGTCACCTCGGCGGTGAACGGCCGTGCCCGGCGCCACAGCTGGAACGAGCCGCCCTGCGCCGCCTGGGCGGCGAGGCGGACGTGGTCGGCGACGGTCATGGCCGGCCAGAGGCTTGAGGTCTGGAAGGTGCGGCCGAGCCCGCGCCGGGCGCGCGCGTGCGGGGCGAGCCGGGTGATGTCCGCGCCGTCCAGCGCGATGCTGCCGCGACTGACCGGGTTCAGGCCGCTGACCAGGTTGAACAGCGAGGTCTTGCCGGCCCCGTTGGGCCCGATGAAGGCGAGGAACTCGCCCTCGCGGACCTCCAGCGAGACGTCGTCGAGGATCACCGCGCCGCCGACGCTCCACCCCACGTCCGTGAGGCGGAGCACCGGCGGCGCCTGGTGCGCGTTCGTCGTCACGCGTCTCAGCCCGCGATGGTCTTGGCCGGCGGCGCGACCTGGTCGGCGGTGAGCGCGGTCAGCAGCTTGGGCTGCGCGGAGGCGCCGGAGCCGGTGAGAGTGGCCTGGAACATCGGCTGGAGCAGCGCGTGGTCGGAGGCGCGCACCTGCTCGGCACCCTTGGGTCCGTCGAAGGACCAGCCCTCCAGTGCCTTGACCATGGCGTTCGTGTCGGTGCCCGACGCCTGGATCGCGTGGACGATCATCAGCGCGGCGGTGAAGCCGTCCGGCGAGAACAGGTCGGGCGTGCCGCCGGCCTTCGTGATGCCGTTGATCATGGCGGTCTCGACGGGGTTGTTGCCGCCCGCGCCCGGGAAGTAGTGCGCGAGGAAGTCGACCTTGGTGCCGGCGTTTCCGAAGATGGGATACGAGGCGGTCCCGGCCAGGCCGGTGACGACCTTGGTCGAGCCGAGCACGCCCTGCTGGTCCAGCGCCGTCCACAGCGCGGGCGCGGTCGCACCGGCCCAGGCGACGTAGACCAGGTCCGCCCTGGCGGACTTCACCTGCTGCGCGAACGGGGTGAGGTCGGTGGCGCTCGGCGGCGCGAGCACCTGCGTGACGGTCGCGCCCTTGGCGCCGAGCACCGCCTTCACGGCGGCGACGTTGGCCTGCCCGAACGCGCTGTCCTGCGCGAGGACGAGGATCTTCTTGCCGCTCGGGTCCCCGACGAAGGAGCCCGCGGCGGCAATGTCCTGGTAGCTCTCCCGACCGGAGCGAAAGGTGTACTTGTTGATGCCGGTCAGCGCGTCGGTGGCGGCCGGGCCGGAGACGTAGAGCACCTGGTTCTGCGCGGCCAGCGGCGCGAGCTGTAGCCCGATGCCCGAGTCCGTGGTGCCGGCCAGGATCTTGACGCCCTTGCCGATCAGGTCCTTGGCGTCGGCGACGGCGGTGGCCGGGTCGCCGGTGTCGTCCTGCTCGATGACGTCGACCTGATGCCCGTTCACCTTGCCGGTCCCGTGCGTGGCGTAGGCGAGGCCGGCCTGGAAGCCCTCCTCGTACTGCTTGCCGTAGGCGGCGAGCAGGCCGGTCTTGGAGTACAGCAGACCGACCTTGACCGGGGCGTCGCCGCCGCCGGTGGGGGCGGCGGTGCCGGCGGTCCCGGCGGAGGCGCATCCCGCGAGCAGGGCAGTGGCGGCGGCCGCGGCGAGGCAGGCGACGCCTCTGGTCGGGAGGGACGGGCGGTTGGTGCTCATGGCTGCGGCTCCTCGGTCTGCAGGGTGGATGCCGGAACCGTAGGAGCGGGGGCGCCGCGCTGACATGTGACCGGGCACCGCATCCCCTGCGGGAAGCATGTGGCCGACCGACATGGCTGGAGGCACACAGGGTCAGTTGCACTTCCCTCAGGGGCGCGGGGAACTGCGCGACAAGCCACCCGCCCAGCCGCACGCCGAACGAGCAGGGCCATCCGCTCATCAGTGGTTTCTCGCGCAGTTCCTCGCGCCCCTGAAGTGGCCCCCTCCGAGCAAAGGAAACCCATGGACAAAGTCCTCCGCTCCGCGGCCGAGGCCGTCGCGGACATACCCGAAGGGGCCTCGCTCGCCGTCGGCGGGTTCGGGCTCTGCGGGATACCGTCGACCCTCGTCCGCGCGCTCGTCGACGCCGGGACCGGCGGCCTGCGGGTCGCGTCGAACAACTGCGGCGTCGACGACTGGGGTCTGGGCCTGCTGCTGCGGGAGGGCCGCATCGCGCGGATGACCTCGTCGTACGTCGGGGAGAACAAGGAGTTCGCCCGCCAGTACCTCTGCGGCGAGCTGGAGGTGGAGCTCGTGCCGCAGGGCACCCTCGCCGAGCGGCTGCGGGCAGGTGGCGCCGGGATACCGGCGTTCTACACCCCGGCGGGGGTCGGCACGCAGGTCGAGGAGGGCGGACTGCCCTGGCGCTACGGCCCGGACGGCGAGGTCCTCCTCGCGTCCCCGCCCAAGGAGCTCCGCACCTTCCACGGCCGGGACTACCTGCTGGAGGAGGCCATCACGGCCGACTTCGCGCTGGTCCGAGCGGCCGTCGCCGACCGGCACGGGAACCTGGTGTTCCACGCCGCGGCGCGGAACTTCAACCCGCTCGCCGCGGCCGCCGGCCGCGTCACCCTCGTCGAGGCCGAACGCATCGTGGAGGCCGGTGAGTTGGCCCCCGACGCGATCCATCTCCCGGGGATCCACGTCGACCGCGTGGTTCAGGCCGACCCCGGCGACAAACGTGTCGAGCGCCGCACCACCCGCGCCGCCGGCCCCGCCGCCCCCGCAACCCCCGCAACCCAGGAGGCCGGACGATGACCTTGACCCGCGACCAGCTCGCCGCCCGCGCCGCCGCCGAACTGCGGGACGGGCAGTACGTCAATCTCGGTATCGGCCTGCCCACGCTCGTGCCGAACCACCTCCCCGCGGGCGTCCACGTCGTACTCCACTCCGAGAACGGCATCCTCGGCACCGGCCCGTACCCGGCGGCCGGAACCGAGCATCCGGACCTGATCAACGCCGGCAAGGAGACCGTCACCGTGCTGGGAGGGGCGTCCTTCTTCGACTCGGCGGCGTCGTTCGCGATGGTCCGCTCAGGTCGCGTGGACGTGACGATTCTCGGCGCCATGCAGGTCTCCGCCGCGGGCGACCTGGCCAACTGGATGATCCCCGGCAAGATGGTCAAGGGCATGGGCGGCGCGATGGACCTGGTCCACGGCGCACGCCGGGTCGTGGTGGTGATGGAGCACACCGCGAAGGACGGCAGCCCCAAGCTGCTGAACGGCTGCACCCTGCCGCTGACCGGACGCCGGGTGGTGCACCGGGTCATCACCGATCTGGCCGTCCTCGACGTCGACGCCGACGGACTGCGCCTGGTCGAGACCGCGCCCGGGGTGAGCGTCGCGGACGTGCGCGCGGCGACGGAGGCACCCTTCCGTATCTGAGTGCGAATCCAGCTCACACTGACGACGTGTCCGGAGCGATGTCCCTCTTTCGCGTTAATTCTCTGGAGTCGCTTGCTCACCGCCCGTCACGGCACGCAGGCTTGAAGTCACGGTCGCACCGGGGGGTCCGGCCGGTTCAGCACGACTTCAGGGGGTTTGGCCGCGGCTCCGCAGGTCGGCGCGCGGCGCAAGGGGGGTTCGCACGTGACGCACACGTCTGCCGCGCCCCGGGTCGTGGCGGGCCCGAGGCTCCGCCCGTCCCCGGGGCAGGCGCTCACACTCCGCTCTACGACTACGAGCGGTTCGGCCGGCTCGCCGGGCCGGTGACGGAGGCCCCGCCCGGCCCGTACCGGGTGGCGTACCGCAAGCTGCTCAGCGACGCGCCGAACCGGCGCCGGGTCTGGGCGCTGATGGTGCTGGCGCCGCTGATGGAGCTGGCGCTGCTGGTGTGGATGGTCCTGCCGCGCAACTGGACCACCCGGCCCTACGATCCGCGCACCTGGCTGCTGGCACTGGACAAGACGGTGCTCGCCTGCATCGTCGTGATCGAGCTGTTCCGGCTGCTCCAGGTGGTCTCGAACGCGCACGGTTCGCTCTTCGCCCGCGACCCGGTCCCGGTGCGCGCGCAGAGCGGCACCCGCGTCGCCTTCCTCACCACGGCCGTGCCCGGCTCCGAGCCGGTGGAGATGCTGCGGCGCACCCTCGAGGCGGCGGTGCGCGTCCGCCACTGCGGCACACTGCACGTCTGGCTGCTCGACGAGGGCGACACCGGCGAACTGCGGGAGCTCTGCGCGGAACTGGGTGTGCGCCACTTCAGCCGGCTCGGCGTCGAGGAGTTCAACGCGCGCAAGGGCCCGTTCCGGGCGCGCACCAAGCACGGCAACTACAACAGCTGGCTGCACGTCCACGGCGAGCACTACGACTACCTCGCCGCCGTCGACCCGGACCACGTGCCGCACCCGGGCTTCCTGGAGCGCACCCTGGGCTGGTTCCGCGACCCCGACGTCGCCTTCGTCGTCGGCCCGCAGGTCTACGGCAACTACCACCGGCTGATCACCAAGGCCGCCGAGAGCCAGCAGTTCCTCTTCCACTCCGTGGTGCAGCGCGCGGGCAACAAGTACCACGCGCCGATGCTGGTCGGCACCAACAACGTGCTGCGGGTCGACGCGCTGCGTCAGGTCGGCGGCTACCACGACTCGGTGACCGAGGACATGGCCACCGGCCTGATGCTGCACACCCGCCGCAACCCGGCCACGGGCGCCCGCTGGCGCTCGGTCTACACCCCCGACGTGCTCGCCGTCGGCGAGGGCCCGAGCTCCTGGACGGACTTCTTCCGCCAGCAGTCCCGCTGGAGCCGCGGCACCTACGAGACGCTGCTCAAGCAGTTCTGGTGGCGGATGTGGCGGCTCTCGCCGGGCCGGATGGTCAACTACCTGCTGATGCTGACCTTCTACCCGATGTCGGCGATCTCCTGCATCCTCGGCGCCGTCAGCAGCGTGCTCTACCTGGTGCTCGGCGCCTCCGGGGTCACCGTCCCGACCTCGACGTGGATGATGCTCTACAGCGACGCGGTACTGCTGCAGATCGGCCTGTACGCGGTGAACCGGCGGCACAACATCAGCCCGCACGAGAAACCCGGCTCCACGGGCGTCGGCGGCATGGCCGTCGGCGCGCTCGCCACCCCGATCTACGCCACCTCGTTCCTGGCGGCCCTCCTGCGGATCCCCACCGGCTTCCGGGTGACGCCCAAGGGCAGGTCCGCCAGCGGCGACCGGCTGCTCACCTTCGGCACGCACCTGCTGTGGGCGCTGCTGTTCGGCGGCGCCCTCGGCGCCTCCTTCGTCACCCACAACACCTATCTCGCGATGCGGATCTGGGCCGGCATCGCGCTGGCCACCAGCCTGCTGCCGATCGTCATCTGGCGGATCGACGCTGCTCGCTCCGTCCGTTCCGCCCGGAGGAAGACCTCGTGATCCTCTCCCTGCCCCGGTTCGTCCGCAGCGGCCGCCGCCCCTTCTCGCTGCGCACCAAGCGGCTGGCGCTGGGCAGCAGCCTGGTGCTGACCGTCGTCGGCATGAACGCCCCGGCCGCCGTCTCCTTCGCCCAACAGCAGTACCACGCCTACGAGATAGCCCAGCCCTGGTACAAGGCCACGTACGGCTCGTGGAGCACGCTGGTACTGCCCCCGCAGTTCCGGGTCAACGCGATCCACGCCAGCCTGCTCCACACCGGCAAGGTGCTGATCATCGCGGGTTCCGGCAACGACTCGGACAACTTCAAGGCCGGGACGTTCAAGACGCTGCTGTGGGATCCGGTCACCAACACCTACAAGCTGATCCCCACGCCGGACGACATGTTCTGCGGCGGCCACTCCCAGCTGCCGGACGGCAAACTGCTGGTGGCGGGCGGCACGCTGCGCTACGAGGTGCTGGGCGCCGCCGTCACCACGGCGGGCGGAACGATGCAGGTCTTCAACGAGGACCCGAACAAGGCCCGTACCGTCGCCAAGGGCACCGTGTTCACCGCCCCCGACGGGCGGCAGTACACCTCCGACGACACGCTCGTGCTGGGGCCCGCCCAGAAGGTGCGGGTCACCGACCGCAGGGCGCCCGGCGGCTTCCGGACGGTCGTGCGCCACACCCAGCAGGCCGTCTTCGTGCTGGCCGTCAAGCCCGGCAAGGGCCAGAACGTCAAGGTCAGCACCCGGTTCCAGATCTCGGGGCTGTCCGGCAACGACGCCAACACCCTCTACGGCATGACCGGCAACATCAACATGGGCGACCAGAACTTCGAGGGCATCAAGGCCTCCTACGAGTTCGACCCGGTCAGCGAGCAGTACCAGCTGGCCGACCCGATGCAGTACGCCCGCTGGTACCCGACGCTGGCACCGCTCGCCGACGGCAAGGTCGTCGCCGTCTCCGGCCTGGACGACACCGGCGCGATCCTGAACGGCCAGAACGAGATCTTCGACCCGGCCACCAAGAAGTGGACACCCGGCCCGAACCGCTACTTCGCCACCTACCCCTCGCTCTTCCTCACCGCGGACGACAAGCTCTTCTACTCCGGCTCCAACGCCGGCTACGGCGACCCGAAGAAGGGCCGCACGCCCGGCCTGTGGGATCTGGCCGGCAACACCTTCCAGGTGGTGCCCGGCCTCACCCGGCCCGACCTGACCGAGACCTCCTCCTCGGTGCTGCTGCCCCCGGCGCAGAGCCAGAAGGTGATGTTCATGGGCGGCGGCGCCCCGGGCGAGTCCGCGGTCTCCACCGACCGCACCGCGATCGTCGACCTGAACTCCGCCGACCCGCACTTCGTCCCCGGCCCGAACCTGCCCGGCGGCGACACCCGCTACCTGAACAGCGTGATCCTGCCCGACGACACGGTCTTCACCACCGGCGGCTCCAGCGACTACCGGGGCAAGCACGGCAGCGACATCCTCAAGGCCGACGTCTACCACCCGGACACCGACACCTTCACCCCGGCGGCCGACCCGACCGTGGGCCGCGACTACCACAGCGAGGCGCTGCTGCTGCCGGACGGCCGCGTGGTCACCCTCGGCTCGAACCCGCTCTTCGGCAACAAGCAGGACGTTGGCCCGCAGTTCTTCGAGCAGCGCATCGAGATCTACACGCCCGCCTACCTCTACCAGCAGGGCAGCCGTCCCAGTGTCACCGGTGGCCCGCAACAGGTACGGCTCGGCGGGACGGCCCGGTTCAGCACGTCGGCGGCGGGCGACATCGCCTACGCCCGGCTGATGCGTCCCTCCTCCGTCACCCACGCCACCGACGTGCAGCAGCGCAGCGTCGCCCTGCCGTTGACGCGGGCGGCGGACGGCTCGGGTGTGAGCGTGACGATTCCCCGGAGCAGCGGACTGGTGCCGCCGGGCTGGTACATGCTGTTCGTCGTGAACAAGGCGGGGGTGCCGTCCGTGGCGCGGTGGGTGCAGGTGTCGTGAAGTCGCCCCGAGCGATTGTGCCGGCCGTCGTCCTGGCCCTGCTGGCGGCAGGGGCGGTCGGGTTCGTGCTGCTGCGCGGCGGGGCGTCGTCGGCGTCGGGTGGGCCGGACGCCGCCGGATCGTCGCCGCCGGGCTGGTCCACCGTCTGGCGCGACGACTTCGGCGGCCCGGCCGGCGCGCCGCCCGACGCGGCGAGCTGGGTCGTCGACACCGGCACCGGGTATCAGGGCGGTGCCCCGCAGTGGGGCACCGGCGAGGTCGAGCGCTACACCGCCGACCCGGCCAACGTGCGCCAGGACGGCCTGGGCCATCTGCTGATCACGCCGCAGCGCGACGCCTCCGGACAGTGGACCTCCGCCCGGATCGAGACCCGGCGCACGGACTTCCGACCGGCGCCCGGCTCGGTGCTGCGCTTCGAGGCGCGGCTGCAACTGCCGCAGGTGAGCGGACCGGCGGCGCTCGGCTACTGGCCCTCGTTCTGGGCGCTCGGCGCCGGGGAGCGCCCGAATCCCCACGCGTGGCCCGGCATCGGCGAGTTCGACGTCGTGGAGAACGTCAACGGCGACGACACCGTGCGGGGCACCATGCACTGCGGCGTGGGCCAGGGCGGTCCCTGCAACGAGAAGGTCGGCCTCGGCGGCACGACGCCGTGCGCGGCCGGCGCCTGTCGCGGCGGCTTCCACACCTACGCGCTGGAGTGGGACCGCAGCGGCCCGGTCGAGGAGCTGCGCTGGTACCTCGACGGCACCGAGTACTGGACCGTCAAGGCGAGCGACGTCTCGGCTGCGGCCTGGCGGGCCGCCACCACCGCCGGGGACTTCCTGCTGCTCAACGTGGCGGTCGGCGGCCAGTTCCCGGACGCGCTGGCGCCCAGGGGCGTCACCACGCCCACGGCCGGCACCCGGCCCGGTGTGCCGATGGTGGTCGACTGGGTGGCCGTGCTGCAGCGCACCGGCGGCTCCTCGCCCACGGCGAGCCACCCGGCCGTGCCTCTGCCCACGCTCACGCCCGGCAACCCGAGGGCCGAACTACCCGGATACGACTTCGGCTCGATGCTCACCCCGGCCACGGGCGTGACCGTCGGCTATCACGCCACCGCAACGGCCAAGCTGGAGCTGCGCGTGGACTCCCCCGGCAGCCCGACCATCGGTGCGGTGGACCTCCCGGCGGGCGGCGGCACGGTGACGGCGGCCCTGCACCTGCCGACCAAGGGGGTCCACGACCTCTACCTGACCCTGGTCACCCCCGGCGCCACCGTCACCGTGGCCTCGCTTCAATTCACCCGCTGATCCCTATTCGCTCAGCTGCCAGCTGATCGGGGCGGCGCCGAAGTCGGCCAGGGCCTTGTCGATCTGGGAGAACGGCTTGGTGCCCAGGAAGTGGCGCGCGGAGAGCGGCGAGGGGTGGCCGCTCTGCACCACCACGTGGCGGCTGGTGTCGATCAGCGGGAGCTTCTTCTTGGCGTAGCCGCCCCACAGCACGAAGACCACCGGCTCCGGGCGGGCGCTGACAGCCTTGATGACGGCGTCGGTGAACTTCTCCCAGCCCTTGCCCGCGTGCGAACCGGCCTCGTGGGCGCGGACGGTGAGCACCGCGTTGAGCAGCAGCACACCCTGGTCCGCCCACTCCTCCAGGTTGCCGTGCTTGGGCGCGGTGAGGCCGAGGTCGGTGCCGAGCTCCTTGTAGATGTTGCGCAGCGACGGCGGCACCTTGATCCCCCGACGGACCGAGAAGCACATGCCGTGCGCCTGGTTGTCGTCGTGGTACGGGTCCTGACCGAGCAGCAGCACCTTCACCCGGTCGAGCGGGGTGTGCTCCAGCGCGGCGAACACCTCACCCTGCGGCGGGAAGACCTGACCGGCGGCCCGCTCGGCGGAGACGAACTCGGCGAGCTCGTGGAAGTACGGCTGCTCCACCTCGCTCTGGAGGGCCGCGCGCCACGACTCGGGCAGCACGAACTCGTCGGTGGGGGCAGGCTTGGACATGCGGGATCCTCCGGGCGGTGCCTCAGGACTGACTCGATGCGGAAACGCTATCGCCCGCCACCGACAACCCCGTTCCCGGCCGCCCGGCCCGCACGGCCCGCATGCGCTCCAGGGTCACCGCGAGGCCGTCGAGGACGGTGTCGACGCCGGACTCGAAGGCCTCGTCCGGGTCGGGGTGGTCGTCCGCCTCGTGGACGAACCTGGCCATCAGCGGGTGCCGACCCTCCGCCAGCACCCCCATCAGATACGGCCCGACGACGTTGCGGTACTCGTCCTCGGTCACGCCGGTGCGGCGCAGCGTCTCCGCCTCGGCGATCTCGCCCATGACGAAGCCGCGCACGTAGGCCATCACGGTCCCGCCGAAGCGCGCCATCGCGTCGATGCCGATGCCCTGGCCGTCCATCGCGGCCATCATCCGCTCGCCGTTGTCCAGCACGTTGGGTCCGAGCGGCGGACGGGAGGCCGAGGCGCCGAGCACCCACGGGTGCCGCAGCACGAGCCCGCGGTAGCGCAGCGCGATGCCGCGCAGCTCGCCGCGCCAGTCCCGCTCGCGGGGCGGGCGTTCGCCCTCGCCCATGACGTGGTCGATCATCAGGTCGAGCAGGTCGTCCTTGGTCTCGACGTAGCGGTACAGCGACATGGTGCCCACGCCCAGCTCGGCCGCGATGCGCCGCATCGAGACCGACTCCAGCCCCTCGGCGTCTGCGAGCGCGACGGCGGCGCCGACGACGGACTCCACGCTCAGGGACGGCTGCGGGCCGCGCCCGGCGCTCCGGGTCCGCGCCCACACGGGCGTACGCGCCTCCGCCAAGACGTCCTCCTCCACGCAGGTGCGTACATTGTACGCACCTCGCCTCAGCGGACGCCGCTCAGGTGCGCGAAGAGGACGACGTTCCCGGTGTACTCGTGCCGGCCGCGGTCGAACGCGCCACCGCAAGTCACCACGCGCAACTGCGCGCCCGGGGAGGGCCCGTAGACCTGGGCGGAGGGGAAGCCCGCCTTCGGGTAGGCACGCACCAGGTCCACGGTGAAGACCGCTGTCCGCCCGTCCAGTCGGGTCACGTCCACCTCGGCCCCCGGCCGCACGGCGGCGAGGTTCCAGAAGACGGCGGGCCCGGTCGTGGTGTCGACGTGCCCGACCACGACCGCGGTCCCGCTCTCACCGGGCGACGCGGAGTCCCGCAGCCAGCCCGCGGTGCGCGGCAGCGAGAACGGCGGCAGCTCGGCGGCACCCTTGCCGTCCATACCGAGCCCGAGCAACGGCGCCTGGAGGCGCACCGAGGGGATCGCCAGGGCGAGCGGCGTCGAGCGCGCGAGCGGCTGCGCTTGCGCGCTCGCTTTCGCTTTCGCTTGTTGCAGGGGCTTCGACGCGAGCCGGCTCGCGTTCTGCCGCGTGGTCGCTGTCGCGGTCCGGGCCGGGGTCGGCGTCGGGGCGTGCGGTGTGGCGGCGCCGGTCCGCTGCTGGCCGGGCAGGACCGCGTCCGATCCCGAACCGCCACGCGGGGCGTTCCGCCCCACGTCGGCGACAGGGCCGACGCTGTGGCGGGCACGGCCGACCCCGTACAGCACCCCGCCGAGCGCGACCGCGAGCAGCACGACCGAGACCACCGCCAGCACCCGGCGCCGCCGCCCTCGTCCGCCCCGCCCCGGCCCACCACCGGACCGCGGCGCCCGGCCGCTCCCGCAGCCGGCCGGAACCCCGCCGACAGCAGCCCCGCCGGCGGCAGCACCCGACGCGGAGCCGGCTCGTCCTGGCCCACTACCGGACCGCGAAGCCCGTCCGTTCCGAGCCACGGCCGGAACACCTCCGGCCGGATCACCTCCGGCCGCAACGGCGCCCGGCGCGGAGCCGGTCCGCCTGAGCAGTTCGGAGACCCCGGCCCTGGCCCGAAGCCGCATCATCCGCGCGGCGCCCCGGACCCCGCGCACCCCGACCGAGCGGCCCACCGCTGGTGCGCCCGTCCGCGAGCCCTCCGTGCGCGCTTTCGCCGCCTGCCGCGCACGCGCGAACGCGCGCACGGCGGAGCCGAGAGTCCCTGCCGCCACGGGCGGCTCGCCGCCTGCGCGGCGCGGCGCGCCGGCAGCCGGTCGCCGCTCCGGCGTGGGCGAGCCCGCCGCCCCGTCGGGCATCCCGTCGCGGCGAGCGGCCGGAGCGGGACGCTTCGGCGCCGGCCGCGCCGCCTGGGCCGGCCTACCCGCGCCTGCCCCGCTCCTGTGCCCGCCGCCCACCTTCGGCAACGGCCGGGCCTGCGCGGAGACCGCGGAGACCCCCGCCCCGGCATTCGCCCCGCCGCCCGCCATCGGCGCCGGACGAGCCTGCGCGGGAGTTCCTCTTCCAGCGTTCGCCCCGGGCTCGCGGACGCCGCCCACCCTCGGCGCCAGCGGCGCCTGCGCAGGGGCCCCCGTACCCGCGCTCGCGCCATCGTCAGGCCCGCCCGCCGCTTTCGGTGCCCGCCGAGCCGCCGGCCGGCCCGGCTTGCCCGCACCTGCCCCACCCCTGCGCTCTCCGTCCGCCTTCGGCGGTGTCGCACCGCCCTGGCTCACGTCCCGCGGCTTCCGGTCAGGCATCGACGTCCACCGGGTCGAGGTCGAGGCGGTGGCGGCGGCGGAGGGTGAGGGCGGCGACGCAGGCGAGGGAGGCGAGGGTGAGGCCGATGGCCGCGTCGCGCGGCAGCGGGGAGGGGGCGGCCGGGGCCGGCTGGGAGGCCGGTGCGGAACGGGTGCGGAGCACCCTCCAGCCGCCGCCGGTCGCGGGAGCGCCGAGGTCGGCGATGGTGAGCCGGCCCGCCGCGACGGGGTGGCCCGCGCAGAACTCGTGCACAAGGTAGGTGCCGGGCGTCACGGTGGCGGAGATCCGCGCGGCGGCGTAGAGGCCGCCGTCCTCGGCGAGCGCGAGCCCGACCGGCCCGGCAAACGCCGCCGATCGGACCTCGCCCGTGCTGGTGCCACCGCAGTCCGCGAACGTGCGCAGGTCGACGGAGCCGCCGGGGCGGCTCTGCGCCGGATCGACCGTCATCGTCTCCAGCACGACCGGCGGCTGCGCCTTCGCCCGGCCCACCGCCCCGGGTGCGACCGCTCCCTGCGGCGCGAGGCCGCCGACGGTGACCAGGGTCGTCCCGCCGCCGGGGAGGGCGTCGGAAGCGAGGACGGGATCCGCGCACCACAGAGTCAGGAGCGCGGCGGACGCGAGTACACCCGCGATCGCCCTCCACCGCTTCGCCATGTTCCTGGTCACCCTTTCGGTCCGTCACCTGAGTAGCTGACGCACCGTGAGAAATATGACGATCGCCCCATGCCCCAAACGCCGACTCGTCCACCCGGGTGAGCCCGCCACCGCCGCGCCACCCGTCCGGCTCAGCCGGGCATCGAGCGCCTGACACCGAGGGGCCCGGGTATTCGCATGGCGAGACGATCGGATCCGTTCTCTCGCCGTCGCGGAGGTGATCGATAGGCTTGAGCTGTCTCGTACGCCTCGAGTTCCGCAGGAGAGTCGCCCCCATGGCAGAGCGCAAGCCCATCGAATCGTGGCTCACCGACATGGACGGGGTGCTCATCCACGAGGGAGTGCCGGTCCCCGGCGCGGACACGTTCATCCAGACGCTGCTGGCCAAGGACAAGCCGTTCCTGGTCCTCACCAACAACTCGATCTACACCCAGCGCGACCTGCACGCCCGCCTGTCGCGGATGGGCCTGGAGGTCCCGGAGGAGAACATCTGGACCTCCGCGCTCGCGACGGCCGCGTTCCTGGCGGACCAGCGGCCCGGCGGCACGGCCTACGTCATCGGTGAGGCGGGGCTGACCACCGCGCTGCACGCGGTGGGTTACGTCCTGACCGACTCCGAGCCGGACTTCGTCGTGCTGGGCGAGACGCGGACCTACTCGTTCGAGGCCATGACGAAGGCCGTCCGCCTGATCAACGACGGCGCGCGCTTCATCTGCACCAACCCGGACGCGACCGGCCCGAGCCTGGAGGGAGCGCTTCCGGCGACGGGTTCGGTGGCCGCGCTGATCACCGCCGCCACGGGCAAGCAGCCCTACTTCGTCGGCAAGCCCAACCCGCTGATGATGCGCGCAGGCCTGAACCAGATCGGCGCGCACTCGGAGACGAGCGCGATGATCGGCGACCGGATGGACACGGACGTGCTGGCGGGCCTGGAGGCGGGCATGACCACGTTCCTGGTCCGCACCGGCCTGACCTCCGACGACGACATCGACAAGTTCCCCTACCGCCCCTCGCGGATCGTGGACTCGATCGCCGACATCGTGGACCTCATCTGAGACCCCTCCGCTCATGGACGTGGCCCCCCCCCCCGGGGGGGGGGGGGCGGGGGGGGGGGGGGCGGGGGGGGGGCCCCCCCGGGGGGGGGGGGCGGGGGCGGGGGGGGCGGGGGGGGGGCGGGGGGCGCGCCCCCC